>NZ_JAEVHL010000135.1 GCF_016803395.1 Micromonospora tarensis | reverse complement strand
CGGCGGACGCCGGCGTCCTGCCCCCGGCGCGGCCGACGCGATCGTCGAACACTGCCGCGCCGAGCGGTACGACCCGGCGACGCTCGGTCGGGCCGCCAACGCCGCCGGCAACCCCGTCGTCCCCCTGGTCCGCGAGCTGACGCCGCCGTGCCGGAGCACGCCCGGGCCTGGGTGCATGTCGGGGCGACCAGCCAGGACATCCTGGACACCGGGCTGACAGTGGTGGCCGTACGCGCGCTCGTTCCGTTGCTGCGCCACCTCGACGCGGCCGTGGCCGCCGCCGCCCGGCTCGCCGACATCCACCGGGGCACGGTGCAGGTCGCCCGGACCCTCGGGCAGCAGGCGGCACCCACCACGTTCGGGCTGCGGGCCGCCGGCTGGTTGACCGGCCTGGCCGAGGCGCGCGACCGACTGCGGCAGGCAGGCGGCGGCCAACCCGCCCAGCTCGGCGGCGCGGTCGGCACCCTGGCCGCACTCGGCCCGGCCGGTCCGGAGGTCGCCGAACGGTTCGCGGGGCTCCTCGGCCTGGCCGCGAGCCCGCTGCCCTGGCACACCCGCCGGCAACCCCGGCTCGACCTGGCCGCCGCCCTCGGTGGGCTGCTCGCGGCCACCGGCAAGGTCGCGCTCGACGTCGGGCTGCTCGCCCAGACCGAGATCGGTGAGGTCGCCGAGGGGGGCACCGGGCGGGGTGGCTCCTCGGCGATGCCGCACAAGCGCAACCCGGTCGACTCGGTCCTGATCGCCGCCGCGGCGCGGCGCGGTCCGGGTCTCGTCGGCACGCTGTTCGCCGCGGCCGTGCAGGAGCACGAACGGCCGCCGGTGCCTGGCACGCCGAGTGGGAGCCGCTGCTCGACCTGCTGCACCTGGCCGGCGGCGCCGCCGCCCGGTGTGCCGAGCTGCTGACCGGTCTGCGGGTCCACCCGCAGCGGATGCGGAGGAACCTCGACGCCAGCGGTGGCCTGGTGCTCGCCGAGGCCGTCGCCGCGCGACTCGCTCCCGCCGTCGGTCGCGGCGTCGCGCACGACCTGGTCGCCCGCGCGGCAGCCGAGCCGTCGTTCCGCGCCGCGCTGCTCGCCGCCCCGGAGATCCGCGCCCAGCTGTCCGAGGCGGAGGTCGACGAGGCGCTCGACCCGTCCCGCTGGCTCGGCTCGGCCGGTCTGTTCGTCGACCGCGCGCTGGCCGCCGTCCGGGGGGTGGCGAAGTGACGCCCCGGCTGCACACCACCGTCGACGGCCCGGCCGCCGCCCCGGTGCTGCTGCTCGCTAGCTCCCTCGGCACCGCCGGCGCGATGTGGGAACCCCAGGTCGCGATCCTCGCCGAACGGTTCCGGGTCATCCGGTACGACCACCTGGGGCACGGTCGCTCGGCGGTGCGGTCGGGCCGTACACGGTGGATCTGCTGGGCCGGGCGGTGCTGCGGACGCTTGACCACCTCGACGTGCCGTGGGTTCACTACGCGGGTCTCTCCCTCGGCGGCATGGTCGGCATGTGGCTCGCCGCGCACGCGCCCGAGCGGGTGCGGCGGCTGGCGCTGCTCTGCACGTCGGCGTCGCTCGGTCCCGCCGAGCAGTGGCGGGAGCGGGCGGCGACGGTACGGGCCGCCGGCCTGTCGGCGATCGCCGACCCGGTGGTGGCCCGCTGGTTCACCCCGGCCTTCGCCGTGGCCCGACCGGACGTGGTTGCGGGACACCGCGCCATGCTGACCGCGACGCCCGCCACCGGCTACGCCGCCTGCTGCGAGGCGATCGCCGCGATGGACCTCCGACCCGACCTCGGCCGGATCGGCGCGCCCACGCTTGTCGTCGCGGGAGCCGACGACCCGGCCACGCCGGTTTCGCACGCCCGCGAGATCGTCAGGCGTGTTCCGGGTGCCCGGCTGGCCGTGGTCGGCGCGGCGGCGCACCTGGCGAACGTCGAGCAACCCGAGCGGGTGTGCCGACTCCTGCGCGACCACTTCGACGAGGAACCCGGTGACCGATGAACGACCGTGAGCGGCACGAGGCAGGCATGACGGTGCGCCGGCAGGTGCTGGGTGACGCGCACGTGGACCGCGCGGTCGCCGGCACTGACGAGTTCACCGCCGACTTCCAGGACTTCATCACCCGCTACGCCTGGGGGGAGGTGTGGAGCCGGCCCGGCCTCGACCGACGCACCCGCAGCTGCGTCACGCTGGCGGTGCTCGCCGCCCTCGGCCACGACGAGGAGCTGGCGATGCACGTCCGGGCCGCGGTGCGGAACGGACTGACCCCGGCCGAGGTGGCGGAGGTCCTGCTCCAGGTCGGCGTCTACGCTGGGGTGCCGGCGGCGAACCGGGCGTTCGCGGTGGCCCGGGAGACCCTGCGGCAGGAGGCTGGTTGAGCGTGCGCGAAGGGGCGGCGAGATCGCCGGAGTTCGTGCAGTCGCTGGAGCGCGGGCTCGCCGTGATCCGGGCGTTCGACGCCGAGCATCCGCAGCTCACGCTCAGCGAGGTGGCCAGGCGGACCGGGCTGACCCGGGCGGCGGCGCGCCGGTTCCTGCTCACCCTCGTCGAGCTCGGCTACGTGCACACCGACGGCCGGCTCTTCTCGCTGCGGGCGCGGATCCTCGAACTCGGCTACGCGTACCTGTCGAGCCTGAGCCTGCCCGAGGTGGCCCGGCGGCACATGGAGGCGCTCGTCGCGCAGGTCCGCGAGTCCTGCTCGGTGTCCGTGCTCGACGGCGACGAGGTGGTGTACGTCGCCCGGGTGCCCACCAAACGGATCATGACGGTGGGGATCAGCGTCGGCACCCGGTTCCCGGCGTACGCGACGTCGATGGGGCGGGTGCTGCTCGCCGCGCAACCGGCGGACTGGTTGGACGACTATCTCGGCACCGCGGAGCTGCGGCCGTTGACCCGGCGCACCGTCACCGACCCGGCGAAGCTGCGCGTCGTCCTGACCAGGGTCGCCGCCCAGGGGTACGCGATAGTGGACCAGGAGTTGGAGGAGGGCCTGCGGTCGCTGGCCGCGCCGATCCACGGCGCGGACGGCTCGGTGATCGCGGCGGTGAACGTCTCCGCGCACGCCACCCGGGGGTCCTTCGAGATGATCCGCCGGGATCTGCTCCCGCCGCTGCTGGTCGCCGCGAAGCGGATCGAGGAGGACATCCGGGGCGGGCCCGGCCGGGCGTCGGCGGCGGCGACCGATCCGTCTGGCGAGATGGCCAGGGTGATCGGGCCCTAGCCGAGGGCGCGCTGGCCGCCACCGCTTCCGCTCCTCGCGGGCGGTATACCTCAGAGGTATGAATATGACTCTGAGGTATACCGCCCGCTACCGCATCCGCCCGACGGGGGTGACCGACAGTAACCGTCGGCCGCCCCGCCCCGCGGTCAACTACGGGTCGACCACCGCTGGTTCTGTTGCCCGTTGCACGACCAGAGGATGAGCTTGGTGCCGTTCGCGGTGCCGGCGGCGTTGGCATCGAGGCAGAGCCCGGACTGGGCGCCGGTGATGGTGCCGTTGGCATTGAGGTTCCACTGCTGGTTGGTGCCGCCGTGGCAGTCCCAGATGATCGCCTGGGTGCCGTTGCTGGTGCCCCCGGCGTTCGCGTCGAGGCACTTGTTGCCGTACACCTGGAGTTGTTTGCCGGCGGTGTAGGTCCAGCGTTGGGCGGTGCTGTTGCTGATGCAGTCCCAGAGCTGCACCTGGGTGCCGTTGGTGGTGGTGCCGTTCGGTACGTCGACGCAGCGGCCGGACTGAGCGCCCACGACCTGGACGTTCTGTTGCGGGCTTCCGCCGCCGGCCGGCGCGTACCCGGCGGCGGCGATGTTGGCCTGCACCGCGTTCTCGGTGGCCGCCGACGGGTAGCCGGAGGTCAGCACCCCCTCGAAGAAGGTGCCCCGGCCGGACACGCTGTTGTCGCCACCGATCCCGAGCAAAATGGCCCCCTCCTTCTTCATCGGGTGGTAGCCGTTGGGGCGCGGCCCGTCGAAGTAGGTCGTCAGACCACCCGACTGCGCGTTGCCACCCCGGATCGCCCAGTGGTTCGGCTCACCCTTGACCATGGCGGTCACGAAGCGGTGGTTGATCGGCGCAATGTTGTTGTAACCGGCGTTCACCCCGGAGAACAGCCCCCACTCCAGGTCGGCCATGATCCACGGGCCGACGCCGGCCCCGTAGCCCCACTGCTTGTTGGCACCGAAGTAGACGGTCTCCATGATGGCCGGCGCGTCGGCCTGGCCGTCCGTCTGCGCGTTGCCGTAGTCGAAGCAGCACCACTGGTTGTAGTGCGTGCCGTCGACGACGGCGTAGATCCCTTCGGGCTGGTCGCCGGTGGCGACGCCGTTGGTGTTGTTGTTGCGGTAGCCGGTGCCGGGGCTGATGTAGACGCCGTAGGCCTGCTGGCCGCCGATCGTGATCGGGGCCGCCTTCGCGTCCGCGAGGTTGTCCCATCCGCCCGGGGCGGGACCGGGCCAGTAGCCGGGGGGCGCCTGGGTGAGCCGGTTGTTCCGGCCGGACTGGTCGTAGATGACGGTGATGACGCAGTTGGTGTTGGCGCAGAACGAGTCCTGGGTGGCGGCGTTGACGTAGCCTCCCGCGCTCAGCACGCCGACGTCGCGGGTGGTGTTGTCGGACGATCGTCGGACCTGGTAGAGCGGGCCGTCGTAGGCGCCGTACAGCGCCCGGGTGGTGCTGTGCGCGGCGACGCACGGTGTGCCACCCGAGGCGTAGATGTCACACGGTCCGGTGCCGGCGGCGCGGGCGACGCCCGGCGCGTCCGAGAGCGCGTAGGTGCTGGCGGCGCTGACGAGGACCACCAGGGTCCCCGCGGTGGCGGCCAGGCGACCCAGCGTCTTCTTCGCGTTCATTGGATCCCTCCGATGGGCGGCTGGGGCGGTGGCGGATATCCCGCTCATCACACGTAATACCTATGGCACTAATTGTCGTCCATCTATGGCGCTAGTCCGGGCCGTGGTCAGCGAATGGCAGCCTTCGGGGTCGATATGCTCGTCCGCGGAGCAGTGTGCGTCCCCGTGTCGGGGCAAGAATCGATTCGGGGCGGCGAATGAACATCGGGGAGATCGCCCGCCGGGCGGGAGTGTCCCGCAGCACCGTCTCCTACGTGCTGAGCGGGAAGCGCAGCGTGTCGGAGGCGACCCGGCAGCGGATCCAGGCGGTCATCGACGAGCTGGACTACCGGCCGAACGCCAGCGCCCGGGCGTTGAAGGAGGGCCGCACCCGCACTCTCGGGCTGGTGATCCCACCGGCGAGCCAGCGGTTGACCGACATGCAGCTGGGCTTCGTCGCCAGCGTCGTCGAGGCGGCTGCCCGGCACGACCTCGACGTGCTGCTCTCGCCGTCCGGTGGTGACCATGACCGGTCCTTCGAACGGATCGTCACCGGGCGTCGGGTGGACGGTGTGGTGTTGATGGAGATCCGGTTGACCGACGACCGGGTGACCCGCCTGACCAGGGCCGGCCTGCCGTTCGTCACGATCGGACGGACCGCCGAGCCGCACGGCATGAGCTGGATCGACATCGACTACGCCGGGCTGATCGCGCGCTGCGTGCACCACCTGGCCGATCTGGGGCACCGGCAGGTGGCACTGGTCAACCGTTCCGCCGAGTTGGTGGCCGCGGGCTACGGCCCCAGCCATCGCGCGCTGGCCGGTTTCCGAGCCGCCGCGGCGGAACGGGGCCTGACCGGTGTGGAGGTCTGCTGCGGCGACGACACCGCCGCCGGTGAGGCGTGCGTGGAACAGTTGCTCGCGACGCATCCGGAGGTCACGGCGGTGGCCACCATCAACGAGGCGGCGCTGCCCGGGATGCAGCGCGCACTGACCGGCGCCGGCATGTCCGTGCCGGCGGACTTCTCCGTCACCGGGGTCGCCGCCCAGCACTGGGCGGAGGATTTCCGGCCGCCGCTGACCGCTGCCGACGTGCCCATGGTCGAGATGGGCGCCGAGGCGGTGTCGCTGCTGCTGGAGAGCATCGCCGAGCGCGACGCCGTGCCACGGCACCGGCTGTACAGCCCGCCCATCTCGTTGCGCTCCAGCACCGGCCCGGTCCCGGTCCGCTGAGTCCATCCGGCTCACCCGCCGGTGCCGCGCCGTTGCTCCTGCGCGGCGGCGAGGATGAGATAGCTGCTGGCGGTCCAGGTGTACGCGCGGTCCCGGAGCCCGGCACCGGTCTCGGCGTCGAAGTTCTCCGCGAAGCCGGACTTCTCACACAGCGCGAGGAACCGTCGACTGATCTCGTCGGCGATCCTGGTCTGCCCGGCCCGCCGCAGGCCATCCTCGATGAGGACGGTGGAGGGCGCCCAGATCGGGCCACGCCAGTAGCCGTCGGCCAGGTAGTGCGCCGAGTCGGTCGGCTCGGTGGCCAGGCCGTGGGTGGTCAGGTGGGTTTCCGCGCCTCGGGCGAGGGCGGCGGCGACCGGCGCGGGCAGGTCGGCCCCGAGTGCCACCGGCATCAGGTCGAGCAGGCTACGACTGGTCCGCCGCGCCCGGTGTGCGGGTTGCGGGCGGTGAAGCGTGCGCCGTCCCACAGCTCGCGCAGCATCGCGTCGTTGATCCGGTCGGCCTCCCGCGACCACTGGTCGGCGGGCTCGCCCAGCTCGCTGGCGAGGTCGGCGAGGCAGCGTAGCTGGGCGACCAGGAACGCGGCGAGGTCGGCCGTCTGCAGCACCCGGCCGGCGTCGAAGGTGGTCGCGTTGTCCCAGCCGCTGTCGTTGCCGTGCTGGTAGTGGGGCAGGTCGTGGCCCGGGGCGCGCCGCGCGTCCAGCCAGAACCGGGTCCACCGGGCCAGCCGGTCGTACGTCTGCGTCAGCGCCGCCCGATCCGGTGGCTGGGGAAGGCGTCGACGCAGATGGCGCAGCGCCCAGCCGTGGATGGGAGGCTTGACGTAGTTGTGCAGGACCTCGGAGTGGGTGACCGAGTCGGGCAGGGCACCGGCCTCGTCCTGGTGGTCGAAGGGCAGGTGGAACTGGTGCCAGGCCAGCTCCGGCTCGCCGGCGGCCAGGGCGATCGCGTTGAAGCAGTGGTCCCAGCTCCACACCTTGTCCATCCAGTGCTTGGACATCAGCACGGCGGGGCGGGTGACGAAGCCCGCCGGAGCGACGGTGGCCGACCACAGGACGTACGCGGCCAGCTCGGCGGCCGGGGTGTCGGCATTGCGCCACGGCGCTACCGCGTCGACGAACGCGGTGAACTCGGCGAGCCGGTCATGGCACAACCGCTCGAAGGTGACCGACCGGACGTACGGGCGACGGGCGGTGGCGTACTCCTCGATCGCGATCTCCCACGGCTGGTCACCGGCGAGGTGCAGGGACCGGTCGGCGGTGCCCAGCGCCTCCACGCCGTCGGTGCGCGCAAGACCGCCGGAGAGCACCGTCACCCGATAGCGGCGACCGGTCTCGTACGAGGTGAAGACGTGTGACCCGTCGAGCGGGTCGAGGTACAGGTAGGTGCCGCTGAACGGGGTGAGGGTGTCGGCCGCGGCGGCCACCCGCAGGCCGAGCCGCCGGCCCCGGATCCGCAGGGTGTCCGGTCCGTCGTAGACGGCCTCGACCCGGTCGGGCCCGTTGCGCCAGGTCAGCAGCGCGGGCGTGGCGACGACAGTGGTGTCGGCGACGGTGGGGGCGAGCCGCAGTACCGGGTGCAGCCCGGTCTGGTGCGAGACCAGGTGCAGGTCGTCGGCGTACGTCTTCTCGGCTACCACCGGGGAGATGTTGAACCAGGATCCTCGGTAGCTGAACGGGATGTCCTGGATTCCGAACTCCGGACCGGACGGGGCGGCGGTCATGGGTGGCGGGTGCCTTTCTGTGGTGCGGGTGGTCAGTCCTTCACGGCGCCGGCGGTCACGCCCATCGAGACGTACCGCTGGGCCAGGACGAGCAGCACGGCGGCGGGGATGGAGGCGACGACAGCGGTCGCCATGATGGCGTTCCACTGCTGGTTGTTGTTGCCGATGTAGTGGTAGATGCCGAGGGTGATCGGCTGGTGGTCACCGCCGCCGGCCAGGGTCGAGGCGAAGATGAAATCCGACCAGGACCACAGGAACGCGAACAGCGACACCGTGACGATCGAGTTGCGGCTGACCGGCAGCACGACCGACCAGAAGGTCCGCAGCCGACCGGCGCCGTCGACCACCGCGGCCTGGAGCAGCTCGTCGGGGAGGCCGGACATGAAGGCCGTGAAGATCAGCACTCCGAACGGCACCGCCAGGGTCGTGTCGGCCAGGATCAGACCGGGCAGCGTGTTGAGGACACCGAGGTTGAGGAAGATGGCGTAGAAGCCCATCGCCATGATGATTCCCGGGATCATCTGCGCGATCAGCAGCACGAAGCTCAGCGCCCGGCCGCCCGGCGGTCGGAGCTTCGCCAGCGCGAAGCCGGCGGGTGCGGCCAGCGCGACGGTCAGCAGCACCGTGCCGAGGCCGACCAGGAAGCTGGTGCCGAGGTACGGCAGTTGTTGGTCGAGCACCACCCGGTAGCCGTCCAGGGTGCCGTTGGTGGGGATCAGGTGCGGGGGACTGGCCCGCATGTCCTGGTCCCGGGTGAACGACACGTTGATCATCCAGTAGACGGGGAAGAGCATCAGCCCGGTCAGCACCAGGCCGACACCGGTCTTCCACCAGGCCCGAGGCGTCGGGTTCGTCATCGCAGCTGCTGCCTCCGCTCGATCCGGATGTAGCCGAGGCCGGCGATCAGGGCCAGCACGATGAGCAGGTTGCCGACGGCCGCACCCGGCCCGAACTCGGGCAGCAGGTTGCCGAAGCCGAGCCGGTACGACCAGGTGGCGAGCGTCGCGGAGGAGTTGGTCGGGCCGCCCTTGGTCATGATCCAGATGATGTCGAAGACCTTCAGCGTGTAGATCAGCCCCAGCAGCAGCGTGATCGCCGAGACGGGGCGCAACAGCGGAAAGGTGATCGACCAGAACCGTTGCCACCCCGTCGCGCCGTCCAGCGCGGACGCCTCGTACACCTCGGCCGGGATCGACTGTAGGCCGCTGTGCAGGATCACCAGGTTGAACGGGATGCCGATCCAGATGTTCGCGATGATCACCGAGGTGATCGACCAGCCCGGCGAGGTGAGCCAGTTGACCGGGTCGACGCCCAGCACGCCGAGGGCGGCGTTGACCAGACCCGAGTCACTGTTGAGCAGCCACGTCCAGGTCGACGCCGAGACGATCAGGGGCAACAGCCACGGTACGAGGATCAACGCCCGCAGCGTGCGGGACAGCGGGAAGTGCTGGTGGAAGAAGAGTGCCAGCGCCATGCCGATGCCGAACTGGAAGGCGAGCGAGGCGGCGGTGAAGATCAGCGTGTGGGTGAGCGTCGACCCGAAAGCCTGGTCGGTCAGGACCGTCCGGTAGTTGTCGAGGCCGGCGAAGGGCGCACCGCCCTGCACGAACGAACGGACCGTGTACTCCCGCAGGCTCAGCTCGACGTTGCGGTAGAGCGGGTAGGCGTAGAACGTCGCCAGGTAGAGGGTCACGGGTGCCAGGAAGCCCCACGCCAGCCATCGGCTGGGCCGGCGCGCCCGGGACGGGGGAGAGCCGGGTGGGGCGGCGGTCGCCGCCTCACCCGGGCCTGGTACGGCGGTGGAGGTCGCTGTCGGGGGGACCATGGGTCGCTTCGGCTCGGCTACTTGTTCGTGGCCGCGGCCTGCGCGGCGGCCAGTGCCTCGCCCGGCGATTTCCCGCCGCTGAGGGCCGCCTGCACCGCTGTCCACAGTGCTTCGGAGATCTTCGGGTACTTCGTGCCGAGGTTGTCGCCGGTGCGGCCCTTGGCGGCCCGGACCGCCTCGACCCAGACCTTGAGCTTGGGGTCCGTGCTCGCCTGCCGCTCCTGGACGGCGGCGACGGGTGCCACGTAGGAGAGGGTGGTGTCGGTGGCGAGGAGGTTGTCGGCGCTGGTCAGGCAGGTGACGAGCTTTTGCGACGTGGCGTAGCGGCCGGTGCTCCGCTGCACCGGGATGGAGACGAACTCGCCGCCGGTGGGCGCCGGGGCCGGCCCGCCAGCGCTGGCCGGGATCGCGATGGTGCCGTACGGGAAGCCGAGCTTCTCCGCGTTGGCCAACTGCCAGGTGCCGTTCTCGGCGAACGCGTAGTCGCCGGTGGCGAACTCCTGCCAACTGGTGGTCTGGGTGTTGTTGATGACCGAGTTCGGGGCGTGGCCCTGCTTGAGCCAGTCCGTCCAGAGCGTCAGCGCGGACACCGCCTGCGGCGAGTCCAGGCTGGTCAGTTGGGCACCCGAGCCCCAGAACCAGGGCAGGAACTGGAAGCTGCCCTCCTCGGTGCCGATCGCGGAGAAGGTGATGCCCTTCTTCCCCTTGGCCTCTACCTTGCCCAGCGCCGAGTTCAGCGAGGCCCAGTCCCTGATGCCGGCGGGGTCGACTCCGGCGGCGGTGAGCACGTCCTTGTTGTAGTAGAGCGCGAGGGTGTTGGCTCCGATCGGCACCCCGTACGTCTTGCCGTCGCGCTGGCCGGCGCCGAGCAGGTTCGCCGCCATCGCCGAGACGTCCAGCTTGTTGTCGTCGGTGGTGGTCAGCGCGCCGGCCTCGGCCAGCGTCGAGATGACCGGGTTGTCGACGATCAGCACGTCCGGCGAATTTCCCTGCTGGGCGGCGAGCAGCGCCTTGTTGGTCAGGTCGGTGGTGTCGTAGCCGGTCCGCTTGACAGTGACCCCCGCCGAGGTGCCGCACTTCTTGAGCAGCGCCACCCACTCGGAGTCGTCGGCGAACTGAGGGTACGGATCCCAGACGAGGTAGGCGCCGCCGTCGGCGGGCTGGTCCGAGGACGACGAGCAGGCGCCGCCGGCCGCTGCGGCGAGGGCTAGCACGGCGACGGCGGCCAGGCGCCGCCGACGACTGAGTCCGGTCATGTGTTGCCTCACTTCAAGTCGATCGTCAGGGGAAGGTGCGGAGTGACAGTCGCGGGCCGGGCGGACCCGGGCCATGAGGCGAATCGATTCGACGAATCGGTTCGCACGAAGATAAGTCGGTCCGTAACCGGTGGTCAAGAGATGAGCGGCGGGGCGAGGAAACACGGCCGTCATCCCGCTGTCAATTCATTGACACGGTTCAGTGGCCGGTCCTACGATCCGTGCGAATCGATTCGCAAGCGCAGCCCTCCGGAGCGCGTCCCCCACGCCCCACCAAGGAGCCGCCCGTGAAAACCCCGTCCCGCGGCAGGTCAGGACGAGCCGGTGCGATCGTCGCCCGACTCGTGGTCGGCCTGCTCGCTGCCACCACCGCCGTGACCGTCGCCTCGACCCCGGCCCAGGCCGCCGACGAGTCGATAAGCGTCAACTTCGCCAGCACCAGCGGTGCGCCGACCTACCGCGCGTCCGGCTGGATCTACGGCATGACCGAGAACGCCAGCGGTCCCGCCGACCACTTCTACCGAGACGTCAAGTTCCAGTACATGCGGGCCGGCGGCGCGCAGCTCCCGGGCAGCGGCTGGGTCGGTGGGACGTACGACCGTCGCTGGAACTCCACACTCGCCCAGGCGCGTCGGACCAACGCCCTCGGCGGGCAGTTCATCATCCTGCCGCACGACCTGTGGGGTGCCGACGGCGCGGGGATCTCCCGCTTCCCCGGCGACAACGGCAGCTGGACCGACTACGACAACTTCCTGAACCGGCTGATCGGCGACGTCCGGGCGGCCGGGCTGTCGGTGCAGTGGGACATCTGGAACGAACCGAACATCACCATCTTCTGGAACCGCCCGATCTCCCAGTACCTGGAGCTGTGGCGACGGACCTACCAGCGGATCCGGGCGGAATTCCCCAACCAGCTCATCGTCGGGCCGAGCTGTGCCTGCGTGCCGTCGACCACGCACACCTTCTGGAACCAGTACCTGGACTTCGTCCGCTCGACCAACACGGTGCCGGACATCATCAGTTGGCACTCGTTGCCGGGCGACCCGGTCGCCAACGTCGCCGCCGCCAACGCCACCCTCGACCCGCGCGGCATAGCCCACCCGCGTCCGTACCAGATCAACGAGTACGGCGCGCCCGACGAGCAGAACCCGGCCGACGGCGCCTGGTACATCGCGCGTCTGGAGCGGGCCCGGGCGGACGGTCTGCGGGCGAACTGGGCCAGCGGTGGCAGCCTGCACAACGATCTCGGCAACCTGTTGATCCGTAACTCGGCCGGGCAGCACCAGCCCAAGGGGGAGTGGTGGAACTACCGCTTCTACGCCTCCCAGACCGGCGAGATCGTCGGCGTCACCCCCAGCCAGTCGTACGACGCGTACGCCACCAAGACGACAGGTGTGGCGAAGGTCCTGGTCGGTGCTGGCCGTACCACCGGAAACCTGACGGTCAACCTGCAACGCCTGGACACGACCAGCGGCATCGTGCAGAACAGCCAGGTCCGGGTGCTCACCCAACGCATCCCGCACAACGGCGGCGGCGCGGTGCAGGGCCCGATCACGGTCGCCAACAGCGTGGTCAACGTGTCCAACAACAACGCCACTGTGACACTGCCGTACGGCAACCAGACCGACACCTACACCATCACCCTGCTGCCTCCGTCGGACGGCGGTTTCCAGTCGGTGGCGGTGGCCCAGCACTCGCAGCAGTGCCTGAACAACGCCGGGCAGAGCACCGCCGACGGCAACGTCCAGCAGCAGAACTACTGCGACGGCGGTGACCAGCAGCTCTGGAACTTCCGACCGGTCGCCGGCGTGGCCAACACCTACACCGTGGTCAACCAGCAGAGCGGCAAGTGCCTCGACGTCAGCGGGGTGTCCACCGCCGACGGCGCGGCGGTGCACCAGTGGACCTGCCTGAACAGCCTCAACCAGCAGTTCACGCTGCGCAAGGTGACCTACTCGGGCAACGACTCGCACGACTACCAACTCGTCGCCCGGCACAGTGGCAAGTGCGTCGACGTCAACGCGGTCTCCACGGCGGCCGGCGCGCTGGTCCACCAGTGGACCTGCAAGGCGGTCAACCAGGGCAGCCCGTTGAACCAGACGTGGCGGATTCTGGGGCGGTAGGCGTCCCCGGGGGAGGTGATGCGCTGGTCGTCAGCCCGACGGCCAGCGCGTCGCCCCGACATCCGCATTCATTGACATGAATTAAACAAAGGTCATACGATTCGCTGCGAATCGATTCGCCATCGCCACCGCCCCGTGGCGCGTCGACACCCACGCGCTGCCACGACTCCGAGGAGCCACCTCGTGCGAAACCCGTCGCCCATCGGGCCAGGAACAGCCCGTGATCTCAACCCGAGACGTCATCGCGCCCGCCGGCTGACCGCTCTGGCGGGCGCTCTGGTCGCCGCTCTGGTCGGCATCGGCGCTACCCCCGGTGCCCCGTCGACGAGCGCCGAGGCCGCCGCCGCCCCGATGGCGGCCGCCATCGAACCAGGCCAGAGCAGCCCGATCATCGGTACCCCGTCCGGCCGCTGCCTTGAGGTGCCCAACTCCAGCACCACCAACGGCACCCAGACCCAACTCTGGGACTGCACCAGCGCTGCCGGCCAGACCTGGACCTGGACGTCGACCAAGCAACTTCAGGTGTACGGCAACAAGTGTCTGGACGCCAACGGTCGGGGCACCACCAACGGCACCCAGGTGATCATCTGGGACTGCAACGGCCAGAACAACCAGCAGTGGAACGTCAACAGCAACGGCACCATCACCGGCGTGCAGTCCGGGCTCTGCCTCGACGCCAACGGCGCCGCCACCGCGAACGGCACCAAAATCATCCTCTGGGCCTGCACCGGCGGCGCCAACCAGCAGTGGGCCTCGCCGAGCACCCCGCCGACGACCCCGCCGCCGAGCGGTGCGCGGCCGTGCGACATCTACGCCTCCGGCGGCACCCCGTGCGTCGCGGCGCACAGCACGACGCGGGCGCTCTACGCGGCGTACACCGGCAACCTCTACCAGGTGCGTCGCTCGTCGGACAACACCACCCGCAACATCGGGGTGTCCGCCGCGGGCGGCACCGCCGTCGCGGCCAACCAGGACTCCTTCTGCGCCGGCACGACCTGCGTGATCACCGTGGTCTTCGACCAGTCAGGGCGCGGCAACGACCTCTGGTACCAGGGATCCAGCGTGGTTCCGGGCTCGCCGCAGAGCAAGCCGGCGATCGCGACCTCGGAGTCGCTGACCGTGGGCGGCGGCAAGGCGTACTCGCTCTACATCAACCCGGGAAACAGCTACTGGCGCGACGGGCACCTCACCGGGGTGCCGACCGGTGCCGCCCCCGAGGGCATGTACATGGTCACCAGCGGCACCCACGTCAACAGCGGCTGCTGCTTCGACTACGGCAACAGTGAGACCACGCGCAAGGCGGACGCCGCTGGCGCGATGGACGCCATCAACTTCAGCAAGCAGTGCTGGTTCGGCGGCTGCTCGGGCAGCGGGCCCTGGGTGCAGGCCGACCTGGAGTGGGGCCTCTTCCCGGGCGGCAGCAGCTCCTGGAACCCCAACCAGCGGGCGTTCAGCAGCAAGTTCGTGACCGCGACCCTGAAGAACAACGGCACGTCCCGGTTCGCCATCAAGGGCAGCGACGCGCAGTCCGGCAGCCTCTACACGCTGTATGACGGCTCGCTCCCGCCGGGATACAGCCCGATGAAGAAGCAGGGCGCGATCATCCTGGGTAGCGGCGGTGACTGCTGCAAGCCCGACGGTGGCGCGAACCTGAGCGCCGGCACCTTCTACGAGGGCGCGATGGTCGCCGGCTACCCGTCCGACGCGACCGAGAACGCGGTGCAGGCCAACGTGGTGGGCGCTGGTTACCGCTGACCCGGGCGACGCCGGAACGAGCCGTGCGCCGGTCACCATCGGAAGGTGACCGGCGCACGGTCTCGTCGACGCCGGCCCGCGCTCAGGCGAGGGCGCAGGACGCGCCGTTGAGGGCGAACGCGGACGGTCGGGTGTGGTTACCGGAGTGCGAGGCCTGGAAGCCGATGGTCACCGAGCCGTTGGCGGGAATGCCGCCGTTGTAGGCGACGTTGCGGGCGGTCACCTGCCCGGAGTTGGGCGAGTAGGTGGCGTTCCAGCCCGAGGTGATGGTCTGCCCGCTGGGCAGCGTGAAGACCAGGGACCAGCCGTTGACGGCGCTGGTGCCGGTGTTGGTGACGGTGATGTTCTCGGTCAGGCCGCCGTTCCAGGCGTTGATCGCGACGGTCACCCGGCAGGCGCCGGCGGTCGGCGGCGGGGTGGTCGGCGGCGGGGTGGTCGGGTCGGTGGGCGGCGGCGTCGTCGGACTGGTCAGGCCGAAGAACTGGACGGCGGCGGCGGCCATACCGGCGGAGGGCAGGCTGTGCCCGGCGCCCTGGATGCTGTACGCCTCGACCTGGACGGTGCCGCTGCTGTCGGCGTACCTCCGCCGGTTCCAGTTCGCCTGGGGCGTGTCGGTGGAGGTGGGTGTCTGGCTCAGCCCGAACACGTTCGTCCACTGCTCGATCGTCTCCTGCAACAGCGAGTACGGCACGAGGGTGTCGCTGGTGCCGTGCCACAACTGCACCCGTGGCCGAGGGCCGGTGTAGCCGGGGTACGCCTGACGCACCGCGTCGCCCCACTGCTGTGGCGTCCGGTTCATGTTCCCGCCGGTGCACTGGCTGCTGCCGGGCGGGTAGTCCGCCGCGTTGGCGAAGCAGTTGTACGGAACGCCCATGAACGCGGCGCCGGCCTTGAACACGTCGGGGTAGAGCGCCAGCATGTGGTTGGTCATCATGCCGCCGGACGAGCTGCCGGTGGCGTAGACCCGGTCCGGGTCGGCGGTGTACTGCTGCTGCACGTGCCGGATCATGGAGATGATCGACACCGGGTCGCTGCCCCCGCCACGCCGCTTGGCGGCGTCGGACCAGGTGTCGAAGCAGTTGCCGAAGCCGGCCTGCTGGGTCGCGGACGGGTAGATCACGATGAATCCGTACCGGTCGGCCAGGCTGGCGAACTCGCTGCCGGAGTAGAAGCCGGGGCCGGAGCCGCCGCAGCCGTGCATGGCGACCACTGTCGCCGGCCTGGCCGGTCGGTTGTCCGGCACGTAGACGTGCATCCGCATCCGACCCGGGTTGTCGCCGAAGCTGGTCACCTCGGCCAGCGACGCCGCGTACGCGGGCCGGAACGTCGGGACCACGAGGCCGGCCGTCACCAGCGACACGGCAAGGGCGAGCAGCAGTTTCCTTCTGATTTTCAACGGACGACTCCTTCGACTGCCTGTTCGAGGCTGGGATTGGTCGGGCGATCCGGTCGCGGGCATGCCCGACTCCCGCGGTGATCGCACGATGCCCGCTACCGGTTGGCTCGCCCTGGTCCGGCTCTCGGGCGGCCACGCATGACAAATAGTGTTCCCCTCGGACCATCAAGTGTCAATCGAAGTGGCTCGATCGGGAATCGATCCCGTGAGCTGGCTCGACGGCCCCCGGGTGGCCGCCGCGCACGACCCTGGAAGCGGCTCCGGGTGGCCCGGCGGGCGTGCCTGACCTGCGCCGGGCGGGCAGTTGTCCGCACCGGACTGTGAGCGATAACAGGATGACTGTCTGACACGGCCCGGTGGGCCGGGCGAACCCGGCTCGTCCGCTGGTCGCGCGCTGGGCGAGGGCGGCCTGGGTGGGCGTTCAGGGCTGGGCGAATCGCGGCGTTGCGGGGGATCGGCGTGAACGCCTCATTACGTCTTGACGAACGACATGTTATCGCTCACTCTCGATATCGAGGTCTACCGATCCCGTGACTCACCGGGCGAGCCGCGATGGTGGTACCTCGGATCACGACGTCCCTCCGGGCAGCTGGACGTCACCTCGGGACGGCGCAAGCCGACGGAGCCGTTCCTGGACCGCTGGATCTGGTGGCGGGCGGCCAGGACCGCTCCCCGCACGGTCCGTCCCGAGCGAAGTGGCACATCACCACCACCGATGCAACCACTGAAAAGGAACAACATGAAACCGATGAGAACGATGCTGGCGGCGGTCACCCTCGCCGCCGCCCTCACCACCGGTATGACGGTGGCGCTGACCCCCGCGTCCGGCGCCGGCACGACCCTGAAGGCGGCGGCGGCCGAGAAAGGCCGTTACTTCGGTGCCGCGGTGGCCACCGGCAAGTTGTCCACCAGTGCGTACACGACGATCCTGAACCGTGAGTTCAACAGCGTCGTGCCTGAGAACGAGATGAAGTGGGACGCC
>NZ_JAEVHL010000134.1 GCF_016803395.1 Micromonospora tarensis | reverse complement strand
GGCCAGCCGCAGCACCTCGGCGGCGGCGTGGCGGGCCGCCCGGCACCGCCACCCAGCGCGCCGGCCGCCCGGCCACCTCGTCGGCGGGACCGGCCGACCGGGAGAAGGGTGGGCCGCAGATCGCCGCCAACCGTTTGGTGATCTCAAGGGCTCCGGACCGGCCAAGGGAACTCGCTGCTGCCGCCATGGCGGCTATCGTACATGTGTTCGAAAGACCTGCCGGGATTATCGGGAAGCCGCTGGTCCGGCCAATCGTCCACGCCGGCCGGTAACGTGGCCGCCGTGACCACCGAGACTGCCCCGCCCACGGCGAAGCGGGTGCCCAGCGAGCGCACCCACCACGGCGACACCGTCATCGACGAGTACGCCTGGCTCGCCGCCAAGGACGACCCGGCGACGATCGCCTACCTGACCGCCGAGAACGAGTACACCGACGCGCGTACGGCGCACCTGGCCGAGCTGCGCGCCGACCTGTTCGAGGAGATCCGTCGGCGCACCAGGGAGACCGACCTGTCCGTGCCGACCCGCAAGGGCGGGCACTGGTACTACACCCGGACGATCGAGGGGCAGCAGTACGGGGTGCAGTGCCGGCGCGCGGTGCGCGACGGCGAGATCGATCCGCCGGTCAGCGTGGACGGCGCCCCGCTCGACGGCGAGGAGGTGCTGCTCGACGGCAACCTGCTGGCCGAGGGGCACGACTTTCTCTCGCTGGGGGCCTTCGACATCAGCCCGGACGGTCGCTGGCTGGCCTACTCCACCGACTTCTCCGGTGACGAGCGGTTCACCCTGCGGGTGAAGGACCTGACCACCGGCGAGCTGCTGCCGGACGAGATCCCGGACACCTTCTACGGCACCGCCTGGTCGTCGGACGCCTCGGTGCTCTTCTACGTGACGGTGGACGACGCCTGGCGGCCGAACCGGGTCTGGCGGCACACCGTCGGCTCGGCAACCGCCGACGACGTGGTGGTCCACCAGGAGGACGACGAGCGGTTCTGGGTGGGCGTGGAACTCACCCGGTCGGAGAAGTTCATCCTCATCGACGTGCACAGCAAGGTGACCAGCGAGGTGCTGGTCATTCCCGCCGGCAACCCGACCGGCGCGCCCGCCGTGATCGCCCCGCGCCGGCAGGGCATCGAGTACACGGTGGAGCACCACGGTCACCGCTTCCTGGTCCTGCACAACGACGGCGCGGAGGACTTCGCGCTGGCGTTCACCTCCGCGGACGTACCGGGCGACTGGGTGCCGCTGATCGAGCACACCCCCGGCACCCGACTGGAGGCCGTCGACGCCTTCGCCAACCACCTGGTGGTGTCACTGCGCACCGACGGGCTGACCGGGCTGCGGGTGCTGCCGGTGGGCAGCGACGACGCGTACGACATCGACTTTCCCGAGCCGCTGTACAGCGTCGGGTTGGACGCCAACTCGGAGTACCGCACCGGGCAGATCCGGCTGCGCTACGCGTCGCTGGTCACCCCGGACTCGGTCTACGACTACGACCTGGTCACCCGGCAGATGGTGCTGCGCAAGCAGAAGCCCGTGCTGCCCGGCCCGGACGGGCGGCCGTACGACCCGGCCGAGTACGAGCAGCACCGGGACTGGGCGCTCGCCGACGACGGCACCCGGGTGCCGATCTCGCTGGTCTGCCGGGTCGGCACCCCCCGGGACGGCTCGGCCCCCTGCGAGCTGTACGGCTACGGCTCGTACGAGGCGAGCATGGACCCGTGGTTCTCGGTGGCCCGACTGTCCCTGCTGGACCGGGGCGTGGTCTTCGCCGTGGCGCACACCCGTGGCGGCGGCGAGTTGGGCCGGCGCTGGTACGACCAGGGCAAGCTGCTGGCCAAGAAGAACACCTTCACCGACTTCGTCGCCTGCGCCCGGCACCTGGTCAAGGCCGGCTGGACGGCCAGTGACCGGCTGGTCGCCCGGGGCGGCTCCGCCGGTGGCCTGCTGATGGGCGCGGTGGCCAATCTCGCGCCGGACGCGTTCACCGGGATCGTGGCGGAGGTGCCGTTCGTGGACCCGCTCACCTCGATCCTCGACCCGTCGCTGCCGCTGACCGTCACCGAGTGGGAGGAGTGGGGCAACCCACTTGAGGACCCCGAGGTGTACGCGTACATGAAGTCCTACGCGCCGTACGAGAACGTGGCGGCGGTCGACTATCCCGCGATCCTCGCGGCGACCAGTCTCAACGACACCCGGGTGCTCTACTCCGAGCCGGCCAAGTGGATCGCCCGGTTGCGGGCGGTCGCACCGGGCGGCGACTACCTGCTCAAGACCGAGATGGGTGCCGGGCACAGCGGCCCCAGCGGTCGCTACGACTCCTGGCGCGAGGAGGCGTTCATCAACGCCTGGATCCTGGACCGCCTCGGCCGGGCCTGACCGTCGGGTCGGCATGATCGCGCTCGATCGTGGGAGTGGTCCCCTCGGCGGCTGAGGGAGACCACTACTTCCATGATCAGGCGCGATCATGGTCGGGTCGCGTATGCACGGGCGTCCCGCGCCGCACGGCCTGGCCTTTCCGGGTCGCGGCGGATGTCGCGGCCTAGACTTCCGGGGTGACCGGGGCTACGGATAGTGACGGGGAAGCCGCCGAGGAGGTCCGCCGACCCAGCGTGGCGGCGGTGGCGCGCGATCGCCGGTTCTGGCTGATCCTCGCGGTG
The DNA here is from genome assembly GCF_016803395.1 of Micromonospora tarensis. Lineage (GTDB taxonomy): Bacteria > Actinomycetota > Actinomycetes > Mycobacteriales > Micromonosporaceae > Micromonospora > Micromonospora tarensis. The sequence goes on along the minus strand of NZ_JAEVHL010000134.1, from coordinate 14,453 downwards.
GTCGCCGGCCTGCTGGTCTGTTGTTGCTCCGCTGTGGTGGGTGCGCTGATCGCACTCTCCTCCGGCCTACTCAGCGCCTGACCTGGCCGAGCGGATCATGCCGGCCGGTGGGTACGACTCAGGTGGTGCGCAGCTCGTCCAGGGCGGTGCTGGCGCGCAGGAAGAGCAGGCCGACACCGACGGTCACCAGCACCGCCGCCAGGGCGCCGGCACCGAGCCACGCCAGATGCTCCAGGGGTACGGGAACGGCACGCTGCACCTCGGGGAAGTACACGATTCGGGAGTACTGCTCCCGGGTGGCAGGGTCGTCACAGAGCGCCGCCGTGGCCTCGCAGATCAGCGTCGACCCGCCACCCGCTGACACCTCCGCCACGAGCCCCCGGCCGAGCAGCGTGCCCACGGTGAGCGCGAGCAGGATCGCCGGCACGGCCGGCGCCAACGCCTGCCAGGCCACCGAACGACTCAGCGTGGCGCGGGGCACCCCGGTGGCGACCAACGCGGCGTAGGCGCGTCGACGGGCGACGATCCCCTCGACCAGCGCGACGATCAGCCCGCCCGTCGCGAGCAGGACCGCCACGGCGATCGCGCCGTCGACAAGATCCAACGTCGACAGATAGAAGGGGTTGGCGCCACCGTCGCCCGCCCCGGCGAGTCGGCTCTGCTCCCGGTCGAGCTGGTCCTGGGTGGCGAAGTAGGCGCGCTGGGCGGCCGCACCGCCGCCGAAGATCACGGCGGCGAGCAGCGCGGCGAACGTGCGGCTGCCCGCCCACGGATCCGCCATCAGCCGGCCCGCCGCGAGCAGCGCCGGGGCACGGCGGGCGTGCCGGCGCAACAACCGCCCGCAGTGGTACGAGATCCAGCCGGTGCCGATCACCACCCCGACCATCGCCGCCAACGCACCCCCCGCGAACAACAGCGGCACCAGCCAGGCCCACTCTCCACTGTCGTCGAGCTGATTGGCCACCGGACGGATCACCGCGAACGAGACCACGCCGAACCCGATCAGGAGCCCGGCCCACGGGCCTGGACCACGTTCGCGGGTAGCCTTGCGGCTCACCCCGAGCGGGCTGGTGGTGACCGTCCGCAGCATCAGGACGGTGGCCAGCGCCGCGACGACCGGCAGACCGAGCACGACGGCGGCGATGGCCCCGGTCGACGGCAGTACGTCGGTGGGCAGGGCCAGCTGACCGCGCGCGTCGGGTCGGTGCAGCAGTTCGCGGCCGACCAGGTAGCCGCCCAGCCCGGCGAGCGTGCCGATCAGGGCGGCCACCCCGGTCTCCAGCACCACCAGCCGGGTGACCTGGTTGGGCGTGGCACCGGCCAGCCGGAGCGCGGCCAGCCGGCGGTCCCGGGCGGGCGCGCCGAGCCGGGCGCACTGACCGGCCAGCGCGAGCACCGGGACCGTCAGCATCAGCAATGCGAACGCCGTACCGCCGCGCAACCCGGGCTCCACCAGCAGGGCGTTGTGGTACTGCTCCGACCAGCTGTTCGGGTTCTCGTCCGTCGCCGCTGGGGTGGGGATGGCCAACACGGTGAGCGCAGCCAGCCCAGCCAGGGCCGCCAGCAGGGCGCTGAGGGCGGTGAGCACCACCCGGGCGGTGTCGGTGCGGGTGCCGGCGAGCGCGAGGCGGACCAGCGTCGCGGGTCTCACCGAGCACCGCCGGCCAGCGGCACGTCCAGCCCCAGGCCGGTGTGGTCCACCAGGCCGTCGCGCAACACGATCTCCCGATCGGCGTACGCGGCGATCCGCGGCTCGTGGGTGACCAGCACGACGGCGGTGCGCTGCTCACGGGCGAGCCGGACCAACTGGGTGAGGACCTGCTCACCGGTGAGCGTGTCCAGCGCACCTGTCGGCTCGTCGGCGAAGAGCACCCGGGGCTCGGTCACCAACGCCCGTGCGGTGGCGCAGCGTTGCTGCTGACCACCGGACATCTCACCGGGTCGGACGTCGGCCAACTCGGCCACCCCGAACCGCTCCAGCCAGGTGAGCGCCGCCGCGCGTGCCTCTCGCCGCCCCGTGCCGGCGAGGAGCAGGGGCAGGGCGACGTTCTCCGCGGCGGTCAACTCGGCGACCAGTTGCCCGAACTGGAACAGCACCCCGAACTCGGTGCGGCGCAACCGGGACCGGGCCGCCTCCGACCAGGTGTCGATCCGCTCGCCGCGCCAGCTGACCTCGCCGGCGTCGGGGCGGAGGATCCCCGCCAGGCAGTGCAGCAGGGTCGACTTGCCGCAGCCACTCGGCCCGGTGACGGCGACGATCTCCCCCTCGGCCACGTCGAGTGTCACGCCGCGTAGCGCGGGTGTCGGGCCGTACGCCCGAACCACGCCGCGAGCCTGCAGTTGCGTCACGGATGCACCTCCCGGTGCCAGTCGACGACCCGGCCCAGGGTGGTGTGCAGCCACCGCAGGTCGGCGTCGAGGTGGACGATGGCGAAGTCGGCCGCCACCACATCACTGAGCGTGGCGGTGGGGTCGGCCTTGACCGCGGTCAGCTCACGCAACCGTGCGGTGTGCGCGGCACGCTGGGCGGTCAGGTAGGACCGGCCGGTCCACGTCGGCGACCAGGAGCGCCACCACGACCTTGGCGAAGAGTGTGCTGGCCACGTACGGCATGGGTGGCTCCACGGTGGACAGCCACTGGTCCAGCGTGACCCGCCCCTGCTCGGTCAGCGCGTACGCGGTGCGATCCGGCCCGGCGACCCGATCCTGCCCGGCGGCCGCCACCAGGCCGTCGCGTTCGAGCCGGCCGAGAGTGGCGTAGACCTGCCCGAAGGCCAACGGTCGAGCCCTCGGCAGCCGCTCGTCGTGCGCACGCTTCAGCTCATAGCCGTGCCGACTGCCCCCGGCAAGCAGCCCCAGCAACACATGCGGCGTAGACACCCCCCAAACTATTCACCCAGCGAATACCCAAGTCAACAACCCCACCCCACCTCCACCCCGTCGATCATGAAGTTAATGCCACGACGCGCCGCGCTGGCTGGCAACAACTTCATGATCAACCATGCTGGGGCCAGGTGGGGGTGCGGCCGGTCTGGGTTAGGAGGTGGGCCAGGCCGGGGGTTGGTCCCGCCGCAGGGGTGGGTGGTGGGTCGGCGAAGACGCCCATCTTGCGGGCGGTGGGGCCCAACTGCTCCACCAGCGCGTGCAGCCCGGTCACCGCATCCGGGTCCGGGTGGTACGGCTGGCCGGTGGCGACCGCGAGGTCCCAGCCGTGCACGGTCAGATCCAGCAGAGCCATCCCGCCGACGACGCTCTGTGGCATGCCCATGCCGGGCGACACGCCCTCCAGCATGGACGGATCAGACCAGGCCCGCACCAACCGGCCGGTCTCCACCTCGAACCGGTCCCGCCAGCCGTCGCCCAGGTGATCGGGCTTGTCGGCCCACTCCACCTGTCGTTTCTCGGCCAACGCCTGAAAGTTGACCACCACCTGGAAGAGGTGGTTGAGCAGGTCACGAACCAGGTAGTCGCGGCACGGCGTGGGCAGGTCGAGCTGGTCGTCGGCGATGCCGCGCACCACATCGACGGTACGCGGCGCGGCAGCGGCCAGCAGATCGCTAGTCTGAGTGGTCATAGGGCCAGCGTATGAGGGTGGTCTTGAACAAATGCGACAGCGACCGCGTGACGACAGCCGGGGAATTCTCGACCCCGGGCGGCTGCTGCGCGAGGTGCGCTTCCGTCGACACCTGCCGGCGGAGTCGTTACGCCAGTGGGTCGAGCACTACTGGTTGATCGACTGGACGTTGCACACGCCGTTCGAGCAGCGGATCGTGCCGCACCCGGCGGTCAACGTGGTGTTCCAGCACGACAGCGGCGACAGCGACGACGGCAGCGACGACCGGCCGGAGTCTGGCGAGGTGGCCGGGGTGGGCCGCGACCTGTTCCGGATCACGCTCACCGGCACCGGCCGGGTGTGCGGGGTGCAGTTCCGCCCCGGTGGTTTCCACGCCTTCTGGCGACACCCGGTCGCGGAGCTGACCGGGCACCGACTACCGCTGCCCACCGGTCGGCTGACCCGCCCCGACGAACCGGTGTGCGCCGGCACCGACGATGACCGCCGCCACGCGCTGGACACCCTGCTCAGCAGCTGGGCACCGGAGCCGGACCCGCTGGCCGAGGAGGTCATTCGGCTGGCTGAGGCGATCCGCACGGACCGGACGGTACTGCGGGTCGACGACTTCGCCGCGCGGCACGAGCTTCCGGTGCGCCGCTTGCAGCGGCTCTTCGTCGAGTACGTCGGGGTCGGGCCGAAGTGGGTGATCCGCCGCTACCGACTCCAGGAGGCGGCGGAACAGGCCGTTGGTGGTCCACCGCGCTGGGCTGACCTCGCCGCCGACCTCGGCTACAGCGATCAGGCCCATCTGGTTCGCGACTTCACCGCCGTGGCCGGGGTGTCACCCGCCGCGTACGCCCGCTCGGTGCGCTGAGGATCAGTGGCGGCGCAGGACGACCACGGCGACGTCGTCCTGAATCTCCGGTGGGGCCAGCTCCACCAGCAGCCGGGTGCAGAAGCTGTCCAGGTCACCGTCGACAGTGGCGCAGACCGCGGCGAGCGCGGCCAGCCCCTCGTCGATGGTGGCGTCCCGGCGCTCGATCAACCCGTCGGTGTAGAACACCAGCGTCGCCCCGGCCGGGAGCACGAACTCCAGGTCGGCCGGGCGCGGCGCGCGGACGCCGAGCAGCGGCGCGGAGTGCTGCACGAACTCGACCTTGCCGTCCATGCTGAGCACCGGCGGGAGGTGCCCGGCGCTGGCCAGCCGGACCCGCCCGGTCGGGGGGTGTAGCAGCAGCACGCAGAGGGTGGCCAGCTCGTTCGGCAGCAGCGTCCGCATCAGCTCGTTGACCCGGTGCAGGATCTCGCCGGGTTGGTGCCCCTCGACCGCGTACGCCCGCACCGCGTGCCGCAGCTCGGCCATCACGGTCGCCGCGTGCAGCGAGTGGCCGGCGACGTCACCGATCGCCAGCAGCAGGTGCCCGTCGAGCATCACCAGCTCGTAGAAGTCGCCGCCCACCTCGGTCTGCGCGCTGGCCGGCTCGTAACGCACGGCGAAGTCCAGGCCGGCCACCGTGGGCAACCCGCGCGGCAGCAGGCTGCGTTGGAGGGTGACCGCGATCCGGTGCTCCTCGTCGAACGAGCGCTGCGCCTCCACGGCCGCCGCCACCGCCTGGGCGAGCTGCACCAGAACCGGGGTCCGGGCGGTCTGGGTGGCGGTCGGGACCACCACGTACAGCGGTGCCCGGTCCTCCCGCAGCCGGGCGGCGGCAACCGTCACCGTGTCCTGCGCCGGCCAGTCGACGAGCGCCCAGTCCGCCGGAGCCTCCACCCGGACCGTGGAGCCGGTCGGCACCCCGGTGTCGTCGACAACCCATGGCACCGCGCTGGCCACCTCGCCCGGACCGGCGCAGATCCCGGCGAGACAGTCACCGTCGAACGTCTCGGCGATCACCGCCGCCGGGCTCTTGAAGATCTGGGCGGCACCCTCGGCGGCGGCCTCCAACAGGCGTACGAAGGTCGGCGCGGCGTGCACCGCCACGGTCGTGTCGGCCAGGCCGAGCAGCCGTTCGGCGAGCAGTTCGGCGCGCTGCCGGGCCTGGTAGTAGCGCAGCACCGCCCGGGTGGTGGCGATCAGCTCCTCCGGCTCGATCGGCTCGGTCAGGTACGCGTCCGCACCCCGGGTCAGCCCCTGGGCGCGGTCGGCCACATCCACGGCGTGCGCCGACACGTGGATGACCGGCATCGCCGGGTGCCGCGCCTTGATCTGTTCGCAGACCTCGTACCCGCTGAGGTCGAGCAGCCGGACGTCGAGGACCACCAGGTCGATTCGGTCCGTTTCGACCCGCGCCAGCGCCTCTGCGCCGTTCTCGGCCTCGAGCACTGTGAACCCGGCCCGGGTCAGCCAGCTGACCAGCAGGTAACGCTTGGTACGACTGTCATCGACCACCAGGACGGTCGTCGGCGTGCCGTCCACTCCGTCACGCCCCGGCGATGGGCAGGGAGACGGTGAATGTGCTGCCCCGGCCCGGCTCGCTGGCCAGCTCCAGGGTGCCACCGAGCAGCGTCACCAACCGCCGGGCGTACGGCAGGCCGAGGCCGGTGCCGCCGACCCGGGTGGCGCCCGGCACCTGGTAGAACTCCTCGAAGATCCGGTCGTGCAGCTCGGGTGCGATGCCGGGGCCGGTGTCGGTGACCTCGAAGTGCCAGCGGTCGCCGTGTCGGCAGGCCCGCAGCCGCACCTCGCCGCGCTCGGTGAACTTCAGCCCGTTGTGCAGGAGGTTGCGCAGCACCTGGCCGAGCAGCACCTCGTCGGTGCGCAGCAGGGCCGGCGCGCTGGGCTCCTCCACCACCAGCTCCACCTCCGGACGGGTGGCCAGCGCGCGCAGGGTGCCGCGCAGTTGACCGAAGACCGGGCGCAGATCGACGTCCGTGAGGTCCGGCTCGATCCGGCCGGACTCGGCCTTGGCCAGGTCGAGCAGCTCGTTGACGAGGCCGAGCAGGTCCGCGGCGGAGGAGCGGATCAGATCGATCTGGCGGCCCTGCTCGTCGGTGAGCGGGTCGGAGGCGGAGTCGGTGAGCAGCCGCCCGAGACCGATGATCGCGGTGACCGGGGCGCGCAGCTCGTGGCTCACGTTGGCCAGGAACCGACTCTTCGACTCACTCGCCGCGCGCAGCTGGGCCGACTTCTCGTCCAGCTCGGCGTAGAGGGCGACCACCCCCCGGTTGGTCTCCTCCAGCTCCTCGGTGAGCTGGTTGTAGAGCGCCAGCACGCCCCGGTTGGTCTCGGCCAGCTCCTCGTTGAGCACGGCCAGCTCGTCGCGCTGACTGCGTACCTCGTCCAGCGCGGCGATGAGCTGCCCGTTCTGCACGGTCAACTCGTCCAGGGCGGTGCCCGGCGCGGTACGGCCGAGTTCGGCACGGAACTCGGCGAGCCGCTCCGGGGTCGGTGTGGGCGCGTTGGCCGCGACTCGTCGGGACATCCTCACGACCGTAACCCCCTCGACGTCGTCACGCCCAACGTGTCGACCAGCCGGGACACCGCACCGGACTGCGGCTGGTAGTCGCCGCCCGGCAGCGGGGCCACCGGCGCCAGGTCCGCGCGCAGGTGGAACCGACCGTCGGCACCCGCGTCGACGTGAAAGGTGACGTCCGCTCCGCCGGTCGTCCGCAGCAGGTCCCGGGCCACCTCGCTGAGCGCGGTGGCGATCCGGACCTGGTCCTGGTGTTCGAGACCGACCACCGCGGCCACCTCGCGGCCCCGCTGACGGATCACGAAGATGTCCTGCTCGACCCGGAGCGCCATCTGGAGCAGCGGCGACGTGGCCGGCTCCCCGGTCATGCCCAGGACCTCGCTACCAGCACGCAGGCGTCGTCCCGCCGCACTCCGGCATCACGTAGCAGGGTCGCCGCCATCACCAGCGGGGATTTCTCCGCCAGGCCGGGATAGTCGGTCAACCGCCACCGGTCGACCACCCCGTCGCTGTGCATCACCAGCCGGGCACCCGGGGCGAACGGGTAGTCGTACTCCCGGATCGCCGGTCGCTGGTGGCCGGCGATGCCGGGCAGCGACACCAGCCCTCGACGCTGACCGTCGCCGTCGACCACGACGCCGGTGATGTTGCCCAGGCCGGCGTAGCGCAGCACCCCGGCCTCCGGTGCCAGCTCGGCGACCGCGAGCGCGGCGCCACGGGTGTGCGACATGCCCCGGTGCAGGTGGCCGACCACCGCCGCCGGTGGCCCGGACGGGGCGTTCCGGAACGCGGCCAGCGCCGCCTCGGTGGCGGCGGCGGCCAGCGGCCCGTGCCCCAGGCCGTCGCTGACCAGCACCTGGTGCCGCCCGTCGGCGACCCGGACGGCGTACCCGTCACCGCTTACCGTCTCGCCGCTCAGCGGTCGGGCGAGGGCGCCGGCCCAGGGTGGCTGCGGCAGCTTCGCCGGCCAGATCTGCACCGCGATGACCGTGCCCCGGCCCGGCAACGAGTAGCCGTCGAACCAGCTGGCCTGCCGGACGATGGCACCCAGACCGATACCGAGGGTGCCGGCGGTGGAGTGCCCGTCCCGGGACGAGGTGGTCAGGTCGACCATGCCGGGCCCGGAGTCGATGGCCACCAACTCCACACCGGCCTGCCCGGTACGGCGTACCGGCCGGAGCAGCAGGGCGCCCTCGTCGGCGTGCTTGACCAGGTTGCTGGTCAGCTCGGCGGCGACGATGGCCAGGTCGGCGATGTGCGCCTCGTCCATCTCCACCTGCGCGCCGAGGCGCTCGGCGGCCCGCCGGACGGCGCTGGCCGCGCTGCTGGCCTCCACCCGGAACCAGATGCCACTGTCGGTGACCGCGTCGCCGTTCACCTGGACCACTTGGTGACCGTGATCCGGGTGCCGGTCGCCGCGGACGTCTCGATGCCGAACTCGTCGACCAGGCGTCGGGCCCCGCTGAGCCCGAGGCCGAGCCCGCCGCCGGTGGTGTAGCCGTCGGTCAGGGCCAGGTCCAGGTCCGGGATGCCCGGCCCGGAGTCGGCGAAGACGATCCGCACGCCCTTACGTCGGCCGTTGTCCACGATCGTGACCTCCACCGCACCGCCGCCGCCGTACACCAGGGTGTTACGGGCCAGCTCGCTCGCCGCGGTGACCACCTTGGTCTGGTCGACGAGAGACAGCTTGACGGCCACCGCAACGGCACGGACCAGTTGGCGGACGCGCACCACGTCCTCGTCGCTCCGGATCGCCTGCGCCTGCGGGTGGCCCAGGTCGATGCCCGCGGTCACGGCGTGGCCGTCTCGACGTCCGGATCGTCGTCGAGCTGGTGGTCGAGCTCGTCGGCGCGGGCTGCCGCGATCAGTTCCATGCCGCGCTCGACGTTCAGCGCGGTACGGATGCCGTTGAGTGACAGCCCCAGCTCGACGAGGGTGATGGCGACGGCCGGGCGCATCCCGGCCACCACCGTCTCCGCGTCGAGCACCCTGGAGATCGAGGCGATGGTGGAGAGCATCCGCCCGACGAACGAGTCGACGATGTCCAGCGCGGTGATGTCGATGATGACGCCGTGGCAGCCGGTGGCCACGATCCGCTCGGCGAGATCTTCCTGGAGCTGGACCGCCGTCTGGTCGGACATGTCCAGTTGAATGGAGACGAGCAGGATGTCACCGATCTTGAGGATCGGCACCCGTTCCATCAGGCGTCCCTGCGTGGTTGGCGACGGGCGGTCTCCACCCCGGTGAGCCGCAGCACGTGGCGCAGTGCGTCGGCGAGGCTCGCCTTGGTGGCGATGTCGCCGAATTCGATGCCGAGCGCCACGATGGTCTGGGCGATCTGCGGGCGGATGCCGGAGATGATGCAGTCGGCGCCCATCAGCCGGGCGGCCACCACGGTCTTCAGGATGTGCTGGGCGACCTGGGTGTCCACCGCCGGGACGCCGGTGATGTCGATGATCGCGTACGGGGAGCTGGTGTCGACCAGGGTCTGCAGCAGCCGCTCCATCACCACCTGGGCCCGGGCCGAGTCCAGCGTGCCGACCAGCGGAACGGCGACCACGCCCTCCCAGAGCTTGACCACCGGCGTGGAGAGCTCGAGCAGCTGCTCGGCCTGGTCGGCGATCAGGCTCTCCCGGGTGCGGACGAAGCTGTCGAAGGTGAACAGGCCCATCTCGTCGACCAGCTTGGCGAAGGCGACGTAGTCGTGCAGCGCGCCCTTGCCGTCGCTCTCCTGCACCAGCTCGGCCAGCACGTCCTTGAGCGCGAAGACGCTGATCGAGGTCTCGGTGGCGGAGAAGCCCTGGCGGGCCCGACCACGGGACAGCTCGGAGAGTGCGGCGCGCAGTTCGGCGGCGTTGTCGGCGGACAGGTCGAAGTCGCCCTGCTCGCCGGTGGTGATGATGGCGCTGTGCAGATCCTGAACCTGCCGCCGCAGCTCGGCCTGGCTGAGCCGACCCCGCAACGAACTGGTGACGATCTCGGTCCACCGAGACGTGACCCGGTCGGCCTGTGCGCCGAGCAGCGCGACGAGCCGACCGGTTTCTTCGGTGCTCAACGCCATTCCGAACCCCCTTGACCTGGACCGGGCGGACTCTATCACCGGGGGCTGACCAACTACTTGCCCCATAGCAACGGAATGACGACGGCCACCGGATCCGGGCTCCCGTTCTGCATTCGACCCGGGTGGTGGGATACCGTTCCCCCGATAACAGGAGGTCTGGCGAATGTCGTTGACGGTGCACACGGAACAACGCGGCGATGTGGTCGTCGTGTCGGTCGCGGGCGAATTGGACATGGCCACCGCACCGCAGTTGCAGGACCAGATCACCGACCTGCTCGACAAGGGCCGCAACCGGCTGGTGTTCGATCTGGCGAACGTCTCGTTCTGCGACTCGACCGGTTTGTCGGTCTTCGTCCGCGCGAAGAACAGCTGCGACGAGGCCGGTGGCGTGGTCCGGCTGGCCGCTCCGCAGCGGGGCGTGCTGCGCATCCTCGAGGTGAGCGGTCTGGTCGAGGTGCTGCACACCTACCCGACGGTCGACGAGGCAGTCGCCGGCGAACCGACGCCGGCGTCCTCCTGATCGCTGCGGTTCGTCACTCGTCCTCGACGTAGCGGGGACGAGCTATCGCCATGCCCGCCACCGTCTGCACGGCCAGCGCGCCCAGCAGGAACCCGATCGGCGCCGTCCAGCCGCCGGTGGCCTCGTAGAGGATGCCCACCATCAGCGGGCCGAGGGCGGCGATCACGTAGCCGGTGCTCTGCGCGAACGCGGAGAGCGCGACGGTCCCCTCGGCGGTGCGCGCGCGCAGGCCGATGGCGGTCAGGATCAGCGGGAACGCGCCCTGACCGATCGCCAGCAGCGCGATCCAGAGCAGCGCGGCACCGCGCGGCGCGAACGCCAACCCCAGGTAGGCCAGCGTCGACGCGGTGGTCAACCCGAGCACCAGCGGACGCAGGCTGCCCAGCCGGCCGGCCAGGGTGGGCATCAGCAGCGCGATCGGCACGCCGAGCGCGGTCACCCCGGCGAGCAGCAGCCCGGCCGACTCCGGCTGGTAGCCGGCGTCGCGGAACAACTGGGCCAGCCAGCCCATGATCGCGTACCCGCTGAGCGACTGTGCCCCGAAGTAGACGGCCATCGCCCAGCCGAGGCGGGTCCGCGCCGGCCGGACCGCGCCAACGCGGTGGCGACCGCCGTCGGGGTCGCCCGCCGCGCGGCGGCGCGGGTGCGCAGCGCCAGCGGAACCCACGGGAGTACGGCCACCGCTGCCATCGCGGCCCAGATGCCGAGCCCGGCCCGCCACGACCCGAAGGCGTGCGCGATCGGCACGGCCGTGGCGGCGGCCACCGTCGTGCCGACTGTCAACGCCATCGTGTACGCCCCGGTGACCAGGCCGGTGCGCTCCGGGAAGTGCTGCTTGACCAGCATCGGCAACAGGATGTTGGCCACCGCGATGCCGGACAGTGCCATCGCGCTGGTGAGCACGAAGATCAGGGCCGAGTCGGTGGCGACCCGGAGCACCTGGCCGATGGCGAGGGCGAGCATGGCGACCACCAGCACCCGGGCCGGCGCCACCCGGCGGACCAGCCACGGGGTGAGCGCGCCGAGGCCGGCGAACGCGATGGTCGGCAGGGTGGTGACCAGGCCGGCAGCGGCCCCGGAGAGGCCCAGCCCGTCGCGGACCTCGTCGAGCAGCGCGCCGAGGCTGGTCACCACGGCACGCAGGTTGAGTGCGACCAGCAGCATCCCGACCAGCACGAGCGCGCCACCGGTCACCGGGGGCGTCCGCCGACCGGCACCGGGGTCCGGCGTCGGGCGGGGGTCGACGGCGATGGGGGCGGGCGGCGCCGCAGCGGCGGTTGGTGGCGGGGTCATGACCGCTAACCTACAATCATGGGATGAATTTGGGACCGGTGATGTAACCAGTGCCACCGTCGGTTGATTTCCCCTCCGCGCCGCCGGTGCCGCCCAGCGGCCAGCCACCCGTGCCGCCCCGCGGCCACCGGGTCCGGCAGACCATCGAGCAGCTGCGCGCCCGGATCCTCGGCGGGGAGTGGCCCGTCGGCGGGCGTATCCCCACCGAGCCGCAACTGGTCGCCGCGCTGGGCGTGGGGCGCAACACGGTCCGCGAGGCGGTCCGCGCCCTGGTGCACGCCGGGGTGCTGGAGTGCCGGCAGGGCTCCGGCACTTACGTGGTGTCCACCGACGAGCTGGCGCCGGTGGTCGCCCGCCGGCTCGGCGACGACCGGATGACCGAGGTCGTCGAGGTGCGTCGCGCCTTCGAGGTGGAGGCCGCCCGGCTCGCCGCGCTGAGGCGTACACCGAAGGACCTGGCGGCGCTCGACGGCGCGCTCGCCGAGCGCGAGGCCGCCTGGCACGGCGGCCTGGTCGACGCGTTCGTCGAGGCCGACGCGGCGCTGCACACGGCGGTGGTCGCCGCCGCGCACAACGCCATGCTCGCCGAGCTGTACGCCTCGGTCGGCACCGCCCTGCGCAGCACCGTCGCCCAGGCGATGGGGGGCGCCCTCACCCCCGAGCGTTACGTGGACCACACCCGACTGGTCGAGGCGATCCGGGCCGGCGACCCGGGCCGGGCCGCGCTCGAAGCCGGCGCTTTTCTGGAACCCGCCTGACGGGCATAGGTTGTGCCGGACAGAAAAGCGGACACCTCGGGAGTACGGATGCTCAAGGGCTTCAAAGACTTCATCATGCGTGGCAACGTCGTCGACCTGGCGGTCGGTGTCGTCATCGGCGCCGCGTTCACCGGCGTGGTCACCCAGCTCACCAAGTCGTTCCTCGACCCGCTGATCCGGGTCTTCGTGCTGCTGATCACCGGCAGCGACAAGGGCCTGGCCGGCACGGCACCGAAGTTCCGCGGCATCGCGTTCGACTGGATCGCCTTCGTCAACGCGGTGATCACCTTTCTGCTCACCGCGGCGGCTCTCTACTTCCTGGTCGTCTACCCGATGAACCGGTTGGCGGAGCGACGCAAGCGCGGCGAGGAGCCGCCGCCCTCGGCGCCGAGCGAGGAGGTCAAGCTGCTCACCGAGATCCGGGACGCCCTGGTCTCCGCCGGCCACACCACGCCGGGCCAGCAGCGCGGTGCGCTCGACGACGTGCTGGGCCGCCGCACCGAACCCCCGGCGCCACGCTGACCCGAGCGGATGCACATCGGCCCCTGTGGGATTCCCGCAGGGGCCGCCCTTTCTCGTACGTGTGTTCGATAGAGTCCCGCCATGGAGCAGCGAAAGCACTGGTGGAACGGGAAGTGGGGGCGGCTGGCCCGGCGGGATGTCTTCCTCCGGGTGGACGCCGACCAGTGGCACGTCGAGCAGCGGGCCGGCGGCGCCGAGGGGATCTCCCGCTTCTACGAGTACGGCAGTGCGGACGAGGCCGAGGAGACGGTCCGTGCGCTGCTCGACGGCCCGGACACCTGGCGGGAGCTGTCCCCGCGCCCACCGGGCGGCTGGACCCTCCCGAACAACTGAGCGCCCTCGACCCTCCACCGTTGCGCGGACCCCGGCGGCAGTATCACTCTCGGCGGTATACCTCTCGGGCATATCTATGCCTGAGAGGTATACCGCTCTCCGGGCCGGTCGCCGGTGGCCGCTGCCGGGCTGGCCGAGCGGCGGGAGAGCGGCGGCGTTTAGTGGCGCGGCACCCCGGGAACCGCTGTGGGATGGACCAGCAGGACGAGCAGCAGGCGACCATCGCACGGATCACCACCGGGATGCCGGTGATCGACGCAACCGGCACCGAGGTCGGCACCGTGGACCTCGTCCAGCGGGGCGACCCGAACGCGGTGACCGTCCAGACACCGACCGCCGACCCGGGCAGCAGCCTGGACGAGCTGATCGAGGCGACCGCGGGTGAGGAGCCGGGGGTTCCGGCCGACCTCGCCGCGCGGCTGTTGCACACCGGTTACCTGAAGGTCTCGACCGAGCTGACCCGCACCGGCGCGGTCTACGTGTCAGCCGATCGGATCGGGTCGGTGGCCGACGGCAGGGTTCTCCTGGCCGTCGGCGTGGCCGACCTGCCGCCCGAGGAGTAGCTCCCCCACCCTGATCGACTCGGGTTCACGGAAATCGGGGCGTCCGCAGCCTTGGGATAGCCCGACTTCATGGAACCCGAGTGGATCTTTCCCGGGCGGCGGGCGCGGGCTGGTCCGGCGCGGCGGGCGCGGGTTGGTCCGGCGCGGCGGGTGGGCGGCGGTGAAAGAGCAGCAGCATCAGGCAGCCCGCGACCAGGCCCCAGAACGCCCCGCCCACCCCGACCAGCGTCACGCCGGAAGCGGTCACCACGAAGGTGACCACGGCGGCCTCGCGGGTCGCCGGGTCGGTCACCGCCGAGGCGAGCGCGGTGGCGAGCGCGCCCAACAGCGCCAACCCGGCGACCGCCTCGATGAGGATCGGCGGGGCCACCGCCACCAGCGCGGTGGCCACGCCGGCACCCAGTCCGAGCACTGCCAGCCCGGCGCGCGGTGCCGAG
>NZ_JAEVHL010000133.1 GCF_016803395.1 Micromonospora tarensis | reverse complement strand
AACAACACGCTCGTCCGGTCCGGTGCGCGGCCAGCGCCCAGGTGCAGACCCGCCGCCAGCAGCAGCACCGCCGCCGGGAGCACCGGTCGGGGCCAGGCCGCGGCGACGGCTCCGCCGGGTCGTCCACGTCCGCCGCGCGAGCCGCACCGACGGCGACGAACAGCATCCCGACCACCAACGGGGGTACGGCCAGCAGTGCCGCCCGACCGGCCGGCGCGGACCACAACGTGGCCAGCAACACCAGCCCGCCCACTGTGAGCAGGACGCCACCCCGGCAGAGCGCCGCACCCGAGCGTCGCCGGGGCCCGGCGAACGCGTTCAGCGCGGCCACGCCCAGCCCGCCGAGCGTCAACGCGGCGACCAGCCGAGCCGGAACCGGCAGGCCGTCCCGGGGCAGCAGCAACCAACCGGCGAGGGCCAGGCCGACGGCCGGGCCGCCCGACTCGACCAGCCGGCGCAGTCGCACCCCGGCCGCCGGATTCGCACGGCCCGGGAGCCGGCGCAGACCGAAGCCGGAGAGGACCGCCACGACCAGCGGCCCGACCAGCACGGCGACCGGGTGCCCGAGGTCGGCCAGGGGCAGCAGGACGGCGGTGAGACCGGCCGCCACCACCGCCGCGTCGAGCAGCACTCCCGCCGCGCGCGGGGTCGGATCGGCACCGCGTCGGGTGGCCAGCCGGGAGAGCCGCAACCCGGCGAGGGTGGCACCGGCACCGGCGGCCAGCGCGATCACCACCGAGGCCGGGACCAGGTCGGCGGCGCCGGCGAGGAGGAGCAGCGCCACCGCCGTGGACGTGGCGGCCTCCGGGACCGCGCGGCGGGGGACGTGGAACGGGTACGCGAGAAGCACGGCGGTCGCCTTCGTGAGGGGGCACGGGGGCGGTGCGGCGGTGCGGGACAGCGGACGGTGCGGGTCCGCTGCCCACGATTGGCAACGATGGACAGCCGGAATGGTTACTTGTCGGTCACTCAGAGAAGACAACGACCTGTGTCACTGTACGGCGTACCAGGCGCCGTCGGCACCGCCCGCCGCGAGCCGGACCGGCCGGGGGTGGGATCATCGGAGGGTGAGTAAGCACGACACGGTCCGCTTCCGGCACCACCAAGCCATCCTGGTGGCCGCGGTCATCGCCTTCATCGGCGCCCTGCCACTGGCCAACGCCCGGGCCTACCTGCTGCCGGTGCTGCTCGTCCCGCTGGCCGTCGCGGTCTGGGCCTGGCGGGCCGGCACCGACGCCGACGCGCGGGAGCTGCGCGTCCGGGCGCTGGCCGGGCAACGCCGGATCGGTTGGGACCAGGTTCTCGAACTGGTGACCGACCAGCGCGGACGGGCGGTCGCCCGGCTCGACGACGGCCGCCAGGTCGTCCTGCCGGCCGTCCGAGGGACGGATCTGCCCCAGCTGGTCGCGGCCACCGGCCAGACGCTGCCCGACGCGCCGGCGGACCCGCCCGATCAGTAGCCGTCGACCACCGTGTTGATCAGCGGTTGCCCGGCGGCGAACCGGCGTACCTGATCGCCGACCAGTCGGTAGGCCCGGGGCAGCAGGCCACGCACCGACCCGGCCACGTGCGGGGTGAGCAGCACGTTCGGCATCGCCCAGAGTGGCGAGTCGGCGGGCAGCGGCTCCGGGTCGGTGACGTCCAACGCGGCCGAGATCCGACCGGTGCCCAGCTCGGCGACGAGCGCCTCGGTGTGCGCCACCGGCCCCCGGGCGGCGTTCACCAACAGCGCCCCGTCCGGCATCGCGGCCAGGAAGTCCTTGTCGATCAGGCCACGGGTCTGGTCGGTGAGCGGGACCAGCACCACCACCACGTCCGCCTCCGGCAGCAGCCGGGGCAGCTCCTCGACGGCGTGCACCCCCTGCTCCGCGCGGGCCCTCCGGGCGACCAGGGTGAAGCTCACGTCGAACGGGGCGAGCCGGTCGCGCACCGCGGTGCCGATCGAACCGGCTCCGATGATGAGCACCCGCTTGCCGGTCAACTCGTCGGTCGGGGTGTTCCCCTCGTACGCCCAGCGCCGGTCGGCCTGTGCGCGCACGAACGCCGGGAACGCCCGCAACTGGGCGAGGATGGCGGTGACCACCCACTCGGCGGTGGCGGGGTCGTGCACACCCCGGGCGTCGCAGAGCGTGATGCCGGGCGGCGTACGACCGGCCCAGGCGTCCGCCCCGGCGGAGAGCAACTGCACCACCGCCAGGTCGGGCAGCTCCCGCAGCAACGCCGTCGCGTCCGAGCCGCCCAGGAACGGTGGCACCCAGACCCGGACGTCGGCCGCCTCGGAGGGCATCCGGTCGGCGTGCTCGAAGACCTCCACGGTGACGTCCGGGGGCAGCTCGCCCAGGAGGTTCAGGCCGGCCTGGTGCGGAATCCATACCTTCACGTCCGCCGACGATAGTCCCCGGCGCCGCGGCCGGTGCGGGCACCGCGTCGATTCGACGTCCCCGAGGGGATGGCGCGCGGCGGCGGGGTGGCCCGGGACTCACCGCACCGATGTTCGGCCGGAGCCCGAACGAGGTATAAGGAAGCGTCGGAGGACCGGTCCGCCTCCGCCCGGCAGACAGGTACGCGGATGACCGACGGCTCCCCCGCCACCAACCGGCGTTCGATCGCCCCAGCCACGGCGCTCGGCGACCCGGCGCGGTTACGCGCGCTCGCCGAGACCGGGCTGGACGCCACCCCGGACGAGGCGTTCGACCGGTTCGCCCGGCTGGCCAGCGACCTGCTGGAGGTGCCGGTCGCGCTGGTCGCGCTGGTCTCGGCCGACCGGCAGTTCTTCCCGGGCGCGATCGGGTTGCCGCCGCCCTGGTCGGAACGCCGGCAGACCCCGCTGAGCCACTCGTTCTGCCAGCACGTGGTGGACATCGAGGTGCCGATGGTGCTGCCGGACGCCCGGCTCCATCCCCGCGTCCGCGACAACCTGGCCATCGACGACCTTGGCGTGGTCGCGTACGCGGGGATGCCGCTGACCGACCTCTCCGGCCGGGTGCTCGGTTCGCTCTGCGCCATCGACAACAAGCCCCGCGCGTGGACCGCCGCACAGTTGCGCACGCTTGCCGACCTGGCGGCCGCCTGCTCGTCGGAGCTGCGACTGCGGATCGCGCTGGACGGCGCCCGGGAGGCACAGCGGCTGGCCATGCAGGCACACGAACGGCTGGAGCTGCTGGCCGGGGTGAGCGAGACGCTGGCCGGCACCCTGGACGTGGGCACCGCGCTGCGCCGGCTCGCCGCCACCATGGTGCCGCTGCTCGCCGACTGGTGTCTGCTCACCCTGATCGGGCCGACCGGCCAGCCCCGCGAGGTGGTCTCGGTGCACCGCGACCCGGGCCGCACGGCGGACGTGCACCGCTTCGGCGACCTGCTGCGCACCGGGCTGAGCCCCGACTCGGTCATCCGGGAGGTGCTCCGCAGCGGCGAGCCCCGACTCGGCAAAGTGGCGTCCCTGGCCGACGTGACGAGGGGCACCACCAACCCGGAGATGGCCAAGATCGCCGGCCGGCTGGGCATCTCCTCCTACCTGAGCGTGCCGGTGCGGGACGTCGGCGGGACGGTGTTGGGGGCGATCACCATCGTCAACGGCCCGCAGCGGCAGCCGTTCGACGATCGGGACCTGCTCACCACGCTGGACATCGGCCGCCGGGCCGGCCAGGCCGTCGGCAACAGCTCGATGTACGGCGAGCAGCGGCACGTCGCCGAGGTCCTGCAACACAGCATGCTTCCCCGGCTGCCGGTGGTGGCGGAGTTGGAGCTGGCGGCCCGCTACCAGCCGGCGGCCGACCGGGTGGCGGTGGGCGGCGACTGGTACGACGCCTTCGTGCAGCCCAACGGTGACGTGATCGCCGCGATCGGGGACGTGGCCGGGCACGACATCGAGGCGGCGGCGACCATGGGCCAACTGCGCAACCTGGTCCGGGGCAACGCCTTCGGTCGGCCGGACGAGGTCGGGGCGCTGCTGAGCAACCTGGACGACGCGATCCGCGGCCTGCGGCTGTCGATCGCCGCCACCGCGACGCTGGTCCGGATCAGTCCGCAACGCGCGGGCGTCCACGAGGCGACCTGGTCCAACGCCGGGCACCCGGCGGCCCTGGTGATTCGCCTCGGCGGGGCGGTGGAGGCTCTCCAGGCGACCCCGGAGCCGCTGCTCGGCCTGGCTCGTCGGATGGCACGAACGAGCCAGTCGACAAGCCTCGCCACCGGTGACACCCTGCTGCTCTACACCGACGGGCTGATCGAACGGCGGGACCGCTCGATCGACGAGGGGTTGGCCGAGCTGGTGGATCGGCTCACCGGCACCGACACGCTGCCCCTGGACGAGCTGTGCGACAGGCTGCTCGCCCCGATCTCGCACCGGGAGGACGACACCGCACTGCTGGCCGTACGGGCGCGGTGAGCGGAGCACCGAGCCGTGCCGTCGGCACCCGTCGGATCTCGACGGGCCCGGCCGGGCGGTGTGGCCGGCTACCCTGGGCCGGGTGAGCGCCCGTCCCCCGTACCCTCGCATCCGCCGCCTCCGGGTGGCCCTCGCGGCGTCCTGCGCGGCGTTGCTGTTCACCGCCGGTTGCAGCTTCGGCGAACCGGAGCCCGACCCGGCCGGTGAACCGCCCAACCTGCCGACCCCGTCCGCGTCGGCGAACCCCGGTGGCGCCGGCCAGCAGGCGGTGGCGACAGTGCTCGCCAAGGGTCTGCGGGTGCCCTGGGCCATCGCCTTCCTGCCGGACGGCGGCGCGCTGGTCACCGAACGGGACAGCGGCCGGATCCTGCAGGTGGGGCCCGAGTCCGGGCCGGACGGGCTGCGGGTCCGCCCGGTGCAGACGATCCCCGACGTGGCGGCGGCGGGTGAGGGTGGGCTGCTCGGCATCGCCGTCTCCCCCGACTACGCCAAGGACAAGACGGTCTTCGTCTACTACACGGCGGAGCAGGACAACCGGGTCGCCCGGCTCCAGCTCGGCGGGGAGCCCACCCCGATCGTCACCGGCATCCCGAAGGCCAACGTGCACAACGGTGGTGGGCTGGGTTTCGGCCCGGACGGGCAGCTCTACGTCAGCACGGGTGACGCGGGCGAGCGCCCGCTCTCGCAGGACGTGAAGAGCCTCGGCGGCAAGATCCTGCGGATCACCCCGGACGGCAGGCCCGCCGCCGGCAATCCCTACCCCAACTCCCCGGTCTGGTCGCTGGGTCACCGCAACGTGCAGGGCTTCACCTGGGACGCCGCCAAGCGGATGTACGCCGTGGAGTTCGGCCAGAACACCTGGGACGAGGTCAACCAGATCACCAAGGGCGGCAACTACGGCTGGCCGGAGGTCGAGGGGCGGGCCGGCGACAGGCGGTTCACCGACCCGATCGCGCAGTGGGCGACCTCGGACGCGTCCTGCTCCGGCCTGGCCGCCGCGGACCGGCTGCTGGTCACCGGCTGCCTGCGCGGCAAGCGCCTCTGGGTGCTGGAGTTGACCGACACCGGTACGCTGCTCGGTCAGCCCAGTGAGCTGCTCACCAACCGGTACGGCCGGCTGCGCGCGGTGGCCGCGGCACCGGACGGCTCGCTCTGGGTGAGCACCTCCAACCACGACGGGCGGGGCACCCCGGCCGGCGACGACGACCGGCTCCTGCGGGTGGTCTTCGCCGGCGGCGACGGCGGCCGCAGCTGACTTCGTCACCATCCGTTCAGGTTTGGCAAGATCTTCCAACGGGCAGGTCAGAATTTCAGCATGGACGGGCAACGCGACGAGCGGCACGACGACGCCGGTGACCGGGACGACCCGGTGACCGGCGACGATCGGCGGCGTCCGGCGGGCTGGCGGGTCGCCGTCGCCGGCCCGGCCCGCCGCATCGGGCTGATCGTCGCCGTCCTCGCCGTAACCCTGACCGGAACCGTGCTCGGGGTGCTCGGCGGCGGTCAGGTGGACACCGACATCGGCCCGTTCCGGGCCAACCTCAGCCTCTCCCCCGCCCGGGACGGCGGCACCACCGTCGACATCCCGCCGCTCGGCGCGCTGCTGCTCGACAGCCACGGCGGGCCGACCCACCTCACCGTTCGGCTCGGTGCGCTCGACCAGGGGCGCACCGAGGCCCTGCTCGACGACCCGGCGAGCATCAGCCGGGCCAGCCAGAGCGCCGTGGAAGACGTCCGCTCCGGCGTGATGCGCCTCGGCCTGCGTACCCTCGGCGCGTCGGTGCTGGTCACCCTGCTGCTGGCCGGGCTGATCTTCCGCAACGCCCGGCGCACCGCCTGGGCGGGCGGGCTGGCGCTGCTCATCACCGCCGGCAGCCTCGGCACGGCGGCGGCGACCCTGCACCCGCAGGCCATCGAGGAACCACGCTACGAGGGGCTGCTGGTGAACGCGCCGGCCATCGTCGGCGACGCGCGTCGGATCGCCAACGACTACACCAAGTACGCCGAACAGTTGCAACGCCTGGTCGGCAACGTCAGCCAGCTCTACACCACCGTCTCGGCGCTCCCGGTGTACGAGCCGGCCCCGGGCACCACCCGGGTCCTGCACGTCTCGGACATGCACCTCAACCCGACCGGTTGGCAGCTGATCCGGACGGTGGTGGAGCAGTTCGGCATCGACGTGGTGATCGACACCGGGGACATCACCGACTGGGGCAGTGAGCCGGAGGCCTCCTTCGTCGGTTCGATCAGCCTGCTCAAGAAGCCGTACGTCTTCATCCGGGGCAACCACGACTCGGGCAAGACCGCCGCCGCGGTGGCCCGCCAGCCGAACGCGATAGTGCTGAACAACTCGACGACGACCGTCGCCGGGCTGACCATCGCGGGCATCGGCGACCCTCGTTTCACCCCGGACAAGAACACCTCCCCCGCCGGCAGTGGGCTGACCCAGCAGGTGGCCGACCAGGTGATCGGGGCCGGCAACCAGCTCGCCGCGACGGTCCGCAACTCACCACGGCCGGTCACCATCGCACTCGTGCACGACCCGGCGTCGGCCGGGCCGCTCTCCGGCACCTGCCCGCTGGTGCTGGCCGGGCACACCCACTCCCGGCAGGTCTCCGAACTGCCGCAGGTCCCCGGGCAGCAACCCACCACGCTGATGGTGGAGGGCTCCACCGGCGGTGCCGGGCTGCGCGGCCTGGAGGGCGAGAAGCCGACCCCGCTGTCGATGAGCGTGCTCTACTTCGACCAGCAGAAAATGCTCCAAGCCTACGACACCATCACCGTCGGCGGGACCGGGCAGGCCCAGGTCAACCTGGAACGACGCCTGGTGGAGAACCCGACCGGCGGTGTCCCCGGCACCCCCACGCCCACGCCGACCGGCGGTGTCCCCGCCACACCCACGCCCACCCCGACCGGCTGAGCCGACGCCGACACCCGCCAGCGGACCGGCGGGCGCCGACGGGTCAGCGCAGGGCGATGGCGGCCAGGGCCGCGTTGACAATGCTGCCGGGCAGCAGGTCGTGCAGGTCGTACAGCTCGGCGACGCTGCCGGACTGGCCGAACTCGTCCACCCCGAGCGGCACCGCCGGCGCGCCGACCGCCGAACCGAGCCAGGCCATCGCATGCGACGCGGCGTCGTGCACTGTCACCACCGGAACCCGGTCGGCGAACGCGGACCGCAGCGCGCCCGGCACGCTCGGCACGGTCGCCGTCCGGACGCCCTGCCGCAGGGTGCGCTGCCACGCCCGGTAGAGCCGGTCCAGCGAGGTCACGTCCACCACGTGCGCGGCGATGCCCTCCTCGGCCAGCTCCGCCGCGGCGGCCAGCACCTCGGGCAGCACCGCCCCGGAGGCGGCCAGCTGCACCACCGGCGCGTCGGCCAGGTGCGGGTACGCCTGGTGCGCGTCGACCAGCCGGTACGCCCCGGCGACCACCTGCCGGCGCAGCACCGCGTCACCGAGCCGGGCCCGGGCCGCCTCGAACGGCGCCTGGTCCAGCGGGCGGGTGCTCAACCGGAAGTAGTACGCGCCGTCCTCGGCCGGGGCGGCGGTCGCGGCCGGGGTCGAACCGCCGGCGATCTGCCCGAGCGCGTCGCAGAGCAGCCAGTCGAGGCTGGCCGCGTACGCCGGCTCGACGAAGGTCACCCCGGGCAGCTCCAGGCCGACCGACGCGGTGATGGTGGACTGGTGCGCGCCGCCCTCCGGGGCGAGGGTGATGCCGGACGGGGTGCCGGCCACCACGAACCGCGAGCCGGAGTACGTGCCGTACAGAAACGCGTCCAGGCCGCGCAGCACGAACGGGTCGTAGACGGTGCCCACCGGCAGCAGCGGCTGCCCGGACAGGTCCCAGGAGAGCCCGAGCTGACCGAGCAGCAGGAACAGGTTCATCTCCGAGATGCCCAGCTCGATGTGCTGCCCCGCGGGGCTCTCCGTCCAGCGCAGCATCCGGTCCTCGGTCCAGGAACGCTGCTCGGTGGGGGCGAACACCCCGGTCTTGTTGATGAACCCGGCCAGGTTGGTGGAGGTGGCCACGTCCGGGGCGGTGGTGACCAGGTAACGGCCCACCTCCCGATCCCGGGCCAGGTCCACCAGCACCCGACCGAAGACCTCCTGGGTGGAGATCGGCTTGTTGGCGCGTACTCCGGTGCTCTCCGGGACGGTGACCCCCAGCGCGCGCTCGCGCGGCGCGCGGGACAGCGCCTCCCGGCGGGCGCCGGCCCGGATCCCGGCGGGTGACGCCGGGTCGAGGCGGTCCCACTCGGTCTCGGCGGTCAACCCCTGCGCGGCGCGCAGCGTGTCCACCTGCTCGGTGCTGAGCAGCGCCGAGTGGTTGCGCGGGTTGCCGGCGATGGGCAACCCCCAACCCTTCACGGTGTACGCGAAGACGACGCTCGGCCGGTCGGTGACCGCGTCACACTGGGCGTACGCGTCCAGCATCGCCGCCAGGTCGTGCCCGCCCAGGTCGGTGACGAGCGGGCCCAGCTCCTCGTCGTCGACGTCGGCGATCAGCTCGGCGATGCCGGCCGGCGCGCCGTCCAGGAACTGCTTGCGCAGTGCCGGCCCGGCCAGCCCGAACAGCGACTGGTACTGCTCGTTGGGCATCGCGTCGATCCAGTCGCGCAACGCCTCCCCACCCGGCC
The DNA here is from genome assembly GCF_016803395.1 of Micromonospora tarensis. GTDB lineage: Bacteria > Actinomycetota > Actinomycetes > Mycobacteriales > Micromonosporaceae > Micromonospora > Micromonospora tarensis. The sequence goes on along the minus strand of NZ_JAEVHL010000133.1, from coordinate 8,139 downwards.
GGGCGTACGCCTCGGCGAGCCGGCGACCGTACTTGACCTCCACGACGTGCCAGCCGGCCGCTTCGAACTGACCCCGCCACTGGTTGATCCGGATCCCGGGCACCACCCGGTCCAGCGACTGACGGTTGAAGTCGACAAGCCACATGACGTTGCCCAGCCCGGTGGTCGCCGGGTCGGCCACCGCCTCCCAGATGTTGCCCTCGTCCAGCTCGGCGTCACCGATCAGCGCCACGAACCGGGAGTGCGGCCGGGCTCCGAAGTGCGCGTCGACGTACCGGCGGGTGGCGGCGGCGAAGAGCGGCGCCGCCGCGCCCAGGCCGACCGAACCGGTGGAGAAGTCCACAGCGTCCGGGTCCTTCGTCCGGGACGGGTACGACTGGAGCCCACCACGGGCCCGCAGCCGGGGCAGGTAGGACCGGTCCAGGTTGCCGAGCAGGTACTGGACGGCGTGGAACACCGGGGAGGCGTGCGGCTTCACGGCGACCCGGTCCTCGGCGTCCAGGTGCGCGAACCAGAGCGCGGTCATCGCGGTGACCAGGGAGGCGCTGGACGCCTGGTGCCCGCCGACCTTCACCCCGTCGCCGGTGGCCCGGTCATGGTTGGCGGCGTCCACGATCCGGGTGGCGAGCCAGAGCACCCGCCGCTGGATCTCGTCGAGGGCATCGAGGTCGTGCTCGGTCACGGTGGCTCCATCCGGGCGTCGCCGTTGACGCCCTCGCGAGGGGTGCGGGGGTGGCCGCGTGGTCGACAGGGGGTGGCGGAAGGCCGCCGCCGGGTCCCGGCGGCGGCCTGCTCCGGGTGGGTCTCAGCCCTGGACGCCGAGGCGCTCCAGGATCAGCTCCCGCAGGGTCTTCGCGTCGGCCTGACCCCGGGTGGTCTTCATGACCGCGCCGACCAGCGCGCCGACCGCCGCGACCTTGCCACTGCGGATCTTGTCGGCGATGCCGGGGTTCGCGGCGATCGCCTCGTCCACGGCAGCGGTGAGCGCGCCGGTGTCCGACACGACCTCCAGGCCCCGGCTGGTCATGATCTCGGTGGGCGAGCCCTCACCGTCGACCACGCCCTCCAACACCGTGCGGGCCATCTTGTCGTTGAGCTTGCCGGCGTCGACCAGCCCCTGAAGCTCGGCGACCTGGGCCGGGGTGGCACCGATCTCGGCCAGCTCCACGCCGCTCTCGTTGGCCCGGCGGGACAGCTCACCCAGCCACCACTTCCGGGCCGCGGCCGGGGTGGTGCCGGCGGCCACGGTGGCCTCGATCAGCTCGACCGCGCCGGCGTTCAGCACCGACTGCATGTCCAGGTCCGACAGGCCCCACTGCTCCTGGAGTCGACGCCGGTGCACCCGGGGCAGCTCCGGCAGGGCGGCCTTCAGCTCGGCGACCCAGGCCGGGTCCGGGGCGATCGGCACCAGATCCGGTTCGGGGAAGTACCGGTAGTCGGTGGCCGTCTCCTTCGAGCGACCCGGGGTGGTGTCGCCGGTGTCCTCGTGGAAGTGGCGGGTCTCCTGGGTGATCCGGCCGCCCGCGTCGAGCACCGACGCCTGCCGCAGCATCTCCGAGCGGACCGCCCGCTCCACCGAGCGCAGCGAGTTGACGTTCTTGGTCTCGGTACGGGTGCCCCACTCCGCGCCTGGCAGGTTGAGCGAGGTGTTCACGTCGCAGCGCAGCGAACCCTCCTCCATCCGCACGTCGGACACACCGAGGGTGCGGATCACGTCGCGCAGCTCGGCGACGTACGCCTTGGCCACCTCGGGGGCGAGCGCACCGGTGCCGGTGATCGGCTTGGTGACGATCTCGACCAGCGGGATGCCGGCCCGGTTGTAGTCGACCAGCGACTCGGTCGCCCCGTGGATGCGGCCGGTGGCACCACCGACGTGCAGCGTCTTGCCGGTGTCCTCCTCGAGGTGCACCCGCTCGATCTCGATCCGCACCGTCTCACCGCCCACCTCGACGTCCAGGTACCCGTCGACGCAGATCGGCTCGTCGTACTGGCTGATCTGGAAGTTCTTCGGCATGTCCGGGTAGAAGTAGTTCTTCCGGGCGAACCGGCACCACTCGGCGATCGAGCAGTTCAACGCCAGGCCGATCCGGATGATCGCCTCGATGGCGGCCTTGTTCGCCACCGGCAGCGAGCCGGGCAGGCCCAGGCACACCGGGCAGACCCGGGTGTTCGGCTCGCCACCGAAGTCGGTCGGGCAGCCGCAGAACATCTTGGTGTTCGTGCCCAGCTCGACGTGGGTCTCCAGGCCGATCACCGGTTCGAAGCGCGCGACGACCTCGTCGTACGCGGGCAGTGTCGTGGTCATGAGACGCTCCAGGCGCGATCCGGACAGAACCTGTCCAGCCTAGTGGGGTTGCCGGCCCCCGGTTCGTCGGGGTTTCGCCGAACACGTCGTGGCTGGCCCTCGTTACGCGTAGCGAAACGGCTATCCGGGTAGGTATCGACCATGACGAACACCGGGGACGCCACGGGGAAGCGACAGCCTGCGCGTCGACTTACCGTTGTCGCGGTGACGCTGCTGGTGGCCGCCGTCGCGGCCGCGTTCGCCGTCGCGGCGCTCATGGACGACGAAGCGGCTCGGAGCGGCCCACTGGTCCGGCTGCTGCTCATCCTGGCCCCCGCCATGGTGGGTGTCGCCGTCGCCCTGTTGGTGACCCGCTTGATGCCAAGCAACCCCACCCGGTCGGGCGGCTCCCACCCGGGCAGCCTCCGGCAGGTGAAGGCGGCCCTGCGCGACGGGCGGACCACCGACCCGCGGATCGACGCGCTGGCGCGTAAGGAGGCGGAGCGCCAGGTGTCCCAGCGGTGGGTGCGCTGGATCTACGGTGCGGCCCTGGCGGCACAGGTGCTGCTGGTCATCGGCACCGACCGGCCGTCCAGCCGGTGGGTAGCCGGGCTGGGCGCGCTCGCCTGGGCGACGGCGCTCGGTCTGCACCGGGTCGCCACCCGACGCGCCCGTCGCTACCTCACCCAGCCGAGCCTGAATCAGGCTGGGCGGTAGCCCAGCCGCGTCAGCGCATCGCGAGTGTCGGTCCACCACCGTTTGTACGCGGGCACGCCCTGCAGACGATCCAGCGAGACCAACTCACCCAACTGACCATAGTGATCGGTCGTTGAACGGCTCACCCGCCGCATGACGCTGTTCAGCGCGCTCTTCGGATCGACCACTCGCTCCACCAGTCGCGGCTGTGCGGGGAGCCCCATCTCGGAGTCGGTCCAGCTGACACCGAGGGCACGTCGGAGTGCCTCACCATCTGCGAGAAGCCATGCCTCTGTCTCGCGCACTGGAACCACCGCTACGAGTTGCTCCGCGCGCTCTCCCCACAGTTCACGAAGAGGTCGCAGCCACTCCGCAGCGGTCCGCTCGGCGCTCGCGCCCTGATCGTGATGGAAGAAGACCAGCGAGAAGCTTGCCGGATTCTGCTCGACGAGGCCGACGACATCAGCAACCGAGCACGGGCCCCCTCTGTCGCGCAACGGCTGGACGTCGGCGACCTCGACAGCGTCCTCGAATTCCGTCAGGCAGATCTCGGTCAACGACCTGGCAAGCAACCGGGGCAGAAACTGGTCGTCGGTGACGCCCTCGGAGACCAACGCGGAGGTCAGATAACGCATCAGTTGTCCAACTCCGCCATGACCTCGAACTCGGCGATCTCCCTCGGGCTCACCACGCTTCCGACATCCAGCGCGTCGTCGATCGTGAGCTGCTGCGCCCCGGCAATCTTCCTCCATCGGCTGACCCGACTACGAGCCTGGCCGCGTTGGACGCGACTGACGACGTCCATGAAGACCGCGTCGGTCCGCGTCCGGGCCTGGGCGGGTTCCAACGCCCGCAGGATCGCCGGCGAGTGACTGCTCAAGATGAGCTGAGTCAGAGCGGCACCCTCGGTTCTCGCGTCGATGGCCCGATCGACGAGGTTGCGAAGATATCTGACGAACTGCGCGAGCCGTTGCGGAAAGATGCCGTTCTCCGGCTCTTCGAAGCAGATGAGACCGGCGCCCCGCGGGTCGTACAGCGCGGCCAGGAGGGCGATCGCCCGCAGGGTTCCGTCCGAGGCCACCCTCGCGGAGAACGGCGCTTCCTCCCGGGTCAGCACCTCCACCTGCCGCTGCCGACGGGCCTCGTCCTCGGCGAGGCGCACCCGGATGACACCTGGGATAACGGCGGCCAGGTCAGCGGAGAGATCGTTGAGCGCACCCTCCGGCCGGTCGTCGTCGCCGGTCTCGTCCGCCAGCCGTCGCAGCGTGTTCGCCAGGTGACCTCCGTTGGCCGCGAGGCCGTCGGGGTCATCGTAGGAGTCAGGGGCCCGCAGCGCGCTGGGGTCGAGGTGCAGCAGCCGCCACGACTGCAACTCCCGCTTCAGCGCGTACAGCAGGGGGAAATCCGTGGCCGTCGTCAGGCTGGACAAGACGGTAGCGGTGGCAGCCGTCGCAGGAAGTCGACGCTTACGACCCTGATTTCCCTGCTGCCTGATGCTGAAGACCGGACGGTTCTGCTCGTCCTGCTCCGTCTCCAACGGGTCGGCGCCCGTGCGGTAGGCCGCCAACCGCCTACGCTGCTCGGCGTCAAACCTGACTACCCATGTGTCGTCCGCGCGGCGGATTCTCCTAACTGCCTCACGGACGACGTACGGCCGCTGTGTCCCACTGTGGCCGGTCGACCTAAGTTCGAGCGTTAGCTCGTAACGCAACCGCGAATGGTTGACTTCGGCGGTGTCGCCGAACGCATCGGTGACCGACCTGTCCAACAGCACTTCCACCGCAAACGACATCACCCCTACGGTCGATCCGTCGGTGTGCTTGTGAAACAGGTCCACGATGTCACCACGCATGTGCTGAGCGGCTTCGAGAACCGGGTCGCCGGCCAGCCGGCCGAGAAACTGAATGGCATCGAAGAGGTTCGACTTGCCTGCCGCATTCCGCCCGATAATCACGAGAAAGGGCGGGATGTCCAACGAGAAATCACGGAAAGACTTGAACCCGTCAATCTCAATTCGCGTCAGCATCCCGCCCGCCCTCAGAGCGCCGGTGGGGTGAACGTGCCGATCGCGGACTCCAGCGCGGCGGCGACCCGGTACATCCGGTCGTCGGCCATCGTCGGAGCCATCACCTGCAGGCCGACCGGCAGCCCCTCGGAGAGACCGCAGGGCACCGAGATGCCCGGCCCGCCGTACAGGTTGGTCGGGATGGTGAACAGGTCGGCCAGGTACATCTGGTACGGGTCGGCGGTGCGGGCGCCGATCGGGAAGGCCGTGAACGGGGTGGTCGGCGAGATCAGCGCGTCGACCCGCTCGAACGCGGCGGTGAAGTCGCGCGTGATCAGCGTCCGGACCTTCTGCGCCTGCCCGTAGTACGCGTCGTAGTAACCCGACGACAGCGCGTACGTGCCGATCATGATGCGGCGCTTGACCTCCGGACCGAAGCCGGCCTCCCGGGTCAGCGACATGACCTCCTCCAGCGACCGGTTGCCGTCGTCGCCGACCCGCAGGCCGAACCGGACGCCGTCGAACCGGGCCAGGTTGGAGGAGCACTCGCTCGGGGCGATCAGGTAGTACGCCGGCAGCGCGTACGCGAACGTCGGGCAGGACACCTCGACGACCTCGGCGCCCATCTTGGTCAGCGCGTCCACCGACTCGCGGAACGCGGCCATCACGCCCGGCTCGGCGCCCTCGCCGACGAACTCACTGACGATGCCGAGTCGCACACCGGTCAGGTCACCAGTCGCGCCGAGCTTCGCCGCCGCCACCACGTCCGGCACCGGCTGCGGGATCGAGGTGGAGTCCCGCGGGTCGTGCCCGGCGATCACCTGGTGCAGCAGGGCCGCGTCCAACACGGTACGGGCGCACGGGCCGGGGGTGTCCAGCGACGAGGAGAAGGCCACCAGCCCGTAGCGGGAGGTGCCGCCGTAGGTGGGCTTCGCCCCCACGGTGCCGGTGACCGCGCCCGGCTGGCGGATCGAGCCGCCGGTGTCCGAGCCGATCGCCAGCGGCGCCTCGTACGCGGCCAGCGCGGCGGCGCTGCCACCACCCGAGCCACCCGGGATCCGGCTCAGGTCCCACGGGTTGTGCGTCGGGCCGTACGCCGAGTACTCGGTGGAGGAGCCCATCGCGAACTCGTCCATGTTCGTCTTGCCGAGCATCACCGTGCCCGCGTCGCGCAGCCGCTGCACGATCGTCGCGTCGTACGGCGGACGCCATCCCTCCAGGATCTTCGACCCGACGGTGGTCGGCACACCCCGGGTGGCGAGCACGTCCTTGACCGCGACCGGCACGCCCGCGAGCGGGCCCAACTCCTCGCCAGCGGCCCGGCGCTCATCCACCGCGCGGGCCGCCGCCAGCGCGCCGTCGCTGTCCACGTGCAGGAAGGCGTGCACCCGCTCGTCGACCGCGGCGATCCGGTCCAGGTGCGCCTGGGTCACCTCGACGGCGGAGGTCTCGCCCCCGGCGACCAGGGCCGCGATCTCCGTCGCGGTCATGCTGATCAGATCGCTCATGCCGTCACTCCGCTTCGCTCCACGACGCCATGAGGCACCACGGCGCCGAACTGCTGACTCGCTCGCTGCCGCTGGCTCATGACGCCACGTCCTCGGTCAGGATCCGCGGCACCCGGAACCGCTGGTCCTCGGCGTCGGGCGCGCCCGACAGCGCTTCCTCCGGGGTCAGGCACGGCGTGACCACGTCCTCGCGGAAGATGTTTGTCAGCGGCACCGAGTGCGAGGTCGGCGGGATGTCCGCGGCGGCGACCTCGCCCACCTGGGCGACCGCCTGGAGGATCACGTCGAGCTGGCCGGCGAAGGTGTCCAGCTCCTCCTCGGTGACGGCGAGCCGCGACAGGCGCGCCAGGTGCGCGACCTCCTCGCGGGAGATGGCGGCCATCCGTGCCCCCTTCTGAATTCCTGCTGGTCGGGCGGTGTGCCGGCCGCGCGACGGATGGAGCGTGACGCGCGGTGACCGGAGCGAGTCTATTGTTCCGCTCCGGTGCCGCGTCCTCGACTCCCCCTCCACCGCCCCCGTGCCGCGCGGGTGGGCGGGTCAGCGGCCGGGGCGACGACCGGAGTCGGCCTGCGGGTGCCCGCCGGTCGGCCGGACCGGCCGGTACCGGGCCAGCCAGGTGACCAACTCCTCGGCCGGCATGGGCCGGGCGTAGAACCAGCCCTGCGCGGCGTCGCAGCCGGCGGCGTGCAACATCCGCCAGGTCCGCTCGTCCTCGACGCCCTCGGCGACGACCCGCAACCCCAGCGCGCCGGCCAGCTCGATCATCGACCGGACGATCGCCGCGTCGTCGGCGTCGTCGGCCATGCCGAGGACGAACGACCGGTCCACCTTCACCTCGGACAGCGGCAACCGGCGTAGGTGCTGAAGTGACGAGTAGCCGGTGCCGAAGTCGTCCAACGAGATGGCCACGCCGATCCGGTGCAGGTGCGAGATGGTGGCCAGGACCCGACGCGGGTCGGCCATCAACGCCCCTTCGGTGATCTCCACCTGCAACCGCTCGGCCGGCACCCCGTAGCTGGCCAGCCGGTCGGCGATCTGGTCGGCGATCTCGCCGGTGTGCAGGTCACGCACGCTCACGTTGAGCGCCGCGCGCAGGCCGATGCCGGCCGCCGACCACTTGGCGAGCTGCTCCACCACGTCGTCGACGACCCGGCGGGTGAGCAGCCGCATGACGGCGCTCTGCTCGGCGACCCGGATGAGTTCCTCCGGGTCGACCATGCCCCGCCGCGGGTGCCGCCACCGCAGCAGGGCCTCGACCCCGACCACCTCGCCGGTCGCGATGGCGATCTGCGGCTGGTAGTACATGGTGATCTCGCCGGCGTCGTCCGCCGGGTCGCCGTCCGGGTTCGCCCATCCGGTCGGTTCGAGCGGGTGCCCAGCCGGTCCCGGCCCGGCGTCCCGTCGCCGCGTGGGTGCGGCGTTGCCCACCACCGACACCAAGCCGCCGTTTCGTGACCGCCGCCCGCCGGCTCCGGCCCGCCGCTCCCGGGCGAGCCGGGTCGGGTGCCGGTCACCGTAGCCCGGGCGTCGCGACGCCGGGTCGGGTCGGCTCCGGTGGCGATCCGGTTGATCAGTTCATCGGCGTGCAGCGGTTCCGGGTCGGTGTGCCGACGCCGTCCCCACCACCGGCCACCGCCCGGCGGGG
>NZ_JAEVHL010000132.1 GCF_016803395.1 Micromonospora tarensis | reverse complement strand
GGCGGTGGCGAGCAGGCCACGCTGGCGCAGCGTCCTGGTAGGCGCGGGCGACGGTGGCGGGGCTGACCCCCAGCTCGGCGGCGAGCGCCCGCACGGGTGGCAGGGCGGCCCCCGGCGGGAGGGCACCGGTACGGATGCCCGACTCGACGCTCGCCGAAATCTCGGCGGCTGTCGTACCGGTGAGCTGATAGCGTGCTGACACAAATACAGGATTGTACTAGAACAAAGGGGCGCGCGCATGTATCCACCCACCGCCCGGACCACACCGAACCGCTCACGGGACCGGATGAGCTACGACGAGGCCGCCGCCCACGCGGTGCTCGACGAGGCATACGACTGCGCGCTGGCCTTCGTCGTCGAAGGCCAGCCCCGGGTGCTGCCCACCCTGCACGTCCGCATCGGCGACACGCTCTACCTGCACGGCTCCACCGGCAGCCGGCCGCTGCTCGCCGCCCGGGGCGACGACGGGCTGCCGGTCTGCGTCGCGGTGACGGTGCTCGACGGGCTGGTCTACGCCCGCTCCCAGTTCCACCACAGCGCCAACTACCGCTCGGTCGTCGCCCACGGCAACGCCCGACTGGTCACCGACGAGCGGGAGAAGAGCGCCATGCTCACCGCGTTGGTGGAGAAGGTGGGTGCGGGACGCAGCACGGCCTCCCGCCCACCGAGCCGGCGGGAGCTGGCCGAGACCGCGGTGCTGGCACTGCCGTTGCGCGAGGTCTCCGTCCGGGCCCGCAGCGGCGGGGTGCGCGAGGACGAGGACGACATGGACCTGCCGTACTGGGCGGGCGTGCTGCCGCTGCGGCTGACCCCCGGGGCACCCGAGCCGGACGCCGGGGTCACCGCGCCGCTGCCCGGGTACCTGCGGACGACCCGCACACCCTGGCACGATCCGGTGCCGCTGCACGGCGAGCACGTTCGGCTCGAGCCGTTGGCGTTGGCGCACACCGACGAGTTGCACGCCGCGACAGCGGACGCCGAGGTGTGGCGGCACCTCAGCGTCGGACAGCCGACCGCGCCGGCCGGGACCGCCGAGGTGATCACCACCGCCCTGGCCGCCCACCACCGGGGCGAGCGGGTGGCCTGGGTGCAGCGCTGCGCGGCGACCGGGGCGGTGGTCGGCAGCACGTCCTACTACGACATCGACCCGCAGCGACGGTCGGTGGCCATCGGGCACACCTTCCTCGGCCGGCGGTGGTGGCGTACCGGGATCAACACCGAGGCGAAGCTGTTGCTGCTCGGCCGGGCCTTCGACGACCTGGGCGCGGTCCGGGTGGCCTGGCACACCGACATCCGCAACGTCCGCTCGCAGGCGGCCATCGAACGGCTCGGCGCCACCCGGGAGGGGGTGCTCCGGATGCACCGGCAACGCCCGGACGGCTCCTGGCGGGACACCGTGACGTACGCGATGACCGTGCACGAGTGGCCGAACGCACAGCTCCGGCTCCGAGAAAGACTTCGCCGGACGGCACCGGTGGCGTGATGATGGCGGGCGTGCTGGGGATCACCGACATCTGGACGTACGTGCTGGGCACCGTGGCCATCATCCTGCTGCCCGGGCCGAACTCGCTCTTCGTGCTCTCCACCGCGGCCAAACGGGGCGTGGCGGCCGGCTACCGGGCCGCCGGCGGGGTGTTCGTCGGCGACGGGGTGCTGATGGTCCTCTCCGCCGCCGGAGTGGCGTCGCTGCTCAAGGCGTACCCGCCGCTCTTCCTGGTGATCAAGTACGCCGGCGCGGCGTACCTCGGTTATGTCGGGGTGACCATGCTGCGCGGCGCCGCGCGGCGCTGGCGCGACCGCAACGACCCGGGGGCGCCGCGGCTGATCGACGCGGCGGAGCCGGCGGCGATGCGCAGCCCGTTCCGCAAGGCGCTGGTGATCAGCCTGCTCAACCCGAAGGCGATCCTCTTCTTCATCTCGTTCTTCATCCAGTTCGTCGACCCCGGCTACGCCTGGCCGGCGCTGTCGTTCCTGCTGCTCGGGCTGATCGCCACGGCGACCAGCGCGCTGTACCTGACCGCGTTGATCTTCGCGGGCACCTTCCTGGCCACCCAGTTCCGCCAGCGCCGCCGCCTGGCGGCCGGCGGCACCACCGCCGTGGCCGCCCTCTTCCTGGCCTTCAGCCTCAAACTAGCCACCGCCACTGCCGGCTAACCCCCGCCCCCAGCATGGATGATCATGAAGTTGTCACCACTCGCCCCGGCGTGTCGTGGCAACAACTTCATGATCAACGAAGGTGGGAACCGGGGGGTTAGGTGCCGTCGCCGCCGGAGCCGCCTCCTACGCCGGCGGCGCCGGCGGTGCCGCCGAGGCCGTAGCCGGGGCGGACCGGCTCGTCGGGGTGGCGGCTGACGTGGGCGGACCCGGCGATCTGCGCGGACCAGTCGGTGTGCGCGGCGGCTGCGGCGTGCCGGTTGATCGCCTGGCGGATCCAGCCGTCCACTGTGGCGACCCAGTCGCGCTGGTCGGCGCTCTCGTGCCAGATCCGGAACCGGCTGATGCTCTGGTGCGTGATCCCGGCCAGCGCCAACCGGCGGTCCATCCAGAGGATCGCCTCCAGGCCCGCCGAGTTGGTCACGAAGATCACCTCCAACTCGGTGATCGGCCCGGCGTAGAGCGGCCCCACCCAGTAGCCCCAGCGCTGGTGCAGCGGCAGGGTGTGCTCCACCCCGGGTAGCCCGCCCTCCTGCAACCCAGCCTGGCGGATCATGAAGCCCAGCGTGTCCAGCGCCGCCAACACGTGCTGCTGGGTGGGGATCGGGTGCACGAAGACCGGCACCATCGCGCCCTGGTCGAGGTCGGGGTCGAGGGACACCTCGGTACGCAGGCCCATCCGCAGGCTCAGCAGCGGCACCCCGCCGAAGATGGTCACCGGGGTCTCCCAGGGCAGCGGCAACGCGAAGTCGACAGCCCGCCGCCGACCGGCCGGCACCACGAACCGGCCGGCGACCGGCATCTGGTGGAACTGCACGAGACGTCGGGGCGCGGCCGGGTCGTCCGGCTCGACGGTCGTGACCAGGCCGAGCCGGATGTGCCGGACCAGCACGTCCGCCGGCCCGGCCGCGACCGTCACCCGCCCCGGCAGGCGCAGGCCCGGCCGGGTGCTCGGGTTGGCGAGCGTGGTCTGCACGGACACCCCGGTCCCGCCGGAGTCCGAAGACACACCCGTCAGCCGCACCGCGCGCCCCCTTCCGGTACGGGCCCGGTCAGCCCCCACCAGCGCCGCCTACCCGGTCGAGGGGATCTCACGCCCGGTCCGGCGGCGTCACGGCGGCACCGACCCGGCCGCGCTCGATCAGCGCGGCCGGGCCGACAACTCAGCGGAGCCGCCGCCCGCGCGGCACGGTGTCGGTCTCGTCGTCGAACTCACCGATGACCTCCTCCAGGAGGTCCTCCAGCGCCACGAAGCCGATCGGCCGGGCCGGGCCACCACCGTTGCGCACCAACGCGAGCTGCGACTGCCGGGCCCGCATCGCCGTCACCGCCTCGGTGACCGACGACGTCGCGGGCAGCGTGAACGCGGGCGTCATGAGCTCCCCGGCGGTGGCGACCCGGCCGGTGGTGACCACCCGCACCGCCTCCCGCACGTGCACCAGGCCACAGACGTCGCCCGCCTCGTCCAGCACCGCGAGCCGCGATCGCCCGCTGTCCCGGCTGACCTCCTCGATCCGCCCGGCCGGGTCGTCGCGACGGACGGTGACCATGGTGGCGAACGGCTCCATCACCTGCGCCACCGACGTGCCCTGCAACTCCAGCATGCTGGTCAGCAGCTGGTGCTGCTCGGCGCCGAGCAGCCCGTGTTCCCGGGACTGCTCCAGCAGGATGCGCAGCTCGTCCGGGCCGTGCACCTGGGCGAGCTGGTCCTGCTGGTTGACCCCGAACAGCCGCAGGATCGCGTTGGCCAGGGCGTTGAGCGCGGAGAGCACCGGCCGGGAGACCCGGGCGAAGGCGCGGAACGGCAGCGCGAGCAGCGTCGCCGAGCGTTCCGCGTCGGTGATCGCCCACGACTTCGGCGCCATCTCCCCCACCACCAGGTGCAGGAAGGTCACCAACGCCAGCGCGAAGACCAGGGCGACCAGGTGGCTGGCCGCGTCCGGCAGGCCCACCGCGTGCAGCAGCGGGCTGATCAGGTGCTCGATCGCCGGCTCGGCCAACGCACCGAGCCCCAGCGTGCACAGCGTGATGCCGAGCTGCGCGCCGGCCAGCATCAACGACAGCTCCCGGACACCGTCCAGCGCGGCCCGCGCCGCCCGGCCGCCGGTGGCCGCCGCCTGCTCCAGTCGGTACCGCTTGCTGGCCACCAGGGCGAACTCGGCGGCCACGAAGAACCCGTTCAGCGCCAGCAGGATCACCGAGCTGAACAGCGCGATCCCGGGGCTCACGCGGTCACCTCCGGCCGGGTGAGCTGCAACCGCACCGAGTCGGCCACGTGCCGATCCACGGCCAGCACCTCGACCAGCGCCCGAGGCTCCGCCTCGCCGGCCTCGACCTCCGCGCCCTCGGGCAGCAGGCTGATCTCCAGCCGGTCACCGACCTCGGGCACCCGGCCCAGCTCCCGCATCACCAACCCGGACAGGGTGTCGTACTCCGGGGCCTCGGGCAGGGCGATGCCGGTGCTGTCGGCGACCTCGTCGATCCGCCAGCGGGCCGGCACCACCCAGGACCCGTCGTCCTGCCGGGCCGGCGCCCGCTCCGGTGGGTCGTCCTCGTCCCGGATCGGGCCGACCAGCTCCTCGGCGATGTCCTCCAGCGTGATCACGCCGGCGAAGCCGCCGTACTCGTCGACCACGCACGCCATCTGCCGGTGCCCGGACCGCAGCCGGTCGAGCACCGTGGGCAGGGGCAACGTCTCCGGTACGAGCAGCGGCGGCCCGGCCACCGCGTTCACCGGGGTGGTGGCCCGCCTCTCGGGCGGTACGCCGAGCACGTCGGCGATGCCGACGACGCCGATCAGGTCGTCGACGCCCTCCGCGCCGCGCACCGGGAAGCGGGAGTGGCCGGTGTCCAGCAGCTCGACCACCCGGCTCACCGGCTCGTGCGCCCGTACGGTGTGCACGTCGACCCGGGGCACCATGGCCTCTCCGGCGGTCAGCTCGCGGAAGTCGAGACCTCGGTCGAGCAGCGTGGACATCTCCACGTCCAGGCTGCCCTCCTCGCGGGACTCGGCGATGATCTGCTCCAGGTCGGCCGGGGTGGCACCACTGGGCAGCTCCTCGATCGGTTCGATGCCGACCCGGCGCAGCAGCCGGACCGACGCCCGGTCGAAGAGCCGGATCACCGGCCCGGCGACGGCCAGGTAGACCAGGGTGGACCGGCTCAGCGCCCGAGCCAACGGCTCGGCCCGGGCGATGGCCAGGTTCTTCGGGGCCAGCTCACCGAGGACCATCTGGACCACGGTGGCGATGATCAGGGCCAGCGCCACCGAGAGCGGCAGACTGATCGCCTCGCTGACGCCGGCCACACCGAGCAGGTCGGCGAGGCCGCCGCCCAGGTACGGCTCGGCGACGTAACCGACCAGCAGGGCGGTGACGGTGATGCCGAGTTGGGCGCCGGAGAGCATGAAGGAGAGCCGGCTGGTGACGGTCAGCGCCCGGGCGGCGGCCTGGTCGCCGTCATCGGCGAGCTGGCGCAGCTTGCCCCGGTCCACGGCCACATAGCCGAACTCCTGCGCCACGAAGTAACCGGTGGCGGCAGTAAGAAGGATGATCAGAAGGAGACCAACGACGATCAACACGGGTCGCTCAGGGCTCCCGGGGTCGTCGGTACGGGGATATGCCGGGCACGACCCGGCTGGCTACTGCTGCCCTCCTGGGCAGAGGAGTCGATCATGCCGCTATTTTATCGGCGCTGGCTGGGACTCCGCTGGGGGTGGGCCGAAGGAGCGGATCGTCCGTTTCGCCAGGTCCGCCCCGGTGGTCACGCCGGGCCCGCCGACCCACCACCGGAGCCGCGCTCGGCCAGCTCGTCGGCGTCGAGCAGGCCCCGGTCGAGCCGCCCCGACCGGTACGCGGCCCGCCCGATCATCTGGGCCGCGACCGGCGCGGTCGCCAGTTGGAAGACCGCCACCAGCAGGACCATGCCCAGATCCGCCGGCGAGCGCAGCCGCAACGCGATACCCAGCAGCAACAGCAGCACGCCGAGCACCTGCGGCTTGGTCGCCGCGTGCATCCGCGACAGCGCGTCCGGGAACCGCAGCACGCCGATCGCGGCGGCCAGCCCGAGCAGCGCGCCGCCGACCAGACAACCGGCCCCGACCCAGTCGGCGACAGTGGCGATCACCGCTGCTCCCGGACGGCGAAGCGGACCAGCGACACCGAGCCCACGAAACCGAGCAGGGAGAGCACCACCAGCACGGGCAGGGTGGTGGCGTGCCGGTTCACCGCCGCCTCGGCGCCCACCGCGCCGACCATGGTGGCGAGCAGCATGTCCGCGGCGATCACCCGGTCCACCAGCGACGGGCCACGGTAGAGGCGGGTGAGGGCGAGCAGCGCGGTCACCGACAACAACACGGTGAGGACGACGGCCAGGAACATGATCACGGTCGGGTTCCCCTCTCGGGTGACGCGGTCTCGACGCGGCGCAGCTCGGCGCCGGACCCCACCGTCCGGACGATGCGCCGCTCGATGATCAGGGCTCGTTCCCGGGCCACGTCCAGGTCGGCCGGCTCGTGGGTGTCCAGCACGTGCAGGTAGAGCGTCCCGGAGTCCCGGTCCACCTCGAGGATCAGCGTGCCCGGCACCAACGAGACGGCCTCGGCGGTGAGCGCCAGGTTCAGGTCGCTGGGCACCCGCAACCGAACCGCGATGATCGCTCCGCGCGGCCGGTAACCGGGCTGCACGGCGATCCGGGCGACGTGCAGGCTCGCGCGCACCAGCTCGACGGCGAACCGGCCCGCGAACACCAGCAGCGCCCGGGGCCGCAGCCGGCCGGCGAAGCTGATCGCCGGCAGCGGGAAGAAGACCAGTACCGCCCCGCCCACCAGCAGGCCACCGGCCAGGTTGGCCCAGTTGATGTCGCCCCAGAGCAGGCCCCAGACCACCACCAGCCAACCGAGCGCCACCGCCTGGTCCCGCCACCGCCCGAACCGGCCGCGCGCCGGCTGCGACCCGGCGGCGTCCCGGGCCGACGGCGAGCCGGTCACGGTACGCCCCCGGGGAACACGGCACGGACGTACGGGGTGCGCAGGCGCAGGTCCGCCGCGGCGTCCGCGGTGACGTCGAAGAGCGGCCCGGCCAGCGCCGTCAGCGCCAGCCCGAGGGCGACCAGGGCCACGGTGGCCCCGACCATCAGCTTCGGCAGCCGGACGACCGGCTCGTTGGTGGCCAGCCGAGGCGAACGCCAGAACGCGATGTTCCACACCCGGGATGCCACGTAGAGGGTGAGCAGGCTGGTCAGCGTGCCCGCCGCGACCAGCACCCCGGGCAGCGGCCCACCGGCTGCCACCCCGGCCTGGAGCAGGCCGAGCTTGCCGAGGAAGCCGGAGAACGGTGGCACCCCGGCGAGGTTCATGGCCGGCACGAAGAACAGCACGCCGAGCAGTGGCGCCGCCCGGGCCAGCCCGCCGATGCGGCGCAGGTCGGTGCTGCCGGCGCGCTCCTCGACCAGCCCCGCGACGAGGAACAGCGTGGTCTGGATGGTGATGTGGTGCACCACGTAGAAGATCGCGCCGGAGAGCCCGGCGGCGGTGCTCAACGCCACCCCGAAGATCATGTAGCCGATGTGACTGACCAGGGTGAACGAGAAGAGCCGTTTCATGTCGGCCTGGGCCACCGCGCCGAGGATGCCGACCACCATGGTCAGCCCGGCGACCACCATGAGCAATTTGTCCGCGTGCCCACCGGGAAACAGCAACGTCTCGGTACGGATGATCGCGTAGACCCCGACCTTGGTGAGCAGGCCCGCGAAGACCGCGGTGACCGGGGCCGGCGCGGTCGGATAGCTGTCCGGCAGCCAGGCCGAGAGCGGAAAGACCGCCGCCTTGATCGCGAAGGCAAGCAGCAGCATCAGCTCCAGCGCCAGCCGGACGCCGTCGGGCAGGTCGTCGAGGCGCTGGGCGAGCTGCGCGAGGTTGAGCGTGCCGGTGGCCGCGTACACCAGACCCACCGACGTCAGGAAGAGCATCGAGGACAGGATGCTGACCACCACGTACGTCGACCCGGTCCGGATCCGGGTCTCGGTGCCGCCCAGGGTGATCAGCACGAAGCTGGCGGCCAGCAGGATCTCGAACCCCACGAAGAGGTTGAACAGGTCACCAGCCAGGAACGCGTTGGTCACGCCCGCGGTGAGCACCAGATACGTCGGGTGGAAGATCGACACCGGCGTCGTCTCGCTCGTCTCGCTGCGGCCCTGGCCGACCGAGTAGAGCAGCACGCACAGGGTCACCGCCGAGGAGACCACGAGCATCAGCGCGGCGAGTTGATCGGCTACCAGGACGATGCCGACCGGCGGCGGCCACGCGCCGACCGCCACCACCACCGGCCCGTACCGGTACGCCTGCACCAGCAGCACCACCGCCACGGCGAGGGTGCCGCCCAGACAGAGCACGCTTATCGCGCGCTGGAGTCGGGGCATCCCGGCCAGCAGCAGGGTCAGCGCCGCGGCCAGCAACGGCACCACCACCGGCAGCGGCACCAGCATGCTCAGCACGTCTCGTCCCCCCGTCGCAACCGGCGCCGGGCGGGCTCGGGATCGACCTGCTCCGGGTCGCCGCCCGGGCCCTCCCCACCCCGGTCGACGGTGCTCACCTCGTGCCGCCCGGCCCGACGGATGATCTGCCGGTCCTCCAGGTCGTCGGGCACCTCGTCGTCGCCGGAGAGATACCAGCTGCGGTAGGCCACGGCGAGCAGGAACGCGGTGAAGCCGAACGTGATCACGATGGCCGTCAACACCATCGCCTGCGGCAGCGGATCACTCATCCGGTCCACCGGTCCGGTGCCGACGACGGGCGCCGCACCGGACCGCCCGCCCAACAGGATCAACAGGTTGACCCCGTTGCCGAGGAGGATCACCCCGAGCAGGATCCGGGTGAGGGTGCGCTCCAACAGCAGGATCACCCCGCAACCGACGAGCACCGCGACGGCCAGCACCAACACCAGCGTCGGCCCCGCGCCGCTCGCCCTCATGCCCGGTCGCCCTTGTCGACGGCGAGGCCACCGGTGGCCTCGCCGGTGGCCTCGATGTGTCGATCCACCTCGGCACCGAGGCTGCGCAGGATGTCCAGCACCAGCCCGACCACGACCAGGTACACGCCGATGTCGAAGAAGAGCGAGGTGACCAGGTGGAGGTCACCGACCAGCGGCAGGTGCTGGTCGACCTTGGCGCTCTCCAGCACCGAACCACCGACCAGCAGCGCCACCACACCGCTGCCCACCGACACCGCGAGGCCGGCCCCGAGGATCGCGCCGGCGCCGATCGGGGCGCCTCGGTCAGCTCGTACCGGCCGCCGGCCAGATAGCGGACCACCAGGGCGAGCCCCGCCACCAGACCACCGGCGAAGCCGCCGCCCGGCGCGTTGTGGCCGGAGAAGAGCAGGAACAGCGAGAACAGCACCACGGTGTGAAAGATCAACCGGATGACCACCTCCAACACGATCGAGCGGCGCTCCTCGTACAGGGTGGGCCCGCCGCGCAGCCACACCGGCCGGTCGGGTCCGGTCACCCGCCGGCCCGCCTCCGGCCGGCGTGGGCGCGGCCCGGTGCGGGACCGCTCGAAGATCAGGCTGGCCACCCCTGTCGCCGCCACCACCAGCACCGCCAGCTCACCCATCGTGTCCCAGGCCCGGATGTCGACAAGGGTCACGTTGACCACGTTGCGGCCGTACCCGTGCACCACCGCGAGATCCGGGAAGGCGGCGGAGATGTCCGGTGCCCGGCGGGCACCCGCGGCGGTGAGGGCCAGCCCGGCGGTCACCACGCCCACCGCCACCCCGATCGCCCGACGGACCCAGCGGGTGCGGCGCAGCGGGCGGGCCGAGAACCGCTCCGGCAGGCGACGCAGCACCAACACGAAGACCGCGATCGTCGCGGTCTCCACCAGGAACTGGGTGAGCGCCAGGTCAGGCGCTCCATAGAGGACGAACAGCATCGCGGTGCCGTAGCCGGTCATCCCCACCAGGAGCATCGCGGTCAGGCGGCGGCGCGCGCCGACCGCCAACACCGCCGCCACCGCGATCACCACCAGGACCACCAGTTGCAGCGGGCTGTCCCAGAGCGGGATCCGCGCCCGCCACGGGCTCGCCGAGAGCATCGCCGCACCGGGCACCAGCACCAGGGTGACCAGGATGATGCCCAGATACTGCGGCAGGGAGCCCCGCTGGGTCGCTCCGGTGACCTCGATGGCAAACCGGTCGAACCGGCCCACGATCCACTCGTACCCCTGGTTGCCGCCCACCGGCGCACGGAGCCGGGCCAGCACCGGGGCGAGCGGTCCGCGCGCGGCGAAGAGCAGGCCGCCGCCGGCGAACGCCAGCACGGACAGGCCGAGCGCCGGGGTCGGGCCGGCCCAGAGCGCCAGGTGCGCGTGCACCGCGCCGAGCAGATCGGCGTACGGGCGCAGCAGGCCGTCCAGCACACCCGCCGCCGGTCCGGCGAGCAGGCCGACCCCGGCGAGCACCCCGGGCGGGACCAGCAGCGACACGGCGATCGGCACCGGCTGGACCGGTGCCACACCGGGGCGGTCGGCGAACGCGCCCCAGAGGAAGCGCGCGCTGTACGCGACAGTGAGCATCGTCCCGGCGACCAGCCCGGTGAGCAGCGCCGGCTGGTCGGTGAACGCCGCGAACACCGCCTCCTTGGCCACGAAGCCGACCAACGGCGGCACCCCGGCCATCGATGCCGCCGCCAGCACCGCGACCACGAACAACGGCCGGGACCAGCGCCGCAGGCCGGACAGCTCGCGCAGGTCGCGGGTGCCGGCACCGTGGTCGATGATGCCGACCACCAGGAACAACGCCGCCTTGAACAGGGCGTGCGCCAGCAGCATCGCGGTCCCGGCCAGGGCGGCGTCCGGCGTGCCCGACCCGGTCACCGCGACCAGCAGGCCGAGCTGACTGACCGTGCCGTAGGCCAGCAGCAGCTTCAGGTCGGTCTGCCGCAGCGCCGCCCAACCGCCGAGGAGCATGGTGGCCACCCCGGTGACCTGCACCACCGGCCGCCACGGACCGACAGTGGCGAGCACCGGTGCGAGCAGCCCGACCAGGTAGACGCCGGCCTTGACCATGGCGGCGGCGTGCAGGTACGCGCTGACCGGGGTGGGTGCCGCCATCGCGACCGGCAGCCAGGAGCTGAACGGCAGCACCGCCGACTTGGACAGCGCGCCGACCAGGATCAGCAGCACCGCGCCCACCAGGTACCCGCCGCCGGGCAGGGGTGCGGCGGCGATCTCCGACCACCGGTAGGTGCCGGCGTGCGCACCCAGCACGATGAACCCGACGAGCATGGCGAGGCCGCCAAGCGTGGTGACGGTCAGCGCCTGCGCCGCCGCCCACCGGCTGGAGCGCCGCTCGGTGCTGTGCCCGATCAGCAGGTACGAGAAGATCGTGGTCAGCTCCCAGCCGACGTAGAGCAGCAGCAGGTCGTCGGCGAACACCAGCAGGAGCATCGCGCCGGCGAAGGCCACCAGGACCCCGGCGAACTGCGCCAGCCCGGTGGAGCCGGCGCGGAAGTAGCGGGCGCTGTAGACCAACACCAACGCGCCGACGCCGCCGATCAGCAGTGTCATCAGCCAGGACAGCGTGGTGAGCCGGAGCGCGATGTGCAGGCCCAACTGCTGGATCCACGGGTACGTCTCGACCACCGCCCCGCCGTCCCGGACGGCCGGGGTGCGGGTCACCGCCCAGCCGAACGCGGCGGCCGGTGCCAGCGCCAGCGGGTAGCACGCCTGCCGACCCCACCGGCGGACGAGCACTGGCGCGAGGACGGCGGCCACGACGTGGAGGATGAGCAGTACCAGCACCCGCGCTCCCGATCGTGGTGGCCGGCGCCCGTGGCAGCGGTGACGCCTAGCAGCGATCAGACGACAGTTTGTTGTTTGACGGGCGGTTTTGCCGGAATTCGTCCGTCGGTGGCGCGGGGATGCTCACCACCGGTGACGCCGGGATGCCGGCGGCCGTTCAACGCAGCAGGGCGTCGCCGACGGGCTGCGCGTCCTCCGGCGCGGGGCGTCGCGACGCAGCTCGGCCAGCAGGTCGGATCGACCGAGCTGGCGCGCGACCCGGTCGACCACCCGCTCCGCGGCGGTCAGCGACCGCACCGAGAGCAGCCGGCCCCGGCTCTCGCGACGCAGCACGAAGTAGTGGACCGCGACGCGGACCTGGCCGCGATCGGCGGCGCTGGCCTGGGCGGTGCACAGCACCAGCTCCCGCAGGCAGTGGGCGAGGAGTTCGGCGAGTTCGAGCTCGGGGCCGTGCAGACCGGCGCGGAGCGCGGCGAGGTGGCCGTCGACCTTGCGAATCAGCACGTCGGTGCCCGGTTCGATGACGCGCCGCTCGCCAGCCATCACACCCCTCACCCCGGTTCGCGTTGCGGGTGAAGTTACTTTATGTTGCTCCCTAGAAGCAAGCAGTTAAGTGAGACTTAACGTATTAAGCGCACCTTCCACGCTTTTTGCTTTTTGTTGGCGTATTCCACGCTGGGTCGTTCGTCGTTGTCGTACCGGCGGGGCACGATGGACCGGTGACCGGGGCAGACGCAGACGCCGGCGCGGTGCTGGCCAGCTTCGGTGCGGCCACCCGCGCCTGGTTCGACGCCGCCTTCGCCGCGCCCACCGCCGCGCAGACCGGCGCCTGGCAATCAATCGCCGCCGGCCGTAACGCCCTCGTGGTGGCACCGACCGGCTCCGGCAAAACACTCGCGGCCTTCCTCTGGTCGCTGGACCGGCTGGCCGGCGAGCCCGCGCCGGCCGAGGCTCGCCAGCGGTGCCGGGTGCTCTACGTCAGCCCCCTCAAGGCCCTCGCCGTCGACGTGGAGCGCAACCTGCGCGCCCCGCTGGCCGGCATCCGGCAGGCGGCCACCCGGCTGGGTGTGGCACCGCCCGACATCACCGTCGGCATGCGCACCGGCGACACCCCGGCCGACGAGCGACGGGCCTTCGCCCGCACCCCGCCGGACATCCTCATCACCACACCGGAGTCGCTGTTCCTGCTGCTCACCTCCGCCGCCCGCGACTCACTGCGGGGCGTCCAGACGGTGATCGTCGACGAGGTGCACGCGGTGGCCGGCAGCAAGCGGGGCGCCCACCTCGCGCTCTCCCTCGAACGCCTCGACGAGCTGCTGCCCACCCCGGCGCAACGCATCGGCCTCTCGGCCACCGTCCGACCGATCGACGCCTGCGCGCGGTTTCTCGGCGGCGCCCGCCCGGTCGACGTGGTGCAGCCGGCCACCCCGAAGACCATCGAGGTCAGCGTGCAGGTCCCGGTGCAGGACATGACCCGCCTCGACGAGCAGGAGCAGCCTCCGGAGGACGACCTCGGCGGTCCCGGCCCGCGTCGGGCGTCGATCTGGCCGGCGGTCGAGGAGCGGGTCTTCACCCTCATCGGGCAGCACCGTTCGACGATCGTCTTCACCAACTCGCGCCGCAGTGCCGAACGCCTCTGCGCCCGGCTCAACGAGTTGGCCGCCGAGGCGGTGACCGACGAAGCGGGCAAGGCCGCGATCGGTCTTCGGCCCAACCGGCCACCGGCCGAGGTGATGGCCCAGTCCGGCGCGGCCGGCGGCGCGACGCCCGTGATCGCCCGCGCCCACCACGGCAGCGTCTCCCGGGAGGAGCGCAAGCACATCGAGGAGGCGCTCAAGTCAGGTCAGCTCCCGGCGGTGGTGGCCACCAGCAGCCTGGAGCTGGGCATCGACATGGGCGCGGTCGACCTGGTGGTGCAGATCGAGGCCCCGCCCAGCGTCGCCGCCGGGCTGCAACGGGTCGGCCGGGCCGGGCACCAGGTGGGCGCCGTCTCCCGCGGGGTGGTTTTCCCCAAGCACCGCGGCGACCTGCTCTCCTGCGCGGTGGTCGCCGAGCGGATGACCGACGGCGCGATCGAGGAGCTGCACTACCCGCGCAACCCGCTGGACGTGCTGGCCCAGCAGATCGTCGCGATGGTGGCGCTGGAGCCGTGGCCGCTCGCCGACCTGGCCCTGCTGGTCCGTCGGGCCGCCCCCTTCGCCGAGCTGCCCGATTCGGCGCTGCACGCGGTGTTGGACATGCTCTCCGGCCGCTACCCGTCCACCGCGTTCGCCGAGCTGCGTCCCCGACTGGTCTGGGACCGGGCCACCGACCTGCTCACCGGCCGTCCCGGCGCACAGCGACTCGCGGTGACCAGCGGTGGCACCATTCCCGACCGGGGTCTGTTCGGGGTCTTCCTGGCCGGCGCGGAGCGGGCCGCCCGGGTCGGCGAGCTGGACGAGGAGATGGTCTACGAGTCCCGGGTCGGTGACGTCTTCCTGCTCGGCTCCTCCTCCTGGCGGATCGAGGAGATCACCCCCGACCGGGTGCTGGTCTCGCCCGCGCCCGGGCAGGCCGCGCGCATGCCGTTCTGGAAGGGCGACCAGCTGGGCCGCCCCGTCGAGCTGGGCCGGGCCATCGGTGCCCGGGTGCGCACCCTGCTACGGCAGAGTGACGAGGCGGCCCTGACCGCACTCCGCGACGGCGGGCTGGACGACTGGGCCGCCGGCAACCTGATGGCCTACCTGCGCGACCAGCGGGAGGCCACCCGCTCGCTGCCCGACGACCGCACGATCGTGGTCGAACGGTTCCGCGACGAGCTGGGCGACTGGCGGCTCGCCGTGCACAGCGTGCTCGGCGCCCGGGTGAACGGGCCGTGGGCCCTCGCGGTGGGCCGCCGACTGGCCGAACGGTACGGGGTGGACGCCCAGGTGATGCCCTCCGACGACGGCATCGTGGTGCGCCTGCCCGACACCGCCGACGAACCTCCCGGCGCCGACGTGGTGGTCTTCGAGCCGGACGAGATCGCCCAGCTGGTCGAGGAGGCGGTCGGCACCTCCGCCCTCTTCGCCGCCCGCTTCCGGGAGTGCGCGGCCCGGTCGCTCCTGCTGCCCCGCCGCGACCCGCGCCGCCGCCAACCGCTCTGGCAGCAACGGCAGCGCGCCGCGCAGCTGCTCGACGTCGCCCGGGAGTACGCGGACTTCCCGGTCACCCTGGAGGCCGCCCGGGAGTGCCTTCAGGACGTCTTCGACCAGCCGGCGCTGGCCGGGCTGATGCGCGACCTGGCCACCCGCAAGGTGCGTCTGGTCGAGGTGGAGACCAGCGCGCCGTCCCCGTTCGCGCGGTCGTTGCTCTTCGGCTATGTCGGCGCCTTCCTCTACGAGGGCGACGCCCCGCTGGCCGAGCGCCGCGCCGCCGCACTCGCGCTCGACTCCACCCTCCTCGGTGAGCTGCTCGGCCGGGTCGACCTGCGCGAGTTGCTCGACCCGACGGTGCTCGCCGAGACCGACCGGCAGCTGCGCTGGCTGACCGAGCAACGTCGCCCCCGCGACGCCGAGGACGTCGTCGAGTTGCTGCGGGTGCTCGGTGACCTGAGCGACGCCGAGTTGACCGGGCGGGGGGTGCCGCAGACCTGGCTCACCGAGCTGGAGGCGACCCGTCGGGCGCTGCGGGTGCGGATCGCGGGCGAGCAGCGCTGGGTCGGTGTGGAGGATGCCGCCCGCCTGCGCGACGCCCTCGGCGTGGCACTGCCGGTGGGGGTGGCCGAGGCGTACCTCGCCCCGGTGGCCGACCCGCTCGGTGACCTGGTGGCCCGCTACGCCCGCACCCATGGGCCGTTCGCCGCCGCCAGCTGCGCGGCGCGCTTCGGGCTCGGCGTGTTCGTCGTCGAGCAGGCGCTGCGCCGGCTCGGCGCGACCGGGCGGGTGGTGTCCGGCGAGTTCACCCCGGATTCGGCCGGTGCGCAGTGGTGCGACGCCGAGGTGCTGCGGATGCTGCGCCGCCGCTCGCTCGCCGCGCTGCGTCGGGAGATCGAGCCGGTGCCGCCCCGGGCGCTCGCCACATTCCTGCCCCGTTGGCAGCAGGTCGGCTCGTCCGCCCGAGGTGTGGAGGCGCTCGCCGCGACAGTGGAGCAGTTGCAGGGCGCCGCGGTGCCGGCGTCCGCCCTGGAGCGGTTGGTGCTGCCCGCGCGGGTCGCCGACTACTCCCCCGCCCAACTCGACGAGCTCTGCGCGAGCGGGGAGGTCGTCTGGGCGGGGTCGGGCGCGATCTCCGGAGGTGACGGCTGGGTCACCCTGGCGTACGCGGACACCGCCGCGCTGCTGCTTGCGCCGCCGGACGAGGCGTTGACCCGCACCCCGCTGCACGAGGCGGTGCTCGACGCGCTCGGCGACGGGCAGGCGCTGTTCTTCCGCTCGCTGGCCGACCGGGTCGGTTCGACCGACGACGCCGCGCTGACCGGGGTGATCTGGGACCTGGTCTGGGCCGGGCACCTCACCAACGACACCCTCGCCCCGCTGCGCGCGGTGCTCGGTGCCGGGGGCGCGCACCGCTCACGACCGTCCGCCCCACGCACCCGCTACCGGCGGCCCGGCCGGGTGGCGCTGCCCACCCGGGGTGGTCCGCCGACCGTCGCCGGTCGCTGGTCGCGCCTGCCGGATCGGGACCTCGACCCGACCCGGCGGGCCGCCGCGCTCGCCGACCTGCTGCTGGAGCGGCACGGGGTGGTCACCCGCGGCGCGGTGCTGGCCGAGCAGGTGGTCGGTGGCTTCTCCGCCGTCTACCCGGTGCTGTCCGCGCTGGAGGAACGTGGCGCGGCCCGTCGGGGTTACTTCGTCGAAGGGTTGGGTGCGGCGCAGTTCGCGGTGCCCGGCGCGGTGGATCGGCTCCGCGCGCTGGCTGAGCCGACCGACGGCAACCGGGGCCGGGGCGCGTCCGCCACCGTGCTCGCCGCTACCGATCCGGCGAATCCGTACGGCGCGGCGCTGCCCTGGCCGGAACGGGTGGTCGACTCCGGCGACGGATCCGCCCCGGCCACCGGGCACCGGGCCGGCCGCAAGGCGGGCGCCCTGGTGGTGCAGGTCGGCGGCGACCTCGTCCTCTATGTCGAGCGCGGCGGCCGGACACTGCTCTCCTTCAGCGACGACACCGACACCCTGGCCGCCGCCGGCAAGGCGCTCGCCGACGCCGTCCACTCCGGCGCGCTGGGCGCGATGTCGGTGGAGCGGGCCGACGGCGAGGCGGTGCACTCCTCACCGCGTGCGGGACGCGCTGACCGCCGCCGGCTTCCGGGCCA
The DNA here is from genome assembly GCF_016803395.1 of Micromonospora tarensis. Lineage (GTDB taxonomy): Bacteria > Actinomycetota > Actinomycetes > Mycobacteriales > Micromonosporaceae > Micromonospora > Micromonospora tarensis. The sequence continues at coordinate 38 of NZ_JAEVHL010000132.1, read as the reverse complement.
CCCCACGCGGGCTGCGCCTGCGCGGCTGACCGGCCCAT
>NZ_JAEVHL010000131.1 GCF_016803395.1 Micromonospora tarensis | reverse complement strand
GCTCGTCGTCGAGAGCGGTCAGCGCCGCCGCCGCCTCCCGTGCGGTGAGCCGGGCCGCCGACAACCGCGGGACCGCGGCGGTCACCGCGGCGGCCAGCTCGGCCATTCGATCGACCCGGGCGTCGGCCTCGGCCAACGCCTCGTCGTCCACCCCGGTCAGCCCGGCGAGGACCTGGTCGACCGCCTCCAGTCGGGCCTCCGCCTGGGCCGCCCGGGCCGTCGCCCGCTTCTGCACGTCCTCGTAGACACCGAGGCCCAGCAGGTTGACCAGGATCTGCTGCCGGGTCGCCGGCTTGGCGTGCAGGAAGTCGGCGAACTGCCCCTGCGGCAGCACCACACAGCTGGTGAACTGCTCGTACGGCAGGCCGACCGCCTCCAGCACCGCCTGCTCCATCTCGGCGGGGGTGCCGGCCACCACCTCGCCGAGATCGTCCGGGCTCAGGCCGGTGTCCAACTTGGTCACGTCGAACCCGGCCGGCATCAGCTGCAACCCGGCGTTCGCGGTCTTGACGTTGCCCCGGCCGTCGCGGCGGACCACCCGGGTCGCCACGTACCGGGCGCCGCCGGACTCGAAGACCAGCCGCACCCGCGCCTCGGTCGCCGACGGCGCCAGCGCGTTGGCCAACCCCCGGGTGCCGCCCCAGCGGGGCACCGTGCCGTAGAGGGCGAAACAGATCGCGTCCAGCACTGTCGATTTGCCCGAACCGGTGGGGCCGATCAGGGCGAAGAAGTCGGCGTCGGTGAAGTCGATCGTGGTCTCGTCCCGGAAGACCGTGAACCCGGCCAGGTCCAACCGCATCGGACGCATCAGTGCTCGACCTCCTCGAAGAGCTCGTCGAAGAGCTCCCGGACGCCCTCGTCGGCGTGACCGCGGCTGTCCAGGTAGTCGGCGAACAACTCCCGGGGGGAACGCCCCGAGCGCTGGGCGATGCGCGCGCCGCTGCCCGGCGCGGCCAGCAGCTCCGGGTCGATCCGGATCTCCAACGCCCGGGGGAGCAGCTCCTGCACCTCCTCGCGCAGACCGGCGCGGGGTTGCTCCCGGACGAACACCCGCAGCCAGGCGTCCGGCGCCTCGATCTCGGCGAGCTGGGCCAGGGTGCCCCGCACCGTCCGCAGCGCGCTCGCCGCCGTCACCGGCACCTCCCGCACCCGGGCGGCGGTGCTGGCCGTCACCTCGACCAGCGTCACCGAGGGGACGTTCTCCTGCTCGCCGAAGTCGACAGCGAGCGGGCTGCCGCTGTAACGCGCCGGGCAGGGGCCCTCGACCCGCTGCGCCCGGTGCAGGTGACCCAGCGCCACGTAGTGCGCGGTGGCCGGGAAGACGGTGGCCGGCACGGCGTAGCCCAACACGGTGTGTGCGTCGCGCTCGCCGCCACCGGCGGCGGCACCGGTCACCGTCAGGTGCGCGGTGACCAGGTGCACCCGGTCCGGTTCGGTGAAGCCCTCGGTGAGTCGCCCCAGCACCCGACCCAGGTGGTCGGCGTACGTCTGGTTGGTCTCGGCGGCGGTCAGCTCGTACATCTCCAGCGCGCGTACCGCGTACCGCTGGGAAAGGAACGGCAGCGCGGCCAACTGCCACCGCTCGCCGCCACCGGTGCTGCCGTCGATGATGTGCTCGTCCGGGTTTTCCCGCACCCCGCCGCGCAGCGTGATGCCGGCGGCGTCGGCCCACGGACGCAGCGCGTCCAGCGCCGGGCCGTTGTCGTGGTTGCCGCCGATGGCGACCACGTCCGCGCCGGTGCGCCGCAGCGCGGTCAACGCCCGGGTGACCAGGCGGGTCGCCTCCGAGGTGGGCGCGGCGGTGTCGTAGAGGTCACCGGCGACGATCACCAGATCCGGCTGCTCGGCGCGGGCGATGTCGATCACCCCGGCCAGCACGGCCTTGTGCTCCTCGGCCCGGGACTGCCCCTTGAGCACCTTTCCCACGTGCCAGTCGGAGGTGTGCAGGATCTTCATGGCTGTGCCAGCCCTCAGCTAGAACGGGATGTCGTCGTCGGTGCTGCCGCCGCCGGAGCCCACCACGGCGAACGGGTCGGCGGACTGGGTGATCGAGCGCAGCGTCTCCGATGGTGCCCGGCCCGCCTCGGAGACCCGGGTGGCCCAGGCCGGGAACGGGAACTCCAGGCAGAGCGGCACCGGGATGTCCGGCTGGTTGACGAACATGGTGCCCGGCTTGGCCAGCAGCGCCCGCTGGCGCTGCGCGGGTGGGAGGAAACCGTACTCCGGGCGGGACGCCTCGGCCGGGTCGAGTCGGCCGACCACCCGGATCGCCGAGTTGGTGACGATCCGCCGCTCCACCTCGCTCGCCGTCTGCTGCGCGCCGATCAGGATCACCCCGAGCGAGCGACCCCGCTCGGCGATGTCCAGCAGGACCTCCTTGATCGGCGAGGAACCCTCCCGCGGGGCGTACTTGTTGAGCTCGTCCAGGACGACGAAGAGCAGCGGCTTGGCGGTGCCGGACTTCTCCTTGCGCTCGAATTCGCTCTTCAGCGTCACACCGACCACGAACCGCTGCGCGCGGTCCGGCAGGTTGTGCAGGTCGACCACCGTGACCTGGGCCGACTCGCTGGTGTTGATGGAGTGCGGGCGGCGGGCCGCGAGATCACCGCGAATCAGCCGGGCGAGGTCCTTCTTACTGCCGATCAACCGCCGGGCGAACGCGTTGACGGTGCCCAGACCCACCGCGCTGCCCGCCCAGTCCGAGCGGGTCTCGTCGTCGTTGAGCTGGTCGACGATGTGGTCGACCAGATCGCCGTAGGAGCCGAGCCGGACCCCGTCGATGCTCACCCCGCCGTCGGCAGGCTGGGCGTAGCGGGCCAGGTGCGCGGCCACCGAGTGGACCACCATCGTGTACTGCTGGCGCTCGTCGTCGGCGTCGGCGAAGACGTATGGCAGCAGCCGGTCGGCGCAGAACTCGCTCAACGTCCAGTAGAAGGAGTCCACCCCGGTCAGTCGGCTGCTCACATCCGGCGTGCCGGCCGCGTCACCCACCCGGGGCGGCGCGTACACCCGGACGTCGGGGAAGGCCCCGGCGGTCAGGCCGAGCTTCGCGTACGCCGCCCGGGTGGGCTCGTCGAGGCGGGTGTTGGGGTGGTCGAGGAAGAGCAGGTCCTCGCCCTTGACGTTGAAGATCAGCGCCTTGGCGTTGACCGCGTCGCCGCCCAGCACCCCGGAGCGGAAGACCGAGTAGAGCAGGAAGGTGGCGAAGCTGGTCTTGGTGGCCACCCCGGAGATGCCGGAGATGGAGACGTGCGCGCCCCGGCTGCCGTCGAGGAAGTCGGCGTTGAGGTAGACCGGCACCCCGTCGCGCCCCATCCCCATCGGGATGCGCCGCTCCATTCGGTCGAAGTGCAGCGCGCGGGCCCGGGCGTCGCCCTCGGCCCGGTGCACCACCGCGCCCGGGGTGGGCGGCACGTAGAGCTCCGGATCGACCCGGGTGGTGGTGACCTCGGCCGCCTCCTGCACCTGCGCCGGCAGGGTGCCGTCGGCGATGGCGAACACGTCGGAGTCGAACTGGGCGCCCTCGTGCCGAGCGCGGACCTGGGTGACCACCCCGGCGATCGTCACCGGCTCGCGGTCGGGCAGCTCCCGTCGGGTGACCACCACGTCGTCGAGCTGGAGGTAGCTGCCGGGCGCCACGGCCGTCCAGAACTGCAACGGGGTGGCGTCGGCGGTGCCCAGCACCCGCCCGACCGCCTCGCCCGGCGTGTCGAGGTCGGCGTCGGTCATCGGGCGAAGCGGGTCGGTCGGGCATCACGGTCGGCGCGCATGCAGTGCATCCTGCCCGAGGAGTACGACAGGTCGCCACGCGACGCGGCGGACGACACCATGCGTCGTCACACCGGCGACGGTGGGTGTGCGACCGGACGACCGCCGGTTACCGGCGGGCGTGGCGGAGCAGGAGGACGCCGTCCTCGGCGGCGAGCACGTGCCGCAGCGGCAGGTGTCGGGGTGGCACGGGGGTACCGGCGGTGATCCGGCCCGGGCCGGGTCCGGCGAGCAGCGGCGCGACGGTCAGACACAGCTCGTCCACCAGGTCGGCGGCGGTGAGCGCGCCGAACAGCTGCGGGCCACCCTCGCAGAGCAGTTGGGTCAGGCCCCGCCGGTGCAGCTCGGCGAGGCCGGCGGCCAGGTCGATCCGCTCGATGTCGCAGCGCACCAGGTCGGCGACGTCGGTCAGGCCGGGCGGCGGCGCGGCGTCGGCGTGGGTGAGCACGATCGGGCGGGTCGGCGCGTCGGCGAAGGCGGCCTGCGTCGGGTCCAGGTCGAGCGAGCCGGAGACGACCACCAGCGTCGGGTACTCGGCCAGCCCGTGATCGCGACGCCAGGCGCGCCGACGTTCGTCGAGGCGGACCGCCCGGTACCCCTCGTGGCGAAGCGTGCCGGCGGCCACCACCAGGGCGTCGCAGAGCATCCGGAGCAGGCCGAACACCCGCTTGTCCGGCTCGCCGGAGAGCCCGGCCGAGTAGCCGTCCACGGTGACCGCGCCATCCAGGCTGGTGACGAAGTTGACCCGCAGCCGGGGCCCGTCGGCGCGGCCGTAGAGGGCGGTGAGCGCGGCGTCGTCCAGCGGCTGCGTCGACGGCTGCGGAAAGAGCCGTCGGATCGGGATTCCGACGCTCATTCGCCGGCCGGACCGGTGACCGGAGGGGTCGGTGGGGCGGTACGGTGCTGGCAGTCGCACCAGTTCCGGCCCGGGCAGTCGTCGTGTCGCCGGGCCCGGCACGCTCGGCAGATCATGCTCGCAGCCTAAGCCGCGGGAGGGTAGGACAGCATGCCGCGTCAGATCTTCCAGCTGAAGATGTCCCTCGCCGGCGTCCGGCCACCGGTGTGGCGCCGGGTGCTGGTGCCGGCCGGCTACACGCTGGACCGACTGCACCGGGTGGTGCAGCACGCGATGGGGTGGCGGGACTGCCACCTGCACTCGTTCGAGATCGACGCCGGGCAGTACGGCGAGCCCGACCCGGACGGCGAGTTGGCGCTGCACGACGAGTTGGACGTCCGGCTGGACGCGGTGCTCGGCAAGGGCAGCCGGTTCTCCTACACGTACGACTTCGGCGACTGGTGGGAGCACGACCTGGTCGTGGAGGACGCGGTGACAGTGGACCCCGACGAGCGGTACCCGGTCTGTCTGGCCGGCGAGCGGGCCTGCCCGCCGGAGGGGATCGGCGGGCCGCTGGGTTACCAGGAGCTCCTGGCGGCGCTGGCCGACCGGGCTGCCGACGCGGACCTCGTCGACCCGCGGCACGCGCTGCTGCGCGACTGGGCGGGCCCCGCCTTCGACCCGTCCCGCTTCGACCCGCACCGCGCCACCACCCTGCTGCGCCGCTTCTGCTGAACCCCGCCAGAGACGCCTCGCCGCGTTGATCGCGTCAGGGCCTCGGTTCCGGCCCGAAATCCCTTGATCACCAGGTGCGGGGCGGTGGAGTCGATCGGCGTAACGATCTGGGAACGCTCCCATCGTCCTATTGACACTCCCGGTACCCGCCGGCAATCTCATGGGAGCGCTCCCGAGGTGGCGTGGGTCACGCACGGATCCCCCCGGCCGGAGCGATCAACACCCCCCACCACACACATCAGCCTCACCACCGGAAAGAGGGGTCAGCGAATGAGCGTCACCACGCGGCGTACCCGCCTGGCGGCCGCTGCCCTGGCCGCGATCACCGCAATCGGCGGTCTCGCAGCCTGCGGCAACGACGACGACAAGCCGGCGGCCGGCGAGAAGCCGGCCAAGCTGGTCGTCGACACCTTCGGCGAGTTCGGCTACGAAGAGCTCGTCAAGCAGTACGAGAAGGACACCGGCATCAAGGTCGAGCTGCGCAAGACCGCGCAGCTCGCCGAGTACCGGCCGAAGCTGGTCCGCTACCTGGCTACCGGCAAGGGCGCGGCGGACGTCACCGCCCTGGAGGAGGGCATCCTCAACGAGTTCAAGCCCAACGCGCGCAACTGGGCCGACCTCACCCCGTTGGTCGCCGACCACTCCAAGGAGTTCCTGCCCTGGAAGTGGGAGCTGGGCAAGGCGCAGGACGGTCGGCTGATCGGCCTGCCGACCGACGTCGGCAGCCTCGCCGTCTGCTACCGCAAGGACCTGTTCCAGGCTGCCGGTCTGCCCACCGAGCGCGACCAGGTGTCGGCGCTCTGGCCGGACTGGAAGGGCTTCCACGACGCCGGTCTGAAGTACAAGCAGGGCAGCGGCGGCAAGGCGTTCATCGACTCGATCACCGCCGTCTCCAACGGCGTGATGTTCCAGGGCAACGGTGATCTGTTCTACGACAAGGAAGACAACATCATCGCGGACACCAGCCCCGCGGTGAAGAACGCCTGGGACACCGCCACCTCGATGGCGGACATCTCCGCCAAGGCACAGACCTGGTCGCCGGAGTGGTCGGGTGGCTTCAAGCAGGGCACCTTCGCGGCCACCTTCTGCCCGTCCTGGATGCTCGGCATCGTCTCGGAGAACTCCGGCCCGGCCAACAAGGGCAAGTGGGATGTCGCGTCCGTGCCGGGCGGCGGCGGTAACTGGGGCGGCTCGTGGCTCGCGGTTCCGGCGCAGAGCAAGTACCCGAAGGAGGCGGCGAAGCTCGCCGAGTACCTGACCAACGCGAAGAGCCAGGTGGAGGCCTTCAAGGCCAAGGGCCCGCTGCCCACGAACCTGGAGGCGCTGAAGAACGAGGCGTTCATCGGCTACACCAACGAGTACTTCAGCAACGCGCCGACCGGCAAGATCTTCGGGGAGAGCGTCGCCAAGATCCAGCCGACCTACCTGGGCCCGAAGCACCAGGCGGTCAAGGAGAACGCGCTCGAGCCGGCCCTGCGGGCGTTCGAGAGCGGGCAGGCCGACAAGGCGAAGGCCTGGGAGCAGTTCACGAAGGACGCCAAGACTCAGGGTGCCTTCTGAGTGATTCCCTGCCGGTGGCGTTCGGGGCTTCCCGGACGCCACCGGCCGGTCCCCTCCGCGTAGCGCCCTGCGCGAGGGCCCCCGGGCCTCGCCGGAAAGGAAATTCGCATGAGCCTGTCGGCCACGACGGCACCGCCGTCGCCAGCAGCACCGCCTTCTCCCGACGTCTCTTCCCGACGTAGCCGGGGAAGATTACTCAACCGTCTCGATGTCAAGTACTCGCCGTACCTCTACATCGCCCCGTTCTTCCTGATCTTCGGCGCTTTCGGGCTGTACCCGATGGTGCGTACCGCCTGGATGTCGCTGCACGACTGGGACATGATCGGCGATCACTCGTTCATCGGCTTCGACAACTACACCCGGCTCTTCTCCGACGAGTACTTCTGGAACGCGCTGGTCAACACGTTCGGCATCTTCGCCCTGTCGACCATCCCGCAGCTGTTGCTCGCCCTCTTCCTGGCGAACCTGCTCAACCGGACCTTCCTGCGTGCCAAGACCTTCTTCCGGATGGCCATCTTCATGCCGAACGTGGTCTCGGTGGCCGCTGTCGCGATCGTCTTCGGGATGCTGTTCCAGCGGGAGTTCGGCCTGTTCAACTGGCTACTCGGCCTCGTCGGTGTCGACCCGGTCGACTGGGACGGACAGCGGTGGAGTTCCTGGTTCGCCATCTCCTCGATGGTCAACTGGCGGTGGACCGGGTACAACACCCTGATCCTGCTCGCCGGCATGCAGGCGATCCCGAAGGACCTCTACGAGGCCGCGGAGATCGACGGCGCCGGCCCGTGGCGGCAGTTCTGGCAGATCACCCTGCCCATGCTGAAGCCCACCTTCACCTTCGTGGTCATCCTGTCCACGATCGGCGGCATGCAGCTCTTCACCGAGCCCCTGCTCTTCGCCAACGGCAACATTCTCGGCGGCAGTCAGCGGGAGTTCCAGACGCTGGCCATGTACATGTACGAAATGGGCATCGCGAACCTGAACACCGCCGGCTACGGAGCCGCGGTCGCCTGGGCGATCTTCATGATCATCGTCGTGGTGTCGCTGGTCAACTTCCTACTCGTCCGCCGCTCGGCGAAGTGAGGAGAGATCGATGATCTCGGCTTCCCAGCGCCTGTGGCGCACCAGTCCGCTGACCTACGTGGCGCTCGTCCTCGCGGCGCTGCTGTCGATCTACCCGTTCTACTACATGCTGGTGATCGGCAGTCGCAGCCTGGACTCCATCAACGACGTTCCGCCGCCGCTGACCCCCGGCGGAGCGTTCGGTGACAACTTCGGGCGGGTGCTCGACAACGACGCCGCCAACTTCCTCACCGGCATGATGAACTCGATCATCGTCTCCTCGGTGGTCACCCTGTCGGTGGTGCTCACCGGTTCACTGGCCGGGTTCGCCTTCGCCAAGCTGAAGTTCCGGGGCAGCAACGCCCTGCTGCTGGCGATCATCGTCACCATGATGATCCCAACCCAGATGGGCCTCATCCCGCTCTGGTCCATGATGCAGGACCTGGGGTGGTACGACACCCTCTACGCGGTCACCGTGCCGTTCCTGGTCAGCGCCTTCGGCGTGTTCATGATGCGGCAGTACGCCAGCCAGGCCATCTCCGACGAGCTGATCGAGGCCGGCCGGGTCGACGGGGCGAGCACGTTCCGGATCTACTGGAGCATCGTGCTGCCCGCGCTGCGTCCCGCCGCCGGCGTGCTCGGTCTGCTGACCTTCATGGAGACCTGGAACTCGTTCATCTGGCCGTACGCCATCCTCACCCCGGAGAACCCGACCCTCCAGGTCTCGCTCTCCTTCCTCTCGTACGCCTACTACACCGACTACTCCCAGGTGTTCGCCGCCACGGCGATCGGAACCATCCCCCTGGTGCTCGTTTTCCTCGTGTTCGGCCGCCAGATCATCGGCGGGATCATGGAAGGTGCCGTCAAGTCGTGAGCAACCCCGCCAGCCCACCCGCCGTCGACGTCCTCGACGAGCGGCCCGGGCTGACCTTTCCGCCCGGATTCCTCTGGGGGGCCGCGACGGCGGCGTACCAGATCGAGGGGGCGGCGGCCGTGGACGGCCGCACCCCGTCGATCTGGGACACCTTCAGCCACACCGAGGGTCGGGTCGTCGCCGGGCACACCGGCGACGTGGCCTGCGACCACTACCACCGGCTCGGCGAGGACGTCGCGTTGATGGCCGAGCTGGGCCTGAAGTCGTACCGGTTCTCGGTCTCCTGGTCCCGGGTGCAACCCGGCGGCACCGGCGCGGCCAACCCGCGGGGCCTGGACTTCTACCGGCGACTGGTCGACGAGCTGCTGGCCAACGGCATCGAGCCGTGGCTGACGCTCTACCACTGGGATCTGCCGCAGCCGCTGGAGGACGCCGGCGGCTGGCCGGCCCGGGACACCGCGGCCCGCTTCGCCGACTACACCACGCTGGTGGCCGACGCGCTCGGTGACCGGGTGCGCTACTGGACCACGCTGAACGAGCCGTGGTGCTCCGCGTTCCTCGGTTACGGCTCCGGGGTGCACGCCCCCGGCCGCGCCAACGGGGCGGACGCGGTGCGCGCCGGGCACCACCTGATGCTCGGGCACGGCCTGTCCGTGCAGGCGCTGCGGGCCGCTCGGCCGACCGCCGAGGTGGGCGTGACGGTCAACCTCTACCCGGTCGACCCGGCCAGCGACAGCCCCGCCGACTCCGACGCCGCCCGGCGGATCGACGGCCTGGCCAACCGGTTCTTCCTGGACCCGCTGCTGCGCGGGTCGTACCCGGCGGACCTGGTGGCCGACCTCCGCACGGTCACCGACTTCGACCACGTGCGCGACGGCGACCTGGCGACCATCTCCACGCCGCTGGACCTGGTCGGCGTCAACTACTACAGCCGGCACGTGGTCGCCGCGCCGACCGACGGTGACGCGGCCGAGCCGGCACCCTCGTGCTGGCCGGGCAGCGAGGATGTCCGGTTCGTCACCCGGGGTGTCCCGGTCACCGACATGGGCTGGGAGATCGACGCTCCGGGCCTGCTCGAGACGCTGCGCCGGGTGCACGGGTACACCGATCTGCCGCTGTACGTCACCGAGAACGGCTCCGCGTTCGTCGACACCGTGATCGACGGCGAGGTCGACGACGTCGACCGGTTGGCCTACTTCGAGGCACACCTGCGGGCCGCGCACGAGGCGATCGACGCCGGGGTGCCCCTGCGGGGATACTTTGCCTGGTCGTTGATGGATAATTTCGAATGGGCCTGGGGTTACACCAAGCGGTTCGGCATGATCCACATCGACTATGACAGCCAGGTCCGTACCCCCAAGTCCAGCGCCAAGTGGTACGCCTCGGTGATCCGGCGCAATGGTCTGGCCGCACAATAGGCTCGGGCCAGCCATCAGGACGGTCCTGGCGTCCACCTCACGCAGGTGGCGCCGGGTCCGCCCGCCGTCGGAGGAGCAGACGATGACAACGCAGCGCACCCGGTCGCTTGGGCGCCAACCCTCGACGCGGTCGCGGCGCGTGCCGGCGTCGGCCGGGGCACGGTCTCCCGCGTGGTCAACGGCTCGCCGCAGGTCAGCCCGGAGGCCCGGGCCGCGGTCCAACAGGCCATCGCCGAGCTGGGGTACGTGCCGAACCGGGCCGCCCGCGCGCTGGTGACCCAGCGGACCGACTCCGTGGCGCTGGTGGTGTCCGAATCCGGCGAGCGGGTCTTCACCGAGCCGTTCTTCGCCGCGATCGTGCGGGGGATCAGCTCCGGGCTGCTGGAGACGCCGATGCAGCTCTGGCTGGCCATGGCGCAGTCGCCTGTCGAGCGGGAGCGGGTCGAGCACCACCTGACCAACCAGCACGTCGACGGCGTACTGCTGCTGTCGTTGCACGACTCCGACCCGCTGCCGACGCTGCTGGAGGAGCGCGGGCTGCCCGCCGTGCTCGGCGGTCGGCCGGCCCGGATGCTGCAACCCGGCGCCCAGCCGGCGTGGTTCGTCGACGTGGACAACGCCGGCGGCGCCCGACAGGCGGTGGAGTACCTGGCGAGGCAGGGGCGGCGGCGCATCGCCACCATCGCCGGAACGCAGGACATGGGCGTCGGCCTGGCCCGGCTGACCGGTTACACCGAGGCGGTCAAGGCCACCGGCGTGGGCGTCAACCCCGACCTGATCGCGTACGGCGACTTCAGCGAGGGCAGCGGCGCCGCCGCCATGAGCCGGTTGCTGGACGCCTGCCCGGACCTGGACGCGGTCTTCGTCGCGTCGACCTGATGGCGTTCGGGGCGCTGCGGACCCTGCGCGAGGCCGGCCGACGCGTGCCGGAGGACGTCGCGGTGATCGGCTTCGACGACGCGACGATCGCCGTGCAGGCGGACCCGCCGCTGACCACCGTCTTCCAGCCGGTGGAGGAGATGGGCCGACAGATGGCCCGCCTGCTGGTCGCCCGGATCCGGGGCGAGGATCTCCCCGCCCCGCACATCGTCCTGGACACCCAACTGATCCACCGCGCCTCCGCCTGACCCGGCCCTCCCGCCGGCTGGCGGTCAGGTCGGGGTGGGGGCCCAGCGGCGGAGTTCGCGCTTGGCGAGCGAGTTGCGGTGGACCTCGTCGGGACCGTCGGCCAGGCGCAGGGTGCGGGTCTGCGCCCAGAGGGCGGCCAGCGGGGTGTCCTGGCTGACGCCGGCGCCGCCGTACCCCTGGATGGCCTTGTCGATCACCCACTCCGCCATCGCCGGCGTGCCGATCTTGATGGCCTGGATCTCGGTGTGCGCGCCCCTGTTGCCGACGGTGTCCATCAGCCAGGCCGTCTTGAGCACCAGCAGCCGGGCCTGCTCGATGCGGACCCGCGACTCGGCGATCCACTCCCGGACCACGCCCTGCTCCGCGAGGGGCCGGCCGAAGGCGACCCGCCCGAGCGCCCGCTTGCAGAGCAGCTCCAATGCCCGCTCAGCCATTCCGATCAAGCGCATGCAGTGGTGGATCCGGCCCGGACCGAGCCGGGCCTGCGCGATGGCGAAGCCGCCGCCCTCGGCGCCGATCAGGTTCTCCGCCGGCACCCGGACGTCGGTGAAGTCGATCTCGGCGTGCCCACCGTGGGACCCGTCGGTGTAGCCGAAGACTGTCATCCCCCGGCGGACCTGCACCCCGGGGGTGTCCCGGGGGACGAGCACCATGCTCTGCTGGCGGTGCCGGTCGGCCTCCGGGTCGGTCTTGCCCATCACGATGAAGATCTCGCAGCGCGGGTCCATCGCGCCGGACGACCACCACTTGCGTCCGTTGATCACGTACTCGTCGCCGTCCCGGGTGATCCGGGTGGCGATGTTCGTGGCGTCGGAGGACGCCACCTCCGGCTCGGTCATGCAGAACGCGGAGCGGATCTCCCCCTCCAGCAGCGGCATCAGCCAGCGCTGCCGTTGCGCCTCCGAGCCGAACTCGGCCAGCAGCTCCATGTTGCCGGTGTCCGGTGCCGCGCAGTTGACCGCCTCCGGCGCGAGGTGCGGACTGCGCCCGGTCAGCTCGGCCAGCGGCGCGTACTGGAGGTTGGTCAGTCCGGCGCCGTAGCGTGGGTCGGGCAGGAAGAGGTTCCACAGGCCGCGCTTGCGGGCCTCCGCCTTCAGCTCGGCCAACACCGGGGTACGCGACCACGGGTCACCGGCGGCCACCTGCTCGGCGTGCACGGCCTCGGCCGGATAGACGTGCTCGGTCAGGAACCGGGTCAGCTGGTCGCGCAGCTCCTCGGTCCGGCTGTCGTATGAGAAGTCCATCACCGCTCCCTGGCGGCGGTCAGCCCGTGCGCGACCAGCGGTGCCACCATCTCGCCGATCCGGTCGAAGCCCGCGCCGAGGGTCTGCCCGAGCGTGTGCCGGTAGTGGATGCCCTCGCAGATGACCGCGAGTTTGAAACAACCCAACGCCACGTGCCAGTGCAGCGGCCCGACGTCCACCTCGCTGCGCCCGGCGTACCTGTCGATCAGCTCGGCGCCGGTGGGGAAGCCGGCGCGCGGGCCGAGCCCGTCGGCGACCGGGTTGCCGTCGGCCGTCTCGCTGCCGCCCAGCACGTCCCAGTAGGTCAGCAGCAGCCCCAGGTCGGCGAGGGGATCGCCGAGGGTGGCCATCTCCCAGTCGAGGACGGCGTGCACGGCCACCGGGTCGGCCGAGGCGAGGAGGTTGTCCAGCCGGTAGTCGCCGTGCACGATCCGGCCGGCGTTCGCGCCCTCCGGTGCGGTCGCGGCGAGCAGGTCACGCAGCTCGTCGATGCCGGGCAGGTCGCGGCTGCGGGAGCGGTCGAGCTGGCCGCCCCAGCGGCGGACCTGCCGGGCCAGGTAGCCCTCGGGGCGGCCGAAGTCGGCCAGACCGACAGTGGCCGGTTCGACGCTGTGCAGCGCGGCGAGGGTGTCCATCATCGCGCACGCGAGAGCCCGGCGGCGCTCGTCGCCCAGCGGGTCGGTCTGCGCCCGGGTGCGGAACACCTCGCCGGGCATCCGCTCCATCAGGTAGAACGGCGCGCCGATCACCTCCGGGTCGGTGCAGAGCAGCAGCGCGCCCGGGACCGGCACCTCGGTCGGGGCCAGCGCCGAGATGACCCGGAACTCGCGGCCCATGTCGTGCGCGGTCGCCAGCACGTGCCCCAGCGGGGGGCGGCGCAGCACGACCTCACGGCCGCCGGCGCGTAGCAGGTAGGTGAGGTTGGACTTGCCACCCGCGATCAGCTGGGCGCGCAGCGGCTCGATGGCCAGCTCGGGTCGGTGCTGGGCCAGATAGCCGGCGAGTCGGTCCAGGTCCAGACCCGCCGGGGAACCCGGGACGGCCGCCGGCCGCGACGCAGCGACGGCCGGATCAGTCATCCGACTAGTTGATGGCAGCCCGTTCATGTTGTCAAGGCCAGATTTTGCGCTCGGGACATGCCCCTGCAACAGGGATGAAATGGTCAACCGGCAGGCTGGGTTCCAGCCTGCCGGTCGCTCTGTCGCCGGCCCGCCGAGCGGAGGGACAGACATGTTGCTGCGAGTTCGGGTCACCCTGCCGGACCGTCCGGGCACCCTCGGCCAGGTCGCCCGCACGTTGGGCGTCTCCGGGGCGGACATCGTCCAGGTGGTGGTGCTCGAACGACTCGGCGGGCGGGCGGTGGACGACTTCACTGTGGTCTGGCCGGGCGCGGCGCGGGTGGAGCGGCTGCTGGCCGGTCTCGCGGCGATCCCGGGCGTACGGGTGGACGGTGTGTGGCGGGCGATCGGCGCGCCCACCACCACCGGTCAGGACGCGGAGTTGCTGGCCCAGGTCGCGGCCAACCCGGCCGACGGGTTGGCCACCCTGGTCGACGCGGTACCCGGGCTGCTGGCCGCCGACTGGGCCGTCGCCGCCGTGGTGCCCGTGGACTGGGCCTCGCGCAACGGGGGTGGCGGAGCCACCGTGGGGCACGCGAGCTGGCGTGCTCCGGTACCCGCGCGGTTGCCGGAGGTGACCCCCCTGCGCGGTCGGTCCATGACCACCCCCGACGGCACCCACCACGCGATCGCGCCGTTCGGCCGGGCGGGCCTGGTGCTGGTGGTGGCCCGCGACCGCAGCGAAGCCCTCTCCGCCGCGGCGTTCCACAGCACCGAGGTGGATCGGCTCAGCCAGCTCGTCCGGGCCTGCACGGTGATCCTCGGTGACCGACTGGACCTGGTCGGCGCGCCGCCGGTGGTCGCCGGCCCCTGAACGGCCCGAGGAGTTCCCGGGCCGACACCGCCGGGCAACCGGGCGGCAACAGGCCGGGGTGAGGCTCTTACCGGCGAAGGGAGCCAACCATGACGTTGTGGCGGATCCGGGCGACGGTGGACGACCGGCCGGGTTACCTGTCGGTGCTCACCGCGAGCCTCGCGCTGCGCGGGGTCAACATCCTGACGGTGCAGGTGCAGCCCACCGAGCAGGGCGCGGTGGACGACTTCCTGGTCGACGCGCCGGACGCGCTGGACGAGGCCGAGCTGGTCGCCGCCGTCGAGCGGGGGCGGGGCCGGGACTGCTGGGTGGCGCGCAGCGAGGCGCGCGGTCTGGTCGACCAACCCACCCGGATGCTCGGGCTGGCCAACCGGCTGGTGCGTGACCCGGACGCGACGGCCGAGGTGTTGCAGGACCTGCTCGGCGCCGACGTGGTCAGCTGGCGGCCCGCGTCGACCGACGTCCGAGCGGGAATCACCGGCACCGGCATGGTGCTGGCCGACCCGGCGGGCGGCTCGTTCGCGCTGCGCCGGGCCGCGCCCGACTTCACCCCGGCGGAGTACGCGCGGGCGCAGGCAGTGGTCGAGCTGGCCGCCATTGTGGACGCCCGGCGCTGCCGTAGTCAGCTGGAAGGGGAGGGCGCCAGCTGCGCGCCGGACGGGTAGCCGGCGCCCCTCCGTCCGCCGCCGCTCAGGTGGTGGGGTAGCTGGTGTAGTCGGGGAAGTTGCCGTAGAGCCGGCCGTCGCCGCCCACGGTGACGGCGTGCACCAGCAGGTCGCCGCCGACGAACGCGCCCTTCCAGGAGGCGCCCCGGCCGCCGAACGGCTCGTCCCGGTCACCGCGCGAGCGTGGCTTGTTGATGCCCACCTTGAACGCCTGGAGGTCTACCGCGAGCTTGCCGGCCTCGTCGGTGTCGTCGCAGGCCAGCGAGGCCACCAGCGCGCCGTTGGAGGCGTTCATGGCGGCCAGCAGCTCGTCGGTGGTGTCCACCACGACGATCGTGTCGACCGGCCCGAACGGCTCGGCGTGCATCAGCCGGGACCGGCCGGGTGGGGCGAGCAACACCGACGGCGCGACGTACGCCGAGGTGTCCTGCCCGGGCAGGAACGGCGCGCCGGTGAGCTTGCCCCGGTGCAGTGGCACCGCGCCGCCGCGAACCGCCTCGTCCACCTTGCGGCGCAGCTCGTCGGCCTTGGCGGCGCTGATCAGCGGCCCGTAGTCCAGCTCTGGCAGCGGGTCACCGGGCGTCCAGCTCTCCTCGACCGCAAGGGGATGCCCACATCGGATCGAGGAGACCACCGGCAGGTACATGCCGAGGAACTCGTCGACCAGGTCGCGCTGCACCACGAACCGGGGGTACGCGGTGCACCGCTGCTTGCCGTACTCGAAGCCCTTCCTCAGGTGGGTGGCGAGCAGGTCCCACTGGGAGAAGTTCCAGATCCCCCAGGCGTTCAGCCCCTCCTGCTCGATGAAGTGCCGCTTGTCGCTGTCGAGCAGCGCGGCGGCGACCTTGCCACCGTTGGAGCGTCCGCCGACGAACGCCACCGCGCCGATCTCGGGCGCCCGGACCAGCACCTCGGACAGCTCCTCGCCGCCGCCGGAGACGAGGGTGGCGGGCAGCCCGGCCCGGCGCATCAGCGCGTGCACGACGGTCAGGCAGACCGCGCCGCCCTGGGACGGGGTCTTGGCGATGACCGCGTTGCCGGCGAGCAGTTGCACCAGCTCGGCGTGCACCAGGACGCTCATCGGGTAGTTCCAGGATGCGATGTTGCTGACCGGGCCGGGCAGCGGCTCGCGGCCGTCGGCGAGCATCCGGTCGATCTCGCCCGCGTACCAGCGCACGCCGTCGAGCGCCCGGTCCACGTCGGCGCAGGCCAGCCGCCACGGCTTGCCGATCTCCCAGATCAGCAGCAACGCCAGCAGGTCCCGGTGCGCGGTGAGCGCGTCGAGCGCGTCGGCGACCCGGGCCCTGCGGTCGGACAGCGAGGTCTGGGCCCAGGCCCGGTGCGCGGTCGCGGCGTGCCCGACGGCCGCCCGGGCGGTGTCGGCGTCGAGTCGACGCAGGTTGACCAGGACGGTGTTGTCGACCGGGGTGCGGACCGCGGCGGGCTGGCCGACCGCCCGCCATTCGCCCTCGACCAGGTTGTGCAGGGTGGTGACCCCGTCGACCTCGGGGCCGAACGCCTCCGGGGTGACGGCCACCGCGCGGGCCAGGATGTCGGTCCACGCGGTGCCGTCGGCGAGTCGTAGTGCCATCGCTTCTCCTCAGGGTTGACCGGGGAGCGGCGGCGTCGACGGCACCGCTGGTGACCGGTACTGTCTCGCGCCCGGTAGTGGGTCAGCAACAGTACGTTTGTCTGGCTGGCCGCCGACGCATCCGAGCAGCGCGAGGATCTTTTTAGAAGCGCCCGCCGTGAGCTGCCAAAACATCAAGCATCAATCGGTATATTTCGATGGTGTGAAATGGTCCGTAGTGGTTACCCGCGAGTACGGAAGTGGCCCCCGTGGCTCGGCTCCAGCCGGCAGGCTTCCCAACCGACGGCCCGCCCATTACATTGTCGCGTATCCATGGGAGCGCTTCCACGACCCATGGTCACACCGCCACCCCGCTGTCGCCGGTGGCCGTGCCGCCCGCACGCCGTCCCGCGTCGGTGCGACCGCCGGCGGCGCCTCCGACAGGAGCCCGCCATGCGCCACCTGACCCGGCCGTTCAGCGGCCAGCCTGGCCGTCACCGGCCGCCGACC
>NZ_JAEVHL010000130.1 GCF_016803395.1 Micromonospora tarensis | reverse complement strand
CCTCCCCCCAGGCCACCCCGCGCCGGCCGGGGTGGGCGTGGTTCCCCACTCGCCCGGTGCGGGGACGCCCGGCGGGCGGATCGGTCGGCGACCGCCGCCGGCCTCGGACTCGCCCGGCTCCTTCGCGCCCGGCCACGGCTTGGCCACCCGGGAGGCGAGCACGAACTCCTTACGCAGCGGGTGCCCCTCGAACTCCGGCGGCAACAACAGCGGCCGCAGCTCCCCGTGACCGGCGAAGTCGATGCCGAACATCTCGTGCGTCTCCCGCTCGTGCCAGCCGGCACCCGGGTAGACGTCGATCACCGAGGCGATCGTGGGCGCGCCGCGCGGCAACCGGCTACGCAGCAGCACGCCGTGGCGCAACCGCGTCGACCAGAGGTGCGCCACCACGTCGAAGCCCTCGGCCAACTCGTCGACCGCGGAGAGCCAGTCGAAGAAGTCGCAGGCCAACTCCGCGTCGTCGCGGGCGGCGCGGACAGCGGTCAGCCAACTCTCCGGCGGCACGTCGACGGTGGCACGGGCGAACCGTTGCCCGCCGGAGACCGACGGGGTCGCCGCAACCGGCGCGAGCAGCGCCACCAGCCGAGCGCCGACCTCTTCGGGAGTCATGCCGCTGATCCTAGTGCAGGCCGAAGCTCCGCCCGGCCGGCGCCGATGCCCGGCGATCTGCCGGCTTTGGACACCACACCCCCCTCGGCGGGGAAAGATAAGGGGGTGCGCGCTGTGACTGTGCAACCCGGGGTCGCCGACTCGCTGGGCCTCGTCGAGGATCAACCGGAGCCGCCCGCCGAGGAGGGCCCGATCCTGGTCGAGGCGCTCGCCGTCGGCATCTGCGGCACCGACCACGAAATCATCGCGGGGGAATACGGCGAGGCGCCGCCGGGTGCCGATCGCCTGATCATCGGGCACGAGTCGCTGGGCCGGGTGATCGAGGACGCCAGCGGCACCCTGCAACCCGGCGACCTGGTGGCCGGGATCGTCCGGCATCCCGACCCGGTCCCCTGCCTGAACTGCGCGGTCGGCGAGTGGGACATGTGCCGCAACGGTCAGTACACCGAGCACGGCATCAAGGCGCTGCCCGGGTTCGCCCGCGACCGCTGGCGGATCGAGCCCTCCTTCGCGGTTCGACTCGACCCGGCGTTGGCCCAGCTGGGCGTCCTGCTGGAACCGACAAGCGTGGTGGCGAAGGCCTGGGACCACATCGAGCGGATCGGGCACCGGGCCGAATGGCAGCCGCAGACCGTCCTGGTGACCGGGGCCGGCCCGATCGGGCTGCTGGCCGCGTTGCTCGGCACCCAGCGCGGGCTCTCCGTGCACGTGTTGGACCGGGCCACCGATGGTCCGAAGCCGGAGCTGGTCGCCGGGCTCGGTGCCACCTACCACGCGGTGCCGGTCAACGACCTGCCCTTCGAGCCGGACGTGGTGGTGGAGTGCACCGGCGCGCCGACTGTCGTCCTCGACGTGATGTGCAAGGCGGCACCGAACGGGATCGTCTGCCTGGCCGGGGTGTCCAGCGGTGGCCGGACCATCGACTTCGACGCCGGTGCGCTCAACCGGGAGCTGGTGCTGGAGAACAACGTGGTGTTCGGCTCGGTGAACGCCAACCGGCGGCACTGGACCATGGCCGCGCAGGCGCTCGCCCGCGCCGACCAGATCTGGCTCGAGTCGCTGATCACCCGTCGGGTGCCGGTGAACCGGTACGCCGACGCGTACACCCCCGGGCCGGACGACATCAAGGTGGTGTTGGAGTTCGCCTCCTGAGCGGACGTTCCGGACCCTAGATGCCGGGTAGCCGACCGTTGCGGAACAGGTCGACGAAGAGCTGGTGGTCCTGCCGGGCGCGCACCCCGTACGCGTGCGCGAAGTCCACCAGGTGGGTGACGAAACCCGGCTCGTCGTTGTCCACCGCCGCGACGATCGCCTCCTCGGTGGAGTAGTCCACCAGGTCGTGGCTGGACTCGTCGTCGGCGACCGAGTGCATCCGGGCCACCGCCCGGCCCAGGTCGACGAGCACGCCGGTCAGCTCCTCCGGCTCGTTCACGTCCGACCAGTCCAGGTCGGCGGCGTACGGGGAGACCTCGGCGACGAGCTGCCCGGCGCCGTTCAGCTCGGTGAAGCCCAGCCACGGGTCGGCGTGCGCCTGCAACGCCCGCTGCGACTCGGCGGTCCGGTGCCCCTGGTGCTGGAAGTAGCCGCGGACCGACTCGTCGGTGACGTACCGCGCGACGGCCGGCACCTGGGCCTGCTTCATGTAGATCACGACGTCGTTCTCCAGTGCCTGGGTGTGCCCCTCCAGCAGCAGGTTGTACGACGGCAGCCCGGCCGAGCCGATGCCCACCCCCTTGCGCAGCACCACGTCCTTGATCCGCGCCGCCACCGGGCGGAGCCTCGTCGTGGGCAGGGTGCCCAGGTAGTCCTGGAAGGCGGCGCTGACCAGGTCGCGGGTGGGTGCGTCGATCTCGAACACCCCGTCGCCGAGGGAGAACCGTCGCTCGTAGTTGTCGATGGTGGTCTGCGCGGCGAGCAGGTCGACGCGGGTGTTGAGCCGGGCCTGCTGGAGCACCCGACGCAGCACCCCGTCGGCGTTGTCCAGGGTGATCGAGCCGATCGCGTCGTCGCCGCCGGCGGCGATGGCCCGCAGCTCGGTCAGGTACGACCGGGCGAAGCCGGCCACCAGCTCCCCGATCGCCGTGTCGGAGAGCGCCTTGCCGTAGCCGAGCAGCGCCACGCTGGCCGCCAGCCGCCGCAGGTCCCAGGTGAACGGCCCGACGTACGCCTCGTCGAAGTCGTTGACGTTGAACACCAGCTGCCCGGAGGCGTTCATGTAGGTGCCGAAGTTCTCCGCGTGCAGGTCACCGTGGATCCACACCCGGCTGGTCCGCTCATCCAGGAAACGGTCGTCGGCGAAGTCACCGAGCTGGTCGGCGTAGAAGAGCGCGGCGCTGCCCCGGTAGAAGGCGAACGGGGAGGCCGCCATCTTGCGGAACTTGCGCCGGAAGGCGGCGGGGTCGATCGCCATCGACGCCCCGAACTCCGCGCTGAGCACGTCGACGATATGGGCGGAGCGCTGGTCCACTGAGCTGCTCATAGTGCGCAGGCTAGTGCCGCGGGTCCAGAACGGGGTGGCGAACCAGACAGTCATCGACCATGCTGTCTGCGTCACGGCACGGGGGCCGGACACCACGGTCACACCTTGACCGATCGCGCTGCTGCCATGGTCGGCGGCAGGTCCCTGGCCGGGCATCGACCATGGAGGACCAGACACACATGTTCCGCAAAACGGGGAGCCTGCTCACCGCCGCACTGCTCGGCCTGACCGCGACCGTCGGCTGGGCCGGCCCGGCCGCCGCCGCACCGGCGGACTCGGCCGACGCTGCCACCTTCTCCCTGAGCCGCCTGGTGCTTGAGCCGACCGAACGCGGCTACCAGGGCAAACTTCGGGTGACCATCACCAACACCGGTGACAGCACCGACGTCTTCTACTTCCAGATCCGCGAGCCGGTGGCGGCCTCCTTCGCCGGCGGGCCCGAGTCGCACTGCGACCCTGACGGCGTGTCGGAGGGCCGGTTGGTCCGCACCTGCGGCCTGCCCGGCGGCAGTGAACTGGCTCCGGGTGAGAGTCGCACCGCCCCCGTCGAGTTCCAGGTGCTGACCACCCCCCGCAGCTACCCGATGATCGCGGATGGCGGGTTCGTCACCGTCAACTCGGCGAGCGCCGGAGCGCTGGGCACCGTTCCGTTCAGCGCGAGGTTCCGCTCGCTCAGCGGTTCGCTGAGCAACCCGCAGACGTACGTGCAGGACACTCAGCCGGACGCGTCCATCGAGCTGGCCGGGCCGGTGACCGACGGCCCGGAGAACACCCGGCGGGTGCCGGTGCGGGTCCGCTACGCCGGCGACGCGCCGAACCTTCGTCTCGAGCTCAACGCGGCGCCGCTGCCTGCCGGCTCGGCGATCCTCTACACCGAGCCCACTAACGGGCCGACCTACGGTGGTGAGGCCAGCGTGCCGGGCGGGCAGATGATGGCCGGTGAGGAGCGCGACCTCGCGCTGTTCTTCACCCGCCCGACCGACCCGGCGGACGAGTCGACCCCGATCAGCCTCGAGGTGTCGACCAGTTGGATCGCGACGACCACCGACGTCGACCCGAGCGACAACACCGTCACGTTCAACCTGGCCCTGTCGGCCAGCTGACCTGACGGGTGTGGAAGTGGGCCGCCGCCCGGATCAGCTCCGGGTGGCGGCCCACCGCTCTCAGCTCGCGGCGGGTGGGCGGACCGGTGGGGCGGTGAGCGAGTCGACCGAGCGGGGGGCAGCGGCCTCCCGGGGCGGGGCGTCCAACGGCGCGGCCAGCGCGTCCCGCTGCGGCACCCCGCCGATGCCGGACTGCTCGGCGGCGATCTTTTCCTGCAGCCGCAGGATGCCGTGCAGCAGCGCCTCCGGCCGGGGCGGCAGCCGGGCACGTACACGTCGACCGGGATGAGCTGGTCGACGCCCTTGGTCACCGAGTACGAGTCCCAGTAGGGGCCGCCGCAGTTCGAGCAGGCGCCGAACGAGATGACGTACTTCGGCTCGGGCATCTGGTCGTAGAGCCGCTTGATCGCCGGGGCCATCTTGTCGGTCACCGTGCCGGAGACCACCATCAGGTCGGCCTGGCGAGGACCGTGGGCGAACGGGATCACGCCCAGTCGGATGAAGTCGTGCCGACCCATGCTGGTCGCGATGAACTCGATCGCGCAGCAGGCCAGACCGAAGTTGAACACCCAGAGCGAGTAGCGACGCCCCCAGTTCAGCACGAACCGGATCGGCTCACCGAGCACCGCCGGTAGCTGCACTGACGCCCCCTCTCCTCCACCGACAGTGAATCACAGTCGGATGTCACGGACCGGACAGGCAACCTTCATGGTTTCCCCTGCAACCGTGCGGCCCGTCCACCGGTGTGATCGATGCTGGCGAACATGGCCGTCAGCGGCCACGCGGGGAGGACGAGTGCTGGTGACGAGAGACGTGCAGGTGGGCGATCGGCCACCCGACCCGCTGGGCGGTTCGGCCCCGAGGGCGACCGAACTGGTCTTCGACGACTTCTACCACGCCCACTTCCGCGGACTGGTGGTGCAGCTCACCGCGTACACCGGGGACCGGGGGCAGGCGCAGGACCTGGTCCAGGAGGCGTTCTGCCGGGCGTACGCCCGCTGGGACCGGCTGGCCCGCTACGACGACCCGCTGTCCTGGGTACGCCGGGTGGCCTGGAACCTCGGTCACAACCGGTGGCGGCGGCTACGGACCGCGCAGGCGTGGCTGCTGCGGCAGCGGGAGACCCACGTCGCCGGGCCGAGCCCCGATCGGGTCGCCCTCGACGCCGCGTTGGCGAAGTTGCCGCCGAAGCAGCGGCGCGCTGTCGTCCTGCACTACCTCGCCGACCTGTCGGTCGCCGAGATCGCCGCCCAGGAGCGGGTCGCCGAGGGCACCGTCAAGTCCTGGCTGCACCGTGGTCGCACGGCCCTCGCGACGCACCTGCGCGACACCAACGAGGAGGTGCGGGATGTCTGAGCAGGAGACCCTCGGCCTCGCCGAAGAGTTTGCCCACTACCGCCGTACCGTGCTGGCCGAGGTCGAGGTGCCCGGGCCCGCCGCCGTTCGACGGGCGGCCCGCGGACGCGGCCGGCGTCGGCTGGCGGCCAACACCGCGGCGGCGCTCGCCCTGTTCGGCGGGTCCGCCGTCGGGTACGCGGCGATGAACGGCCCTGATCGCGGCCCGGACCGGGTCGACCCGACGCCGACCATCTCGGTGTCGCCGACTCCGAACGGCTCGCCGACCCCGACGCCCAGCCCGTCCGTGACCAGTGGCAGCCCGACCTCCGCCGCACCGGACGGCCGGTTCAGCCGGTCCCAACTGCTCGGCACGCCGGTGACCCTGCCCGCCTGGCGGGCCGGGCGGGGCTGCCCGACGTCGAACGTACGGATCAGCGGCGACGACCGCGAGGGGGTCAACTGGCTCCTGGCGCTCGACCACGGCGACGTCGACGGCGACGGTGCGGTGGAGACCGTGGCGCTCGTGCAGTGCGTGCTCGGCACCGGCGGCCCGATGCAGGTGGTCGCCTTCGACCGGGACGGGCAGGGGAAGGTCGTCACGCTGGGCCGGGTGGTCGCGACCACCATCGACAAGCCGCAGTGGCTGTTCGCCCTCGACGTGGTCGACGACGGCACGGTGCGGGTGCAGGTCGGCGACATCGCCCCCGGCGGTGGCTGGCCCGGCGAGTGGTCGCAGCGACAGTGGCGGGGCTACCGCTGGAAGGGCGAGGCGTTCGCCCAGGTCTCCGGGCCGACGAGCTTCGGTCCGAACCCGCACTCGGCGGATCTCGCGGTCACCGCCACCGAGCTGGTGCTGACCACGGCGGATGACGGCTCACGAACGGGCACGACCACGGTACGGATCCGGAACAAGGGCACCGGGGCGGTCCCGTACGTGACGCTGCGGCTGAACGTGCCGGCGGCCGTGCGCCCGGACGTCGACGGGTGGGCACCGTGCCGCAACGAGCCGCAGGACACCAGTCAGCCGGTGACCTGCGAGCTGGGTCGGCTCGCGGGCGGCGCGGAGGTGACGTTGGAGCTGAGCTTCCGGGCAGCCAACGGGGCCACCGTGGGCATGGGGACCGCCGACGTGGACGCCCGGGCGATGGACGGCGACTTCAACTTCCTGCTGGACTCCCGGGACGCCGACAACGTGGCGCGGCCGGCGGTCAGGTCACCAGGAGGGGCATTGCAGCAGGCTGACGAACTCGACCAGAAGTCGCTCACGGAGCGCTGGCGGGGCGGCGTCGAGCAGTGTGTTCACCACCGCCATCCGGTCCGGCGTCGGCCCGTCGCCGGCACCGAGGCCGAGGCCGCCGGCGAGCCCGGCGACCAGGTCCGGCGTGAGGGCGTCCGGGGTCAGTGACGTCGCCAGCGCCAGCAGCTCGGGCGCGAGGGCGACCGGACCGGTGGACCGGGCGGCGGCCACCGCCTCGGCCAGGTCCGGCCCGAACTCGGCGACCCGGGGCGCGACCGCGGCGGTCACCGTGAGGTGCACGCTGGCCGGCAGGCCGGCGTACGACAGCTGGGGTTGGGTGTGCCAGCCGCGCGCGGTCAGCTCGTCGACCAGGACGAACAGGTCGGGGCCGTGGTCGGTGGCGGTGAAGCAGACCACTGTGGACTCCGGTTCGGCCATCAGCCGCAGCCCGTCGACGTTGCGGACCGCGTCGGCCAGGCCGGCGACGGCCTCCCGGGTGGCGGCGGCCAGCCGCAGGTAGCCGTCGTCGCCGAGGTGTCGCACTGTCGCGTAGGCGGCGGCGATCGGCCCGCCCGAGCGGGTGGAGGCGAGCCCCGGATTGATCATCGTGTAGCCGGGCCAGTCGGCGTACGCGAAGTACTGCGGGGCGCGCAGCGTGGCGTCGCGGTGCAGGAGCACCGACACCCCCTTCGGGGCGTACGCGTACTTGTGCAGGTCCACCGAGATGGACGTGACCCCGGGCACCGCGAAGTCGAACGGCGGCACCGGCTGGCCCAGTCGGCGCAGGTACGGCAGGGTCCAGCCGCCGAAGCAGGCGTCCACGTGGCAGCGCACCCCGGCGGCTGCCGCCGCGGCCGCGATCTCGGTGACCGGGTCCACCACCCCGTGTGCGTACGAGGGCGCGGAGCAGGCGACCAGAACCGTCTCGGGGCGGATCGCGGCGGCCATCGCGGCCGGGTCGGGGCGCAGCGTGTCCGGGGAGACCGGCACGACGTCCAACGTCACCCGCAGGTAGTGCGCCGCCTTGGCGAACGCGGCGTGCCCGGTCGACGGCACCACGATCCGGGGTGCGGCGATCTCCGGGCGGGCGTCCCGGGCGGTCTTGACCGCGAGGATCAGCGACTCGGTGCCGCCGCTGGTGACGCTGCCGACGACGTCCGGGGCGGTGCTGCCGGGGCCCGCGCCGAGCACCCGGGCGGCGGCGCCGACCAGCGCGTTCTCCATCGCCAGCAGCGAGGGGAACGCGGTCGGGTCCAACCCGTTGACGTGGGCGCTCTCGGCGTGGGCGGCGGCGGTGAGGTCGTCCAGCCCGGCCACCGCCGGGTCGTAGACGTACGCGAACAGCCGACCGCCGTGGGTGGGGCGGTCCGCGCCGCGCAGCTGACGAACCTCGGCCAGCACCTGCTCGGCGGGTATCCCGGTGGCGGCGAGCGCCCCCGCCGCAACGCTGCTCTCGTCGATCATGAAGTGATGGCGCCCTTCTCGTGACGGTTGTGGCCTTCGTTCCCCCGGGCAACGTGATCGTCGACCCGACCGGTGGGCGGGCTGAGGGTGTATTGGCGGAGGAGGAGGATCGGCGGCGCGATCAGCAGGGCCGGGATCAGCGTGAAGCCCAGCAGCACGCCCAGGCGTGCCGGGTCGGACTGGGCGGCTGCCGACCCGGTCTCCGAGGACACGTAGCCGGAGAGCTGGAGTACCAGCCCGTAGATGCCCGGGCCGAGCGCCAGTCCGAGGGTCTCCCCGGCGGTCCACAGCCCGGTGAAGACGCCGGCCTGGCGTCGACCGGTACGTGCCGTCTCGTCCGCGATGCAGTCCGGCAGCATCGCCAGCGCGAAGACCTGCTGCCCGGCGTAGCCCACGCCGATCAGCGCGACCAGGAGGTAGACCACGACCGGCGGCAGCACCGACGCGGCGACCAGGGCGAGCGCCCCGACGGCGAGGATCAGCGAGGCCACGACCAGCGCTTTCCGCTTGCCCACCCGGGCGCCGACCCGGGTCCAGATCGGCATCACCAGCAGCGCCGGCCCGACGAAGCAGACGAAGAGCACTGTCGGCCCGCTCTGTTCGTCGCGCAGGATCTGCCCGGCGAAGTAGTTGACCCCGGCCAGGATCGTGGCCACCCCGGCGGACTGCACCACGAAGCAGATCAGCAGCGCCCGGAACGGGCGGTTGGCGCCGGCCACCGCGAGTTGGGCGCGCAGGGTCGGCTCGCTCTCGCCCACCGTGCCGGTCGGCGCGGACCGGGTGCCGAGGAACGCGCCGAGGGCGCCGAGGGCGATCAGCGCCGCCACGAACAGCCCCATCCACCGGTGTCCGGCCAGCCCGTCCCCACCGGCGCTCACCACCAGCGGCGCGACCGCGCCGGAGACCAGGATGGCCAGCGCCAGCACCGCGATCCGCCAGGTCATCAACCGGGTGCGCTCGGCGTGGTCCGCGGTCAGCTCCGCCGGCATCGCCACGTACGGCACCTGGAAGAAGGCGAACGCGGTGGCGGTGGCGAGGAAGGCGATCGCCACGTACACCGCGGCGGCCGAACCGTTGCCGAACGGCGCGGCGAAGATCGACGCGAACAGCACCGCGAGCGCGAGGCCGGCGGCGAGCAGGTACGGCCGGCGGGCGCCCCAGCGCGACCGGGTGCGGTCGGAGATCCGCCCGGCGACCGGGTTGACCAGCACGTCCCAGGCCTTGGGTAGCAGCACCAGCAGCGCGGCCAGGCCGGCGGTCACCCCGAGCGTGTCGGTCAGGTAGGGCAGCAACAGCAGACCGGGGACGGTGCCGAACGCGCCGGTCGCCAGTGAGCCGAGCGCGTAGCCGGCGTGCACCGATCGGGGCAGCGAGCCGTCGGCTGACCTGCCGGTGCCCGGCGGCGTCGTCATGGGCCCGAATGTTACTCACGTTATGCCGGAGGTCACATCCCCTCATCCGGTGACCAGCCGGCCGCCGCGATGTCGACGCCCTCGCCGCGCAACGGCACCCCCTCCGAGCGCAGCCGGGCCCGCGCCTCCCGCTCGTGCCCCGGCGGCAGCCGGCCACCCGCCGTCACCACCCGGTGCCAGGGCACCGAACCGCCGTGCCGGGCCATGATGTTGCCCACCAGTCGGGCCGAGGTGCGACCCGAGCGCTCGGCCAGCGCGTCGGCCACCCCGCCGTACGACATCACCCGGCCCTCCGGGATCCGCTCGACCAGGTCGAGCACCGCCTCGACGTACTCGTCAGGTGTCACAATCCGCCACCATATGGGAACGCCGCCGGGAGGTCCCGCCGTGACCACGCAGAATGGTCGGGTGCGCGACGCAGTCACGTCGGCCCGCCGGGTCGTCGTCAAGATCGGATCCTCCTCGTTGACCACCGCCACCGGCGGGCTGGCCGACGAGCGCGTCGACACGCTTGTCGACACCCTCGGCCGACTCACCGCCGAAGGGCGCGAGGTGGTGCTGGTCTCCTCGGGCGCGATCGCCGCCGGTCTCGCCCCGCTCGGGCTGGCCCGACGCCCGCGCGACCTGGCCACCCAGCAGGCCGCCGCCAGCGTCGGG
This sequence comes from Micromonospora tarensis, assembly GCF_016803395.1. Taxonomy (GTDB): domain Bacteria; phylum Actinomycetota; class Actinomycetes; order Mycobacteriales; family Micromonosporaceae; genus Micromonospora; species Micromonospora tarensis. The sequence goes on along the minus strand of NZ_JAEVHL010000130.1, from coordinate 7,983 downwards.
CAGGGCCTGCTGATCGGCCGGTACGCGGCCAGCTTCGCCCGACACGGCCGCACCGTCGGGCAGGTGCTGCTCACCGTCGACGACGTGACCCGGCGGGCGCACTACCGCAACGCGTACCGCACGCTGCGCAAGCTGCTCGACCTGCGGGCGGTGCCGATCGTCAACGAGAACGACACGGTGGCCACCCAGGAGATCCGGTTCGGTGACAACGATCGGCTGGCCGCCCTGGTGGCCGCGCTGGTGCACGCCGACCTGCTGGTGCTCCTCTCCGACGTGGACGCGCTCTGGACCGGCGACCCCACCAACCCGCGCTCCAGCCGGATCGCCGAGGTGCGCGACGACGCGGACCTCGCCGGTATCACCATCGGCGGGGCCGGCCGGTCCGGCGTCGGCACCGGCGGCATGGTGACCAAGGTCGAGGCCGCCCGGATCGCCACCGGCTTCGGCATTCCGGTGGTGCTCACCGCCGCCGACCTGGCCACCCCGGCGCTGGCCGGCGAACCGGTCGGCACGTTCTTCCATCCTCAGCGGCAACGCCCGACGGCCCGGCTGTTCTGGCTGGCCCACGCCACCTCGCCCCGGGGGCGGCTGCACCTCGACCCGGGCGCGGTCGCGGCCGTCGTCGGGCGGCGCAAGTCGCTGCTGCCGGCCGGCATCACCGCCGTCGACGGCACCTTCACCGCCGGCGACCCGGTGGACCTGGTGGACACCGCCGGGGCGTCGGTCGCCCGAGGGCTGGTCAACTACGACGCGGTGGAGCTACCCGGGCTGCTCGGCCGCTCCACGTCCGAACTCGCCGCGGCGCTCGGCCCGGCGTACGAACGGGAGGTCGTCCACCGCGACGACCTCGTACTGCTGTGAGCAGGGGCCCTTTCCCAACCGAGGAGTGATCGATGAGCGTCGTCGAGCAGGCACGGCGGGCGCGGGACGCCGCCGCCGAGTTGGCAGTGGCCACGCGTACCGCCAAGGACGCCGCGCTGCTGGCGATGGCCGACGCGCTGCTGGCGCGTACCCCGGAGATCCTGGCCGCGAACGAGACCGACCTGGCGGCCGGCCGCGAAGCCGGACTGACCGCGGCCGTGCTGGACCGGCTCGCGCTCGACGCGTGCCGGGTGGCCGGCATCGCCGAGGCGCTGCGCGAGATGGCCGCGCTGCCCGACCCGGTCGGTGAGGTGGTCCGCGGCTCCACCCTGCCCAACGGGCTGGAGCTGCGCCAGATCCGGGTGCCGTTCGGGGTGGTCGGCATCATCTACGAGGCGCGACCCAACGTGACGGTGGACGCCGCCGGGATCTGCCTCAAGTCCGGCAACGCGGCGCTGCTGCGCGGGTCGTCGTCGGCCGCGCACTCCAACGCCGCGCTGGTCGCGGTGCTGCGCGACGCCGTGGCCGAGACCGGGCTGCCGGCCGACACTGTGCAACTGCTCGACGCCAGCTCCCGCGACTCGGTCAAGGAGCTGATGCGCGCGCGGGGGCTGGTCGACGTGCTCATCCCGCGCGGTGGCGCGTCGCTGATCCGCACCGTGGTCGAGGAGTCGACAGTGCCGGTGATCGAGACCGGGGTGGGCAACTGCCACGTCTACGTCGACGCCGCCGCCGACCTGGCCAAGGCCGTCGCGGTGACGCTGAACGCCAAGACCCAACGCCTCTCCACCTGCAACACCGCCGAGTCGCTGCTGGTGCACGCGGGCATCGCCGACGCGTTCCTGCCGCCGGTGCTGGCCGCGTTCGCCGAGGCCGGGGTGACAGTGCACGGCTCCCCCGAGGTGGCCGCCCACTCCGCCGCCGTGGTCCCGGCCACCGAGGAGGACTACGCCACCGAATACCTCTCCGCCGACATCTCGGTGGCGGTGGTCGACTCGCTGGACGCGGCGGTCGCGCACATCCGCCGCTTCGGCACCGGGCACACCGAGGCGATCATCACCGACTCGACGAGCGCCGCGCGCGAGTTCGTCGCCCGGGTGGACGCGGCGGCGGTGATGGTGAACGCGTCGACCCGGTTCACCGACGGAGGCGAGTTCGGCTTCGGCGCGGAGATCGGCATCTCCACCCAGAAACTGCACGCCCGGGGGCCGATGGGCCTGCCCGAGCTGACCAGCACCAAGTACGTCGTCACCGGGGACGGGCACCTGCGCTAGGGGCGTCGCTCAGCCGGGCGGCGCGGGCCGGGCCGCCCGGATCGCCGCCAGCGTGGTGTGCACGTCGAACTGGTGACCGTCGTCGCTCTCCCAACCGCCGTCGCTGCGTTGGGTCTCGGTCAGCCGGCGGAGCGCCCGCACCATGATCCAGTCCTGCGGGTCGACGCGGCCCGGCGCAGCGTGGCCGCCAACCACGCCACGTTGCCGGGGGACATCTTCGGCATCCGGTCGGCGAGCACCACCTGGATCCGCGCCGACTCCTGGAACATCTCCTGCCGGTGCAGCACGGCCGCGCTCAGCCAGCCGGTCGCGAGGAACGACGGCCAACTGCCGTCCGGGTTCAGCCGCGCGGCGAGCGAGTGGGCCGCCGCCTGCACCACCCCCGCGTACGCCCCGCCGACCCGGTGGTCGAGCGGACCCGAGGCCCGGGCGTCCAGGCCGGCGACGGTGAGCCAGAAGCCGGCGTTGGCCGAGGCGAGGAACCCGGCCTCGGGGTCGCCGGGTCGGGCCCACTCCGGCGCCGAGTCGGCCAACGACGCGTCCTCTTCCCAGCCGCCGTCGGCCTGCTGCCGGGACGCCAGCCAGTCCAGGGCGCGGCGGGCGGCGGGGCGACCGAGCGCGCCCAGGTCGTCCAGCTCGGCGAGGCGGAAGCAGGTGGCGTCGATCGAGGCGACCTCGCCGCCCCAGGTGGCCGGCCAGCCGCCGTCGGAGGACTGACCGACCTCTGCCGTCTCCAGCAACTCGGCGGGCACGACGGTGCCGTTGCGGAGCCAGGAGAGGCGGGCACGTTCCACCGCGTCGCCATGCGCCACCACGAACCCGATCGCGGCTTCCAAATCGACCACGGCGGAGACGCTACCTGCGCAGACGCGATGCCGCCTCGGAGAATCGGCCAGCCCGACCTGGCTGCGTCGCTCCGGCCGCCAGCCTGCTCGGCGTTATCTGCGTCGATTCGCCGGGGCGGCGGTGTGGGCCGCCCCGGCACGGCCGGTCAGTACGCGGGCAGCGACGGGTCGACCTGCTTGATCCAGGAGAGCACGCCGCCCTGCACGTGCACGGCGTCCTTGAACCCGGCCGCCTTCAACGCGGCGAGCGCCTCCGCGGAGCGGACGCCGGACTTGCAGTGCAGCACGACCTGCCGGTCCTGCGGCAGCGTCGCGAGGGCCTCGCCGGAGATGATGTCGCCCTTGGGGATCAGGGTGGCGCCCGGGATCCGGACGATCTCGTACTCGGCTGGCTCCCGCACGTCGACCAGGAAGATGTCCTTCCCGGCGTCCTGCCACTCCTTGAGCTCCAGCGCGGTGATGGTCGAGTTGAGGGTCGCCTCCTGCGCCTCCTCGGAGACCGCGCCGCAGAAGTCCTCGTAGTCTTCCAGCAGGTCGGTGACGGTCGGATTCTCGCCGCAGAGCGCGCAGTTCGGGTCCTTGCGGACCTTGATCTTGCGGTATTCCATCTCCAGGGCGTCGTAGACCATCAGGCGGCCGACCAGCGGCTCACCGATGCCGGTGAGCAGCTTGATCGCCTCGTTCACCTGGATCGAGCCGATCGACGCGCAGAGCACGCCGAGCACGCCGCCCTCGGCGCAGGAGGGGACCATGCCGGGCGGCGGCGGCTCCGGGTAGAGGCAGCGGTAGCAGGGGCCGTGCTCGGCCCAGAAGACCGACGCCTGGCCGTCGAAGCGGTAGATCGAGCCCCAGACGTACGGCTTGCCGAGCAGCACGGCCGCGTCGTTGACCATGTAGCGGGTGGCGAAGTTGTCGGTGCCGTCGACGATCAGGTCGTACTGGGCGAAGATCTCGCGGACGTTCTCCCGGTCCAGCGCGGTGTTGTGGATCTCCACGTCGACCAGCGGGTTGATCTCGCGGATCGACGCGGCGGCGGATTCGGCCTTGGACCGGCCGACGTCGGACACCCCGTGGATGACCTGGCGCTGGAGGTTGGACTCGTCGACGGTGTCGAAGTCGATGATGCCGAGCGTGCCGACTCCGGCCGCGGCGAGGTACAGCAGGGCGGGCGACCCGAGGCCACCGGCGCCGACACAGAGCACCCGGGCGTTCTTCAACCGCTTCTGCCCGGTCACCCCGACGTCCGGAATGATCAGGTGACGTGAGTAGCGGCGGATCTCGTCAACGGTCAGCTCGGCGGCGGGCTCGACGAGCGGGGGCAACGACACGGTGGACTCCCCGGGATCGGCGGTGTGAACCGCGCCATTGTCGCTCGGGGAAGACCCGCTCGGCCATGAGGGACGACACGTGGTCCGCTATGCGGGAGCGGGAATAACCGCCGACCCGCTCTGATCAGGGGACGATGTCCCCCGCGTAGCGACGGCCGTCGAGGTAGGGCCAGGCGTTGGCCACACAACCGCGCAGGCCGTACGTCTGCTGCTGCATCACCGGGGCGGGCTCTCCCGGGCCGGGGCAGGCCTCGTGCTCCTCGCCGAACTCGTGGCCCACCTCGTGGTTGATGACGTACGTCCGGTAGGTGTCCAGCGAGGCGCCGTAGTCCGGAACCGCCTCCATCCAGCGGGCCAGGTTGATGATGACCTGACCGGGAAGCCGGCAGGAGGTGTAGCGCTCGGTGGTCAACCCGCCCTCGGCGCACATCCGCTCGGAGGTGACCGGGGTGGCCAGGTAGATGGTGAAGTCGGCGGCCTCGGCGTCGGCCACCCGCTGCACCCGCAGCTCGTCGGAGGCGATCCAACTGCGCGGGTCGGTCAGCACCTCATCCACCCTGGCGGCGAAGGCGGCGGCGTCCTGACCGGTGCCGCGTTCGACGACGACCCGGTAGCGGCGCACCGGCCCGCCCGTACCGTGCACAGCTGTTTCACCGTGGGCAGCGGTGAAGCGCCCCGCGCCCACCGACGGGTAGCTGGTGGGCGCGAGGTGCTCCACCCCACCGCCGCGCCCCATCCCGCCCTCGGTGGTGACGACAGGTGTCTCAACCGGTGGCTCGCCGCCCCGACTCAGCGGCACGGCGATCCCGACGGCGAGCACGAGCAGGCCGAGCAGCAGGCTGCGGCGACGTCGCCGGTACATCCGGGCCACAAGCGGACGCGCGCCGCCGTACGCCGACCGACCTGATGGGTCGGTCGGCTGGTCCGGGCCGTAAGGGGACGACGGCGTCATGACGTCGAGCCTGCCAGATTATTCGGGCATTTCTCCGTTTTTTACTGCTATTGCCGCAAGACGCCTGATGGCGGGGGACGCTCGGCGTGTCGGCCGACCGGCTCAGCGGGCCGGGCCGGTGTAACGCCGCCCGGCCAGGTACGGCCACGGGTTGGCCCGACACCCGTTGAGGAAGAGCGTCTGCTGCATCATCACCGGCGCCGGTCGACCCGCGCCCGGGCAGCGCTCGTGCCGGTGCCCGAGCTGGTGCCCGACCTCGTGGTTGACCACGTACGTCCGGTAGACATCCAGCGGCACGCCGGCCGACACGAAGTGCGGCACGGACAGCCGCCACCGGTCCAAGTTGATGATCACCTGACCGGGCGCCCGACACGACGTGTACGGGCGACCGCCGACCCGGATGTCCACTCCACCGGCGGCGCACATCCGACCCGCCGTGCTGGCGGTGGCCAGATAGACGGTGAAGTCGCGCGGCGCGTCCCCCGGCACCTGCTGTAGCCGTAACCGACCGCTGTCGATCCAGCTGCCCGGCCCGGCCAGCGCCGCCTGGACCACCTGCGCGAAACCGGCGGCCCCCTCGCTGCTGCCGGTCTCCACCGCGACCCGGTACCGCCGCAGCGCACCGGCGCGGCCCAGCACCGGACCGGACCGGGCGTCATGACCGAACCGTCCGGTGCCGACGGTCGGGACCGCGCCCGGCATCCGCAGCACCGGAGGCGGGCTGGACGGGACCGGGTCGGAGGGCGTGGGGGCGGCCGACGGCGGCAGCGGCGCGGCCAGCAGCGGGGGAATCTCCCCTGCGGCCAACCGGTCGGCACCGGGACGCCCACCCGGCCCCTCGGCGATCACGGTCACCGCCGCGACGACGGCCAGCACCACCGCCACCAGTTGGGCGAGCAGTGCGAAACGTCGCCGACGGCGACCGGGGCGCCGGGCTGAGCTGGGCATCCAGGTCAGCCTGCCAGATCGGACCGCCCGACGGTCTCCCCCGTTTCGGCGAGCAGACCGACCACCGCCCGGGCAACCAGGCGGGGAACCTCCAACTGCGCGACATGACCGACGCCGTCGAGCATCATCAATCGGCTGTCCGGGATGGCCCGGGCGGTCTGCGGCGCTACCCGGACGTCGACCAGACGGTCCTGCCGGCCAGCCACCACCAGCGTCGGCGCGCGGACCGCCGCGGCGAGACGCCACAGCGAACCCGACCCCGGCAGGTACGACCGCAGGAAGCTGGAGACCAGCCCACGGAACGTCCGGACGTACGCGGCCGCGTAGTGCTCGGCCTCGTACCGCACCCGGATCTCCTCCAGCGCCTCGGCCCGGCGCTGGGCACAGATCCGGCTGAGGTCGGCGACACAGGCCGCCAACACCTGCTCGGCCATCACCTCGGGAGCCAGCTGGGTGAGCCGCCGGGCGACCAGCCGCTCCCCCATCGGGATGGCGAGCACCGGCAGCATCCGCCCCTGCAACGAGCGCCGGAAGTCGAGGAACGGCAACGCCGGGGAGATCAGGGTGAGGGTCCGGACCAGGTCCGGCCGGAGCCCCGCGACCTGGACCGCGACCGCCCCGCCCAGCGAGTTGCCGAACAGGTGCACCGGCCCCCGACCGGAGTGCTCGATCCAACGGACGACAAGATCCGCGAAGGCCGTGATCGTGTAACGGCGACCCGGTTCACTGCGACCGAAGCCGGGCAGGTCGATGGCCTGACCGTCCAGCCGGTCGGCGAGCAGCCCGGCCAGGTCGGTCCAGTTCTGCGACGACCCGCCCAGCCCGTGCACGTACAGCGCCGGCTCCGCGCCGGCGGCGGTGGCCGGAGTGTCCCGCACGTACGTGACCAGACCGTCGAGGCGAACCTCCCGGCCCGGCCACGGCGGCGGGACACGGTCGTCGGGGAGGAGGTGGTCCGGCCAGAGCGTGGCACGTCTCATCGTCCCAGTCTGCCTCGGACCACTTAGGACAGCAGCGCCTCCAGCCGACGGTTCACCGCCGCCAGCGTCGCCCGGACCACCGCCTGACGCGGATCACCGGCGACCAGCGCCGACCCGGCCAGTTGCTCGACCCAGCCCTCGCAGACGAGCAGCGCCACCACGGTGGCCACCTCACAGTTGCCGAACGGCACCACCGCCGCGTGTTCGACGAAGCACCGCCCGCGTTCGCCCTTGTCGGAGCCGCGCAGCAACTCGTCCACCGCGGCGGCCGCCGCCACCGCGCAGAGCCGCAGCACGTAACCGTCCACCGCCGGCCCGGTGGCGTACCCGGCGGCGCTCTCCCCGCCGGCCAGCAGCCGAACCTCCACATGCGCGTCCAGGCCGAAGGTGCTGACCTGCACGTGGTCGATCACCACCCGGGGCCCCGGCGCGCCACCGGTGTCCAGCGGCCGGGACGGCGCCGACTCCGTTGTGGTCACCTGACCACCGGAGTACGAGGTGCCGAGCGTCGCCGGGCTGCCGGTCGCGGCGCCGGCCGGCACCGCCGAGACCGAGCCGGGCTCCTCGACCGTCGCGCGACCCCGGTGCGGGGCGTTCGACCGGCGACGACGCGTGATGTCAGTGCCGGTCCGCTGCTCGGGCGCTGCCGGTGTGGCCTCGGCCCGATTAGCGGGCGGACGGACGACCGCCGACGGTTCGGCCGCCCGGACCTCGCCGGTGTCCCGCCCAGCCGGGGTCGCCGCCTCCGGGGTACGCCGCTCGGCGGGCCGGCTCGGCGGCCCGCAGCTCCGCCGC
>NZ_JAEVHL010000129.1 GCF_016803395.1 Micromonospora tarensis | reverse complement strand
CGACCGGGTACTCACCGGCCTGCTTGTCGCCCGGAATGGTGACCTGTCCGGTCAGGAAACCCCTGTCCGGTCTGAGCATCACGTGCCCGAAGGCGTCCGCAGCGCAGGTCGACCGGGTACTCACCGGCCTGCTTGTCGCCCGGAATGGTGACCTGTCCGGTCAGGAAACCCCTGTCCGGTCTGAGCATCACGTGCCCGAAGGCGTCCGAGTGCACGTTTGACTGCCGGTTGTTGTTGTCGTTGTCGCAGCTCGCCTTGATGGTGACCCGGCTGCCGGCCTGGGCGCTGTTCGGTGTCACCTCGACGAAGGTGTTGTCGCCCGCGCGGGCCGGTGCGACCGACAACAGGATGAACGCCCCGACCAGCCCCACCAGTGCCAGTGCGGACGAGAGCGCGCGGTTGACCGTGCGGATTCCCTGCATGATTTCCCCCCAACCGGCGACGACCGCCGGAACCCTCCCCTGGGCACGCGCGCTGCTTTCCCGCTGGCTCGGGGGCAAACCCGCAGGCGGGCAGGTGGGCGGGTCAGCGCTGGTGGGGGGCGGTCCGGGTGACCGGGAGGCGAGCGATGGGCTGCCAGCCCAGCGGGGAGGAGAGCACCATCGTGCTCGACGGCTGGCCGTACGGGGCGAGCCGGTCGATGACCCCCTCGAACGCGCCGATCGAGCCGGCGGCCACCTTCAGCATGCTGCACGCGTCACCGGTGATCCGGTGGATCTCCAGGATCTCCGGCCAGTCGGCCACCGCCGGGTCGTGCAGGATGCAGCGCGCGCCGTAGCAGGACATCCGGATCAGCGCCAGCACGGTACGGCCGGCGCGACTCAGGTCGACATGGGCGTGGTAGCCGGTGATGACGCCGGCCTCCTCCAGGCGGCGCACCCGCTCCGCTACCGACGGCGGCGAGAGGTGCACCCGCCGGGACAACTCGCTGAAGGAGAGCCGCGCATCGGCCTGCAACTCGCGCAGCAGCGCCCAGTCCATGTCGTCCACGCTCAGACCTTACTTTCGTGAACCAGATTCGCCCAGTTGCCTTCGGTTCGGCAGGAGAAGCCGCCGAGAGCCGTTGATTCGGCATTCCGTAGGCCGATCCGAGCGCGGGATCATGACGTCGGCCAGTCCGGGGGAGGAGACGAGATGGTGGACCAGACGGAGCGGCGGGCGCCGAACCGCCCCGCCACAGTGCGACCGGTGACCCCGAAACAGCGCGCTGCCCAGGCCGCGCGCACCGGCGGCGAGCCGACGCTCGAGTTCGCCGACATGGTGCCGTACGACGCGTACGTGCAGGCCAGTGCGCTGCACAAGATGCAGCATCCGCTCAGCAGCGACCCGGGCGAGATGTCCTTCCTGATGGTCAGCCAGATCATGGAGCTGTACTTCGGGTTGACCTGCCACGAGCTGCGGGAGACCCAGCGGCTGGTCCGCGCCGACCAGATCTGGGCGCGTTGGCCCCACTGCGCCGAGCCAAGCTGCACCTGGAGGGGCTCAACGCCGCCTGGCAGGGCCTGCGCTGGATGAGCCCGGCCGACTTCAACCGGTTCCGCAACCTGCTCGGCGAGGCCTCCGGCTTCCAGTCGGCCATGTACCGGCAGTTGGAGTTCCTCCTCGGCCTGCGCGATCCGACGCTGATCCGCCCGTTCCGCCGGCAGGCCGAGGTGCACGCCGCGCTGAGCGCCGCCCTGGCCGCACCGAGCCTCTGGGACGACGTCCTCGCGCTGCTCGCCCGGCGCGGCTTCGACCTCCCCGCCGAGCTGCTCGACCGGGACGTGGCCGTCGAGCACGACCCGCATCCGTCGGTCGAGGCGGCCTGGGTGCGGATCTACGACGACGCCGCCCCGGACAACCACCTGCGACTGCTCGGCGAGGCGCTGAGCGCGGTGGCCGAGGAGTTCGGCGACTGGCGCTGGAACCACGTCAAGGCGGTGCAGCGGACGATGGGCGCGAAGGTCGGCAGCGGGGGCTCCGCCGGCCTGGCATGGTTGCAGCGCAGCATGGCCCGGGTGGTCTTCCCCGAGCTGTGGTCGGCCCGTACCGCGATGTGACCGGAGAGCGAGACATGCACACCCCTGAACGAGAGGCGCATCGCCTCGACGAGGTTGACCCGGGCCACCGGCACCTGTTCCACGTGCCGCCCGCCGACGGTGGCGACCACCCCGAGGCTGCGTACCTCGCCGGCAACTCGCTCGGTCTGCAACCCCGGGCCACCCGGGACGAGCTCCTGGCCGACCTGGACGCCTGGGGGCGGCTCGGTGTCGAGGGGCACCTGGAGGCGGAGCGCGCCTGGCTGCCGTACCACGAGTTGTTGACCGCGCCGGCCGCGCGACTGGTCGGCGGCCTTCCGGCGGAGACCGTGGTGATGAACTCCCTCACGGTCAACCTGCACCTGCTGATGGTCAGTTTCTACCGTCCGGCCGGTGCCCGCACCCGGATCGTGATCGAGGACGGCGCGTTCCCCTCGGACAGCTACGCGGTGCGCAGCCAGGCCCGGTTCCACGGCCTGGACCCGGACGACACAGTGATCCGGTTGCGTCCGCGCGCGGGGGAGGACGTCCTGCGCACCGAGGACGTAACCGACTACCTGGCCGCCGAGGGCGACCGGGTGGCCCTGCTGCTGCTCGGCGGGGTCAACTACCTCACCGGCGAGCTGCTGGACATTCCGGCGATCACGGCGGCGGCCGGGCGGTCGGCGCGGTGGTCGGCTGGGACCTGGCCCACGCGGTCGGCAACGTGCCGCTGGCCCTGCACGACTGGGACGTCGACTTCGCCGCGTGGTGCTCCTACAAATACCTGAATGCAGGCCCCGGCGCGCTGGCCGGTGTCTTCGTGCACGAGCGGCACCTCGGCGACCCCGACCTGCCCCGCTTCGAGGGGTGGTGGAGCACGGCGGCGGCCACCCGGTTCGAGATGACACCGGTGTCCCGCCCACCGGCCACAGTGGAGGCCTGGCAGATCTCCAACCCGCCGATCTTCGCGATGGGCCCGGTGCGTACCTCGCTGGAGCTGTTCGACGCGGTCGGCATGCCGACGTTGCGCGCCCGCAGCCTGCGGCTGACCGGCTGGCTGGAGTCGCTGCTGGACCAGGTCGTCGCCGACCGGCCGCTGCGCGTGGTCACCCCGCGCGACCCGGACCGGCGGGGCTGCCAACTCTCGGTGCGCATCGGCGCCGGCAGCGCCGCCGAGCTGACCAAACGGCTACGGTACGAACACGGCGTCATCGCCGACGCCCGCGAACCGGACGTCATCCGGTTCGCCCCGGTGCCGCTCTACTCCAGCTACCTGGACTGCTGGCGGGCCGCTGCCGCGCTCGCCGCAACTGTCGGCCGGGTGAACCCGTGACGGCCCGGCGCGACGAGATCGCCATCATCGGTGCCGGCCTGGCCGGCTGTCTCGCGGCCTGCTTCCTGGCCCGGCGGGGCTACCCGGTGGTCCTCTACGAACGCCGCTCCGACCCGCGTACCGGCACCGCCGAGCGGGGCCGCTCGATCAACCTGGCGCTCTCCGAGCGCGGCCTGGACGCGTTGCGCCGGATCGGGCTGGCCGAGCAGGTGATGACCGACGCGCTGCCGATGCGCGGCCGGATGATCCACCCGGTCGAGGGCGAGCAGCAGTTCCAGTCGTACAGCGCGGCCGGCGACCGGGCGATCAACTCGATCAGCCGGGGTGCGCTGAACAACGCCCTGCTGGACGAGGCCGCCGCGCTGCCCGGGGTGCGGGTCGTCTTCGACCACCGGCTGGTCGGTCTCGACCCGACCGACGGCACGCTGGGCTTCGAGACGCCGCACGGCCCGGTCGCGGCCAACGCGTCGGTCGTGCTGGGTGCCGACGGCGCCGGCTCCGCGGTGCGCGGGCAACTGCGCGGGTACGGGCTGCTGGACGAGAGCGTGGACTTCCTCGACTACGGCTACAAGGAGCTGACGATTCCGCCGCTGGGCGGGGACTTCGCCCTGGATCCGGACGCCCTGCACATCTGGCCGCGCGGCACCTCGATGATGATCGCGCTGCCGAACCGGGACCGCTCCTTCACCTGCACGCTGTTCTGGCCCAACGACGGTGCCGGCAGCTTCGCCTCGCTGACCGGCCCGGCGGAGATCGAACAGCACTTCGCCACGCACTACCCGGACGTGGTTCCGCTGACCCCGAACCTCGTCGACGACTACCAGCACAACCCGGTGGGCGTGCTCGGCACTGTGCGCTGCACTCCCTGGCAGGCCAACGGGAGGATCGGCCTGCTCGGCGACGCCGCGCACGCCATCGTGCCGTTCTACGGACAGGGCGCCAACTGCGCCTTCGAGGACGTGGTCGAGCTGGACCGTTGCCTCGACGAGTGCGCCGACGACTGGTCGACGGCGCTGCCGCTGTTCCAGCGTCGCCGGCAGGAGAACGCCGAGGCCATCGCGACGATGGCGCTGACCAACTTCGTGGAGATGCGGGACAGGGTCGCCTCCCCGGTCTTCCAGACCCGGCGGCGGGTCGAGCACGCACTGGAACGGGCCCTGCCCGGCCGGTACGTTTCCCAGTACGAGCTGGTGTCGTTCTCCACCACCCCGTACGCCGAGGTTCGCCGCCGGGTGCGCCGACAGCACCGGGTGCTCGGCGCGATCGTCGGCGGGGCCGCGTTGTTGCTGGTCGGTGCGGTCGGGGCGGTACTGAGCCGAGGGAGGCGCGGATGACCGGCAGCTGGGATTTGCGACTGATGGCCGGCCACGCGCCGAACGGCCCGCACCGGTTGCGCAACTTCGTCGCCGGCGAGTTCGTCGACGGCGGAACAACCTTCGCCAAGGCCAGCCCGGTCACCGGGGAGCAGGTCTTCGAGGTGGACGAGGCATCGCGGTCCACAGTGGACGACGCGGTGGCCGCCGCCCGGGCGGCGCTGCGCGGGCCGTGGGGCCGGATGGGCGAACGGGAACGCGCCGAGGTGCTGCGCCGGGTCGCCGACGAGCTGGAACACCGCTTCGACGACCTGGTCACCGCCGAGGTCGCCGACACCGGCAAGTCCATCGCCCAGGCCCGCACGCTCGACATTCCGCGCGGTGCGGCGAACTTCCGGGCGTTCGCGGAGATCGTGGCGACCGCGCCGACGGAGTCGTTCACGACAGTCACCCCGACCGGGGGGCGCGCGCTCAACTACGCGCTGCGCAAGCCGGTCGGCGTGGTCGCGGTCATCGTGCCGTGGAACCTGCCGCTGCTGCTGCTCACCTGGAAGGTGGCTCCGGCGCTGGCCTGCGGTAACGCCGTGGTGGTCAAGCCCAGCGAGGAGACACCCGCCTCGGCGACGCTGCTCGCCGAGGTGATGGCCGCCGCCGGCGTACCGGCCGGGGTGTTCAACCTGGTGCACGGCTTCGGACCCGACTCGGCCGGCGAACACCTCACCCGCCACCCCGGCGTCGACGCGATCACCTTCACCGGCGAGTCGGCCACCGGCGGCGCGATCATGCGCGCCGCCGCCGACGGGGTGAAGGCGGTCAGCTTCGAGCTGGGCGGCAAGAACGCCGGCCTGGTCTTCGCCGACGCCGACCTGGACGCCGCGGTGGCCGGGTCGGTGCGGTCCAGCTTCACCAACGGCGGGCAGGTGTGCCTCTGCACCGAACGCATCTACGTGCAGCGCCCGGTCTTCGAGGAGTTCACCGCCCGGCTGGCCAAGCGGGCCGGCGAGTTGGCGTACGGCTGGCCGACCGACGAAGCCACCGCCACCATGCCGCTGATCTCGCACCAGCACCGGGCGAAGGTGCTCGGCGCGTACCAGCTGGCCCGCTCCGAGGGCGCCGAGGTGCTCACCGGCGGCGGCACGCCCACCTTCGGCGACGCCCGCGACGGCGGGTCGTACGTGCAGCCGACGGTGCTCACCGGGCTCGGCCCGGACGCCCGCACCAACCGCGAGGAGATCTTCGGCCCGGTGGTGCACGTGGCCCCGTTTGACACCGAGGACGAGGCGTACGCGCTGGCCAACGGCACCGAGTACGGCCTGGCGGCGACCGTGTGGACCCGGGACGTGAGGGTCGCGCACCGGGCCGGCGCCCGGCTGGACGCCGGCATCGTCTGGGTCAACACCTGGTTCCTGCGGGACCTGCGCACCCCGTTCGGCGGGGTGAAGGCGTCCGGCATCGGTCGGGAGGGCGGCGTGCACTCGCTGAACTTCTACTCCGAACTCACCAACGTCTGCGTGGACCTGTCATGAGCGCACCGCAGCGAGGAGCGGACATGGAAGCCGACATCGAGGCCGCCAACCGGGAGCTGGCCGACGCCCGCAGCACCGGCAAGCCCTGCCCTCCGCTGCGCGGGCGGCTGCTGCCGGAGGGGGACGTCGAGTCCGCGTACCGGGTGCAGCAGCTCCAGGCGCGGGCCTGGCAGGGTCGTGGCGATCGCCGGGTCGGCGCGAAGATCGGGTTGACCTCCCGGGCGGTGCAGGAGACCTTCGGGGTGTTCCAGCCGGACTTCGGCATGCTCACCGACGCGATGGCGGTCGGTGACGGCGTCGAGGTGCCCATCGACCGGCTGCTCCAGCCGCGGGTCGAGGCGGAGATCGCGTTCGTGCTCGACAAGGATCTGCCGAACCCGCAGCTCACCACCGTCGACCTGATCCGCGCGGTCGACCACGTGCTGCCGGCGATCGAGATCGTCGACTCGCGGATCGCCGGCTGGGACATCTCCATCGTGGACACCGTCGCCGACAACGCCTCCAGCGGGCTCTTCGTGCTCGGCACCACGCCACGTCGGCTCGCTGACGTCGACCTGCGCCTGTGCGGGATGGTGCTGGAGCACGCGGGCGAGCCGGCCTCGGTCGGCGCGGGCGCCGCCTGCCTGGGCAACCCGCTGCACGCCCTGCACTGGCTGGCCGACACCCTCGCGCGCGCCGGTGACCCGCTGCGCGCCGGGGACGTGGTGCTCTCCGGTGCGCTCGGCCCGATGGTGGCGGTCACTCCCGGGGCCGCGTACGAGGCCCGGATCTCCGGGCTCGGCTCGGTACGCACCTGTTTCAGCAACGGAGGCAACCAGTGAGCGCGAGGAGTGAGCTTACGAGCCCCGCGGTCGCGAACAGCAGCGGCGCAGTGACCGGCGTGGCGGTGCTCGGTTCCGGCAACATCGGCACCGACCTGATGATCAAGGTGTTGCGGCTCAGCGGCAGCCTGCGGATGGTGGCGATGGCCGGCATCGACCCGGCCTCCGACGGACTGGCCCGGGCCCGCCGGCTCGGCGTGGCCACCACCGCCGACGGCGTGGACGGGCTGGTCGCACTGCCCGAGTTCGCCGACGTCGAGCTGGTCTTCGACGCCACCTCGGCGGGCGCGCACCGACACCACGACGAGGTGCTGCGCGCCCACGGCCGCACGGTGGTCGACCTGACCCCGGCCGCGCTCGGCCCGTACGTGGTGCCGCCGGTCAACCTCGACGAGCACCTGCACGAGCCGAACGTCAACATGGTCACCTGCGGCGGGCAGGCAACGGTGCCGATCGTCGCCGCCGTGCGCCGGGTCACCCCGGTGGCGTACGGGGAGATCGTCGCGTCGATCGCGTCGAAGTCGGCGGGTCCGGGCACCCGGGCCAACATCGACGAGTTCACCGAGACCACCGCCCGGGCCATCGAGGTGGTCGGCGGTGCCGAACGGGGCAAGGCGATCATCGTGCTGAACCCGGCGGACCCGCCGCTGCTGATGCGGGACACCGTCTACTGCCTCTGCCCGGACGCGGACGCCGACACCGCCGCCATCGCCGCCTCGGTCAGCGACATGGTGGCGACGGTGCAGGAGTATGTCCCCGGCTACCGGCTCAAGCAGGCCGTGCAGTTCGACCGGGTCGAGGCGTACCTGCCGTCGCTCGGGCGGCGACTCACCGCCCTCCAGGTGTCGGTCTTCCTGGAGGTCTCCGGCGCCGGGCACTACCTGCCGGCGTACGCCGGCAACCTGGACATCATGACCTCCGCCGCGTTGCGCACCGCCGAACGGCTGGTCGCCCTGCGTTCCTCGGAGGTGGCCGCGCCATGACCGACCTGTACATCCAGGACGTGACACTGCGCGACGGCATGCACGCCATCGCCCACCAGTACACCGTCGACCAGGTGCGGACCATCGCCGCCGCCCTGGACGCCGCCGGGGTGGCCGCGATCGAGGTGGCGCACGGCGACGGGCTCGCCGGTTCCAGCGTCAACTACGGCCACGGCGCGGCCAGCGACGCCGAGTGGATCGCGGCAGCCGCCGAGGTGCTGACCACGGCGAAACTGACCACCCTGCTGCTGCCCGGCATCGGCACCATCGCCGACCTGAAGGCGGCGAAGGCGCTCGGGGTGACCAGCGTCCGGATCGCCACCCACTGCACCGAGGCTGACATCTCCGCCCAGCACATCTCCTGGGCCCGGGAGAACGGCATGGACGTGGCCGGGTTCCTGATGATGTCGCACATGAACGATCCGGCCGGGCTGGCCGAGCAGGCCAAACTGATGGAGTCGTACGGCGCGCACTGCGTCTACGTCACCGACTCCGGTGGCCGGCTGCTGATGTCCGACGTGGCGCAGCGGGTCGACGCGTACCGGCAGGGCCTCGCCCCGGAGACGCAGATCGGCATCCACGCCCACCACAACCTGTCGCTCGGGGTGGCGAACAGCGTTCTCGCCGTCGAGCACGGCCGCATCCTCGGCGCCGGGCCGCTCGACGCACCGGCCGGCCGGACCGTCCGGGTCGACGCGTCCCTGGCCGGGATGGGCGCGGGCGCCGGCAACGCGCCGCTGGAGGTCTTCGTCGCGGTCGCCGAGCTGCACGGCTGGCAGCACGGCTGCGACGTGTTCGCGCTGATGGACGCCGCCGACGACCTGGTCCGCCCGGTGCAGGACCGGCCGGTCCAGGTGGACCGGGAGACGCTCTCCCTGGGGTTCGCGGGGGTTTACTCCAGCTTCCTGCGGCACGCCGAGCGGGCCTCCGCGCGCTACGGCGTGGATGTCCGGTCGATCCTCGTCGAGCTGGGCCGACGCCGGATGGTCGGCGGCCAGGAGGACATGATCGTGGACGTCGCACTCGACCTGGCCGGCAAGGAGCAGCAGTCATGATCGGACCGGACGTCGCGGGGATCGCCGAGAAGCTGGGCACGGCCGCCGGCACGGCCACCGCGATCCCGCAACTCGCCGCCGAGACCGGCCTCGACGTGGACACGGCGTACGCCGTGCAGGCCGCGTTGCTGCAACGCCGGCTGACCGCCGGTGAGCGGCTGGTCGGGTTGAAGATGGGGCTGACCAGCAGGGCGAAGATGGCCCAGGTCGGCGTGGACGAGGTGATCTGGGGGCGGCTCACCGACGCGATGCGGGTGCCCGACGGCGGTGCCGTGGACCGGGCCGGGTACATCCACCCCCGGGTCGAGCCGGAGGTGGCGTTCCTGCTGGACCGGCTGCCCGAGCCGGGCGAACCGGTAGGCGACTTCGCCACGGCGGTCCGCGCGGTCGCCCCGGCCATCGAGCTGATCGACTCCCGGTACGCGGACTTCCGGTTCTCCCTGCCAGACGTCATCGCGGACAACACCTCGGCCGCCGCGTTCGTGATCGGGCCGTGGTCGCCGGTGCCGGCCGGGCTGGACAACCTGGGCGTGCTGCTGGAGGTCGACGGGCGGGTGGCGCAGGTCGGCTCCACGGCGGCGATCCTCGGTGATCCGCGCCGCGCACTCGACGAGGGCATCAGGCTGGCCGGTCGGCACGGGGTGCGGCTGGAGTCCGGCTGGGTCTTCCTGGCCGGCGCGGCCACCGCCGCCGTCCCGCTGCGTCCGGGTGCGCACGTGCGGGCCGTCGTCGAGAAGCTCGGCACGGCCTCGCTGCGGGCGTCGTCGTGACCGCGCGGGTGGTGGCGGGGAAGGCCACGCCGCGTGGGGCTTTTCCGCACGTCAAGGTCGCCGGTGGGTTCGTCTTCGTCTCCGGTACGTCGTCCCGGCGGCCGGACAACAGCTTCGCGGGTGTCGAGGTGGACGAGTTCGGTACGACGAACCTCGACATCCGGGCGCAGACGCGGGCCGTGATCGAGAACATCGGTGATCTGCTGCGCTCGGTCGGCGCGGACCTCACCGACCTTGTCCAGGTGACGTCGTACCTGGTCAACATGAACGACTTCGGTGGTTACAACGAGGTGTGGGCGGAGTTCTTCGACGCGTCCGGGCCGACCCGGACGACGGTGGCGGTGCACCAGCTGCCGCACCCGCATCTGCTCATCGAGATCCAGGCCGTGGCCCTTCTTCCCTCGGGAGGTCAGTCGTGAGTGAGATCGCCGAGCCGTTCAGCTTTCCGGGCTGGATCGCGGACAACCAGCACCTGTTGAAGCCGCCGGTGGGGAACAAGGAGATGTTCCCCGGCGGGGACGACTTCATCGTGATGGTGGTGGGCGGCCCCAACCAGCGCACCGATTTCCACGTCGACCCGTACGAGGAGTTCTTCTACCAGGTCAAGGGCAACATGCACATCAACCTGGTGACCCCGGAGGGGCCGCGTACGGTGCACGTGCGCGAGGGTCAGATGTGGATGTTGCCGCGCAACACCCCGCACTCGCCGCAGCGGCCGGAGGCCGGCTCGATCGGTGTGGTCGTCGAGCGGGTCCGTGAGGAGGGCACGCTGGAGACCTTCCAGTGGTACTGCCCCGAGTGCGGGCACAAGGTGCACGAGGTGGAGTTGCAGGTGCGCGACATCGCCGCCGACCTGCCGCCGGTGTTCCAGGCGTTCTACGCCGACGAGGCGGCGCGGACCTGCGCCAACTGCGGCACCCTGCATCCGGGCAGGGGCTGATGCCGGCAGGCGTGGTCGACGTGCACACGCACGTCGTACCGAAGGGGTGGCCGGACCTCGGCGCGGCGTGCGGTGGGTCCGGCTGGCCGTGGTTGCGGGTCGACTCCGAGCGCGCCGCCATGATCATGGTGGGGGAGACGGAGTTCCGCCCGGTCGGCGCCGAGTGCTGGGACGCGTCGCGCCGACTGGCCGACATGGACGCCGACGGCGTGGACGTGCAGGTGGTCTCGCCAACGCCGGTTTTCTTCAGCTACGACCGCCCCGCCGACCAGGCGGTGAAGGTGGCCCGGATCTTCAACGACCTGACCCTGGAGGTCACCGCGGCCGGTGGCGGCCGACTGGTCCCGTTCTGCCAGGTCCCGCTCCAGGACCCGGACGCCGCCTGCGCGGAGCTGGACCGCAGCCTCGCCGCCGGGCACGTGGGCGTGGAGATCGGCAACCACGTCGGCGACCGGGACCTGGACGACGCCGGTGTGGTCACCTTCCTCCAGCACTGCGCCGAGGTGGGCGCACCCGTCTTCGTCCACCCGTGGGACATGCCGGGCGGGCCTCGACTGGACCGCTGGATGGCCCGCTGGCTCACCGGCATGCCCGCCGAGACGCACCTGTCGGTGCTGGCGATGATCCTGGGTGGCGTCTTCGACCGGGTGCCCGAGACGCTGCGGATCTGTTTCGCGCACGGCGGCGGCAGCTTCCCGTTCTGGCTCGGCCGCGCCGACAACGCCTGGCACCGCCGTGGCGACCTGGTCCGGGGGGCGTCCGCCGGGCCGCCGAGCAGCTACCTCGACCGGTTCAGCGTCGACTCGGTGGTCTTCGCGCCGCCCGCGCTGCGGCTGCTGGTGGACACCCTGGGGGAGGACCGGGTGCTGGTCGGCAGCGACTACCCGTACCCGCTGGGCGAACGCCCGGCCGGTGCGGTGGTCCGCGACGCCGACTTCCTCACCGACACCCAACGCGACAAGATCCAATCCCGCAACGCCCTGCGCTTCCTGAGCGGATGAAGCGCGCCGCACCCGTGGCATGACCAGATCTTGGACAGTTTCCGTTCCCGCCTAACGGAAACTGTCCAAGATTTGCGGGCAGGCGTGGCGTAGAACTGCGCCGAGGTCCGGTTGGTCCGTTTCCGGACGGCAGAGCGTGTCGGCTGCGCCAAAGGCCGGCGACCGGCAGGATGGCGGGATGGCCGAGCCGCACGACCTGACCGCGCTGGAGCAGGCCGCCGCGATCGCCAGTGGAGACCTGTCCAGCGTCGACCTGGTCGAGCACCACCTGCGGCGGGTGGCGGCGCTCGGCGACACAGTGGGCGCGTTCGTCACCGTCACCGCGGACCTCGCCCGGCAGGCCGCCCGCGCCGCCGACGCGGTCCCGGTCGAGCGGCGCGGCCCGCTGCACGGTGTGCCGACCGCGATCAAGGACCTGACGCTCACCGCCGGAGTCCGCACCACCTTCGGTTCGGCCGCCTTCGTCGACTTCGTCCCCCCGGTCGACGCCGACGTGGTCCGGTTCATCAAGGCGGCGGGCTGGTCAGCCTCGGCAAGACGACCACCTCCGAGCTGGGCTGCTCGCTCTACTCCGAGGGCCGGGTCGCGCCGCCGGCCCGCAACCCGTGGCAGCTGGCGTACACCGCCGGTGGGTCCAGCGGTGGCGCGGCGGCGGCGGTCGCGGCGGCCTCGTCCCGGTCGCCCAGGGCTCCGACGGCGGCGGGTCGCTGCGCATCCCGGCGTCGCTCTGCGGCCTGGTCGGCTACAAACCCAGCCGGGGCCTCGTCTCCGGCGGGCCGATCGGCTCCGGCGCGTTCGGCCTGCCCACCAGCGGCCCGCTCGGGCGGACCGTCGCCGACGTCGCCGCGCTGCTGGACGTGATGGCCGTCCCGGTGCCCGGCGAGCCCTACCTGCCACCGCCCACACCCGGTCGGTGGCTTCCTGGCGACCGCGCGCGCGGCCGAGCCCGGCCGGCTGCGGATCGGCCGGTTCACCACGCCGATGCTCGCCGACGGACCGGTGCACCCCGACTGCGTGGCCGCCGTGGACCGGGCCGCCGCGCTGCTCAGCGCGGCCGGCCACGAGGTGGTCGAGGTGCCGCCGCCCCTCGGGCCGGCGGCGTGGCCGCTGTTCGAGATCCTCTGGTACGTGCTGGCGCTCACCCCGGTGCCACCGCAGCGGGAGGCGGAGCTGCTGCCGTTGACCCGGCTGCTCCGGGCCCGGGGTGCTGAGATCTCCGCCGGCACCCTGGCCGCCACCCTCGGGGAGTTGCAGGCGCAGGTCCGCCTCGGCGCCCGCCGCACCGCCGGCTGCGACCTGCTGCTCTGCCCCACCCTGGCCACCCCGCAGGCACCCGTCGGCTGGTTCACCGCCGACGCCGATCCGGCGGCCGATTTCGACAGGCAACGCCGGTTCTCGCCCTACTGCGCCATCTTCAACGTCACCGGCGATCCCTCCGTCTCGTTGCCATTGGGCAGCACCACCGACGGCCTGCCGGTCGGGGTGCTGCTCACCGGCCGATACGGCGACGACAAGCGGCTCATCGCGACCGCTGCGCAACTGGAGAAGTGGAGTGACGGTTGGGATCGGCACCCCGCGATCTGGCGAGCCGTCGACTCCGCTAACGTGAATGGCGACGGAGTCGGGCGGTCGACATCATGATTGTCCATCCGACCCGGTTGTTCGAGGTCGTCCTTCTTCCGCCTGGGGGCGTTGGGATTGTCTGTTACCGAGACGTTGCTGGTCTTCGTCGGCATCCCGTTGGCCGCGGTGCTGGTCATCGCCGGCCTGTCGTACGCCGGTAGCGGTGGTGGTGGTGCCACCGGCGGCGGTGGTGGTGCCAAGCGCTACCGGCCGGGCCGGCCCTTCGACTTCACTCCGGTCTGGTTCCTGGGCCGCCCGGAGCAGCTGGCCGACTCGGCCGGCACCGCGCTGACGGCGGGGGCGCAGGCGCCCGCGCTGACCAGCCACAAGCTTGAGCAGGCCAGCGTCGAGGCGCCGGCCGGTGGAACCGGAGGCGCAAGTGACCGTTGGTGAGAAGCAGGCCGGGTCGGAGAATCGGCCCGAGGTGCTGGACGGGCCCTTCTCGACCCGCCAGCTGCTGCGCATCGACGAGGCGTTGCGCCTGGCTGACAAGGGCACCGGGCTGGTCTTCTCGGTCTTCGTCGGTGGTCTCGACGAGCCGATCCGGGAGCACGCCCAGCGGCTGCACCGTCAGCTCGCCGAGCCCGACAAGTCGGTGCTGATCGCGGTGTCGCCCAACCAGCGGCAGCTGGAGATCATCACCGGGCGGTACGCGCGCAAGCGCATCCCCGACACGTACGCCAAGCTGGCCGCGCTCTCCATGGTCGGCGCGTTCAGCGGTGGCGACCTGGCCGGCGGCATCATCAACGGCCTCGACCAGCTCGCCAGCCACGCCGGCAAGGGCTGACCTGCACAGACGACGTGCCGGCAGGCACGATCGTGCTCGACCCAGGAAGTAGGGGTCTCGGCTGCGGCTGAGGCCCCTTTTCCCATGTTCGAGCACGATCTTCCCCACTGACAGTCCGGGGCCGACGCGGGCGCACACCCACGCCGGCCCCGGGCCGGACAACCGCTGCTCAGGCGCTCTGGGCGTCCCTCGCGCGGGCCTTGAGCGCCCGCACCACGCCGTCGCGGCCCTCGGCGACCAGCCGCCGCAACGGGCCCGGGTGCCCGTCACCGGCCAGCCACGCGTCGGTGGCCGCCACCGTGTCGTCCTCCACCAGGTAGGTCGGGTACGCCAGCTGGGCGAACTCCTGGGCCGGCTCGCTGTCCCGGGTGGCCCACACCTGCCCGACCGCCGCGAAGTACCGCTCCCGGTACGGGGCGACCAGCTCCACCTGCGCCGGATGGGCGAGGCCCTGCAACAACGCGCGGTGGCGCCAGTTTGGCAGCGCGTCCGGACCGGTGAGCAGGGCCCACACGGCGGCCTTGTTCTCGGCCGTCGGGATCAACGCGTGCGCGTACGCGGCCTCCCGCTCGCCGCTGGCCGTGCGGTCGCGGGCCAGTTCCGCCTCGATCTCGGCGGTGCCGGCCGCGCCGTTGGCCACCAGCGCGGCGAGGAGCGACCAGCGCAGCTCGGTGTCCACTGTCAGCCCGGCCGGCATCCCGGTGCCGTCCAGCCAACCGCGCAACGTCGCCAGGTCCTCCGCGGAGCGGGCCGCCGAGGTGAACGCCCGGGCCCAGGCCAGCTGGAAACCGCTGCCGGGTTCGGCGGCGGCGAGCGCATCCCGGGCGGTACGGGCCAGCTCCGCCCAGCCGGTCGGTGCCCAGGCCGGGTCGGCGTAGAGGGTGAGCGTGGTGGTCGCCTGACGCAGGGTGGCGGTGACCAGGTTGATGTCGGTCTCGGCGGGGAGCCCGCTCAGCGTCAGCGCCACGTAGTCCCGGGCGGACAGCTCGGCGTCGCGGGTCATGTCCCAGGCGGCGGTCCAGCACAGCGCGCGGGCCAGCGACGACTCGAAGCCGCCGATGTGCTGCACCACCGTCGCCATCGACCGGTCGTCGAGGCGCAGCTTGGTGTAGCTCAGGTCGTCGTCGTTGACCAGCAGCACGTCGGCGGCCCGGACGCCGCGCAGCTCGGCGAGGTCGGTGCGCTCGCCGGCCACGTCCACCTCGTAGCGCTCCCGGCGGACCAGCCGGCCGTCGGTCAGGTCGTACAGGCCCACGCCGATCCGGTGCGTTCGCAGCGTCGGGTACGCCGCCGGCGCCTCCTGCCGCACCAGCACCTGCTCGTACCTGCCGTCCGCGCCGATCGTCAGCTCCGGCCGCAGGGTGTTGACCTGCGCGGTCTCCAGCCACTGCGCGGCGAACTTGCGCAGTTCCCGCCCGGACGCGGCCTCCAGCTCGGTGAGCAGGTCGTCGAAGGTGGCGTTGCCCCAGGCGTGCTTGCCGAAGTAGGCCCGTAGCCCGGCGACGAACGGCTCCTCACCCACGTACGCGACGAGTTGCTTGAGCACGCTCGCGCCCTTGGCGTAGGTGATGCCGTCGAAGTTGACCTCGACGGCCTCCATGTCCGGCATCTCGGTGTAGACCGGGTGGGTGGAGGAGAGCTGGTCCTGCCGGTAGCCCCAGTTCTTCCGGATGGACAGGAAAGTCGTCCACGCCTCGGTGAACCGGGTCGCGTGGGTGTTGCACCAGTGGCTGGCCCACTCGGCGAACGACTCGTTCAGCCACAGGTCGTTCCACCAGCGCATGGTGACCAGGTCGCCGAACCACATGTGGGCCAGCTCGTGCAGGATCGTGTTGGCCCGCTGCTCGTACTCGAAGTCGGTGACCTGCGAGCGGAACAGGTAGTGCGACTCGGCGTGCGTCACGCAGCCGAAGTTCTCCATCGCGCCGGCGTTGAAGTCGGGCACCCAGAGCTGGTCGTACTTCGGCAGCGGGTAGCGCACGCCGAACTTCTCGTGGAAGAAGTCGAAGCCCTGCTTGGTGATCAGGAACAGGTCGTCGGCGTCCAGATACGGTGCCATCGACGCCCGGCAGAACACCCCCAGGTCGATGCCGTCGTGACTGTCCCGCACCTCGTGGTACGGCCCGGCGCACAGCGCGGTGATGTAGGTGCTCATCCGGGGCGACACGGTGAAGTGCAGCGTCTTGAGCGCCTCACCGGCCGGCTCCTCCCGCTGCACGGGCATGTTGGACACCGCCCGCCAGTGCGCCGGCACGGTGACGTGCCAGGAGTAGACGCTCTTCAGGTCGGGCTGGTCGAAGCAGGCGAACACCCGCTGCGCGTCGGCCGTCTCGAACTGGCTGTAGAGGTACGTCTCGCCGTCCACCGGGTCGACCGTCCGGTGCAGACCCTGACCGCTGTTGGAGTAACCGAAGTCGGCGTCGACCACCAGGGTGTTGTCGCTGTCCAACCCGGACAGGGTCAGGCCCTTCTCGGCGGACCAGTCGGAGAGGTCGACCGGCTCGCCGTTCAACGTCGCGGAACGCACCGACTCGGCGGCCAACTCGATGAATGTGCTGGCCCCCGGCTCGGAGCAGCGGAACCGGACCTCGGTCGTCGACCGGAACGTGCGACCGTCGGCCGCCAGCACGGCGGTCGACAGGTCGAGACTGATGTCGTACCCCGTCACGTTGAGCAGGCGTGCCCGCTCGGTCGCCTCGACCTGGGTCAGGTTGCGCACTCCCGGCACTGTTCGTCTCCATCCCACTTTTCGCCCGTACGCCCAGCGGCGCCCGTCCGCCAACCGCTCGTGGCGGCCGGCCCGGTTTCGAGTCTTCCATGTACGGGCAGCCGGCGGTGGCCGAGGTCACGCTCTCATTCGGGTGCTGGTCGACGCGGCGTGGGGTGAAGATTCTCCAGAGAAGCCGATCGTCGGCGCCACCCGTCGCGAAGGGATCTCACCGTGACCGATCGTGTCACCGCCGACATGTGGTTCGACCCGGCCTGCCCGTGGGCGTGGATCACTTCCCGTTGGCTGCTCGAGGTCGAGCAGGTCCGGAACGTGGACATCCGCTTCCACGTGATGAGCCTGGCCGTGCTCAACGACGGCCGGGACGAGCTGTCCGAGGACTACAAGGAGTTCCTCAAGACCGCCTGGGGCCCGGTGCGGGTCTGCGTCGCCGCCGAGCAGCGGTACGGCAACGAGGTGCTGCGCCCGCTCTACACCGCGCTGGGCACCCGGATCCACCTGCAGAAGCAGGAGCGGAACACGGAGCTGTACGTGGCCGCGCTCACCGAGGCCGGCCTGGACCCGGCGTTGGCCGAGGTCGCCGACAGCACCGACGTCGACGACGCCCTGCGGGCCAGCCACGAGGCCGGCATGCGCCCGGTCGGGCAGGACGTCGGCACCCCGGTCGTGCACGCGCCCGGCCCGGACGGCAGCCCGGTCGCGTTCTTCGGTCCGGTGATCACCCCGGCGCCGAAGGGGGAGGTTGCCGGCCGGCTCTGGGACGGCGTGCTGCTGGTCACCGCCACCCCCGGCTTCTACGAGCTCAAGCGCACCCGGGAGCAGGACCCGATCTTCGACTGATCCCGAACCACCGTGCGCCCCCGTCCGAGCTTCGCCAGCTGCTCGGGCGGGGGCGTGTCGGGTCGGACGCCGAGTGCGGCTGCGGGTCGTCGGACGGTTGTGGCGTCACCGGTGGGCGGGCGGCGTCGTTTCCCTCGGTGTCCGCCGCAGCGACCCGCAGGGCCGCACCCCGCAGCTCGTGGAGGCAATCCCGATGGCCAAGCACCGTGCGTCCGGTGACGATCAGCTGACCCGCCGGGGGGTGATCGAGACTCCCGACGCGGCCTACTGGTCCGTTGACGACTCCCGCTGGCCGGCGGTCCGCCCGGACCTCCCCGCCCACCTGGTGGATCTGCTCGCGCCACCCATCGTGGTGGGCGTGGCCCGGGTTCCGGTGACCTCCCGGCTCACGCCGCCCGCGCCGACCAACCCGCCGTCGTCAGCCACCGCCTCCCTACCGACGGATCTGCCGGTGCCGACGCCGGCGGCGGCGGCACCAGCGGAGCCAGCGCCCCCGCCGCCGGCCCCGCCACGACCGGTGCCGACGCCGCCGCCGAACCCACGGCCCGTTCCGTCGCCGCCTCCGGAGC
>NZ_JAEVHL010000128.1 GCF_016803395.1 Micromonospora tarensis | reverse complement strand
CTCCTGCGCGGCGGTGAGCAGCGCCTCGGTCCAGGTGCGGTCGGCGCGGTAGTGCCCGGAGATCAACGCCAGCCGGATCGCCATCGGGTCGACCTTGTCGGCGCGCAGCCGGGAGACGAAGACCAGGTTGCCCCGGGACTTGGACATCTTCTCGCCGTCCAGGCCGATCATGCCGGCGTGCACGTAGTGCTCGGCGAACGGCGCCTGGCCGGTGAGTCGCTCGGCGTGCGCGGCGGATGCCTCGTGGTGCGGGAACAGCAGGTCGTTGCCGCCGCCCTGCACGTCGATCCGGTCGCCGAGCAGGTTCAGCGCGATCACCGCGCACTCGATGTGCCAACCCGGGCGGCCGGGGCCCAGCTCTCCGCCCGGCCAGGACGGTTCGCCCTCGCGGGCGCCACGCCACAGCAGCGGGTCCAGCGGGTCGCGCTTGCCGGCCCGGTCCGGGTCGCCGCCGCGCTCGGGGAAGATCTCCAGCATCTGCTCGCGGGTCAGGTTCGACTCGTAGCCGAACCGGGGCGCGGCGGAGATGTCGAAGTAGACGTCGCCGGTGCCGTCGTCGAGCCGGTACGCGGCACCGTCCTTGAGCAGCATCTCGACCTTTTCGGCGATGTCCGGGATCGACTCGACCGCGCCCACGTAGTGCTCCGGCGGGATGATCCGCAGCGCCTCCATGTCCTCCCGGAACAGCGCCGTCTCGCGCATCGCCAGGACCACCCAGTCCTCGCCGTCGCGGGCCGCCCGCTCCAGCAGCGGGTCGTCGATGTCGGTGACGTTCTGCACGTAGCGCACCGGACGGCCGGCGTCGCGCCACATCCGCTGCACCAGGTCGAACGTGATCATGGTGGCGGCGTGACCGAGGTGGGTGGCGTCGTACGGGGTGATGCCGCAGACGTACATGCTCCCCGCGTCAGCCGGCTCGCTCGGCTGGAGACCCTGCCGCGCCGAGTCGTACAACGCCAGCGGCTCGCCCCTGCCCGGCAGCTGTGGCACCTCGTGTCCCGCCCAAGACTCCATGGGATCAGCCTAGCCAGCGCGACGACGGCTCCGGAGCGCCCCACGGGTGATCAAGATGACAACGTTTTCACATGGGTGGCCAGGGCATGGCGGGCCAGTCCTCGGGCGGCTGCGGGAAGCGGCGGGTCTGTCGCAGCCGGTCGACGCGGGCGGCCACCTCGGCCACCTCGCTGATCGTCAGGTGGTCGGCCAGCTCCGCGCCGAGCGCCCCGGCGACCTGGCCCGCCAACGTGTCCAGCATCTCCACGGCGTCCGGGGGCAACTCCCGGCCGGCCCAGCCCCAGAGCACCGTACGCAGCTTCTCCTCGACGTGGAAGCTCACCCCGTGGTCCACGCCGTAGATCCGGTCCTCGGCACCGACCAGCACGTGCCCGCCCTTGCGGTCGGCGTTGTTGATCACCGCGTCGAGCACCGCGAGCCGGGCCAACCGTGGATCGTCGGCGTGGGCGAGGGCGTACGCGGCGCCGTCGTCGTCGCGGGCCGCGGCGATCGGGAACCAGCGGGGTGGCACCTGCTCGGCGGGCACGAACCCGACCAGCGGCTCGGCGTCCTCCGGCTCGTCGATCCAGAGCTGGCAGGAGCCGGGGCCGAACGGGCCGTCGCGCAGCACCGTGGGCGGCACCAGGTCCCACCCGGTGGCCCGGGAGACCAGGTACGCCGAGACCTCCCGGCCGGCCAGGGTGCCGTCCGGGAAGTCCCAGAGCGGACGCTCACCGCGCACCGGCTTGTAGACGCAGCGGGCGCTCAGCTCCCCGAGGGTCAGGATGCCGCGCAGCGTCGTGTTCGACGCGTCGACCAGCCGACCCTCCAGGTCGAGCACGCCGTCCCGCAGCAGCCGCAGCGCGGCGTCGCCGTCCTGGCGAGGCTGAAGGCCGGACGAGGTCACCGGTGGTAACCGTTGTGCCGCGGGCAGAGATGCCCGGCGGGGTCCAACGGTTGGCCGCAGAGCGGGCACGGCGGCCGGCCCGCGTTGACCACTCGCCGGGCCCGCTCGATGAACTGGCGGGTGGCCTGCGGGGTGAGCCGGACCCGGAGCCGATCGAGGTCCTCGTCCGGCTCGTCGTCCTCGTCGTCGTCGTCCTCGTCGTCCTCGTCGCCCAGCTCGACCTCGGGCTCCACCTCGCCCGCGGCGATCGCCTCGATCACCACGGTCGCGGTGTCCACGTCGAAGGCCAGCCCGAGGGTCCCGACCCGGAACTCCTCGTCGACGGGAGTGTCCAGCGGCTCGTTGTCGCCGATCACCGGCGCCAGCTCGGGCAGGCTCACCCCGAAGCGACGCTGCGCCTCGGTGAGCAGCTCCTCCAGCTTCTCGGCGAGCAGGGACACCTGGACCTTCTCCAGCGCGACGCTGACCAGCCTGCCGCCGCCGCGGGCCTGCAGGAAGAACGTGCGCTCCCCCGGCGGCCCGACAGTCCCGGCGACGAACCGCTCTGGCGGTTCGAAGGCGTGCACCTGGTGGGTCATACCCACGACCCTATCCGGCCCGTCGTGGCATCGCGCACCCCACCGACCCGAATCGCCGCACCGGCGGCGCGCCCGGCGTAGCAGCGGTGATACCCGGGCGTGGCGGAACCGGCGCCGGCCAGCGGGGGCGTTCCGGCCCGCCGGGTGCGCGTCGTCACGAGGCCGCACCGGCCCCGCCGCCGACCGCGGCGTCCGAATCCGCCGCACGGGGCGCTCGCCGCCGCCGCTTGCGCGGCGGCGGCACCAGGGCGGCGAGATCGCCACCGGTGTCGTTGAGCCGGACCACGAAGGGCCGCAGCGGGGTGAACCGGATCGCGGTCACCGACGCCGGGTCGGCCACGATCCGCTGAAAAAGATCCAGGTGTACGCCGAGCGCGTCCGCCACGATGGCCTTGATCACATCGCCGTGGCTGCACGCCAGCCAGACCGCCTCGGGCCCGTGCTCGGCGGTCACCCGGGCGTCCCAGGAGCGCACCGCCGCCACCGCCCGCCCGGCCATCGCCGCCATCGCCTCGCCATCCGGGAAGACCGCCGCGCTGGGACGCTGCTGGACCACCGGCCAGAGCGGCTCCTTGGCGAGCTTCTTCAGCGGCTGGCCCTCCCAGCTGCCGTAGTCGCACTCGATCAGCCCGTCCTCGACCTCCGGGGTGGCCTGCGGGACCGCCAACTCCAGGGTCTGCCGGCAGCGGATCAGCGGGCTGGTCACCACGGCCGCCAGCGGCACCACCCGCAGCCGTTCGCCCACCGCGGCGGCCTGGGCGCGCCCGGTCTCGTCCAGCTCGACCGGTTGCCGACCGGCCAGCCCGCCGTCGGCGTTCGCCGTGGTCCGGCCGTGTCGCAGAAGCAGAAGGGTCGCCACAGGACCACCCTAGGCCTCCGCTGCGCCGCCGACCTGCGCGGGCTGTGCGTGTGATCGGTTGGTGCGGGGGGCGGTGCCGCACGACCGTGTTGACCCCGGCGCGACCACCGACCGCTGGCCGCATCTTGAGATCTTGGACAGTTTCCGTCAGCCGCTGACGGAAACTGTCCAAGATCTGCCGGTGGGGTTGCGAACGCCCCCGGTGGCGCCGCCAGGCGCGACCGGGGGCCGTCGGCGGGCGGATCAGGTGGCGTTGATCGTGCCGGTCAGCAGCAGGGCCAGGACCAGGGTGCCCAGCGCGACCCGGTACAGCACGAAGACGTACAGGGTGTGGTGCGCGACGTAGCGCAGCAGCCAGGCGATGGCCGCGTAGCCGATGCCGAAGGCGATGAGGGTGGCCACGATCGTCTGGGCCACGGTGGGCACTGACGTGCCCGGGGCGGACGGTTCGAAGACGTCCCCGAGGCTGAACACGCCGGACATCACCACCGCCGGGATGGCCAGCAGGAACGAGTACCGTGCCGCCGCCTCCCGGGTCAGGTTGAGCAGCAGCCCGGCGGTGAGCGTGCCACCGGACCGGGACACCCCGGGGACCAGCGCCATGGCCTGGGCGAAGCCCATCACCACGCCGTCCTTCATCCGGAAGTTCTCCAGGGTGCGGGTCTGTCGCCCCCAGTACTCGGCGAACGCCAACACGAACGCGAACACGATGAGCGTGGTCGCCACCACCCACAGGTTGCGCCCGGCGGTCTTGATCTGGTCCTTGAACAGGAAACCGAACAGGCCGATCGGGATCGAGCCGACGATCACGTACCAGCCCATCCGGTAGTCGAGGCTGGACCGGACCGAGGTGTCCCGGATGCCCATCAGCCAGGTCCGGGTGATCCGCCAGATGTCCTTGGCGAAGTAGATCAGCACGGCCGCTTCGGTGCCGAGCTGGGTGACCGCGGTGAACGACGCGCCGGCGTCCCGGTCGAAGAAGATCGCCGAGGTGATCCGCAGATGCCCCGACGAGCTGACCGGAAGGAACTCCGTCAGTCCCTGGACGATGCCCAGGACGATGGCCTCGACCCAGGTCACTCGCCGACTCCCGAGAGGTCGAGCGCCTCCGCGACGGTACGCAGGGTCTGCACACCGCTGTCCCGGTCGGCCACGAACAGGCTCACCGACAGCGTGGTGACGCCGGCGGCGGCGTACTCCCGCATCCGCTCGGCGACGCGCTCCTTCGGGCCGAGCAGCGAGGTGCGGTCGATGAACTCCATCGGTACGGCGGCGGCGGCGTCACGCTGCCGCTTGGCCAGGTACAGGTCCTGCACCTCGCGGGCGGCGTCGCCGTAGCCCATCCGGGTGGCGAGCTGGTTGTAGAAGTTCTGCTCCCGGCTGCCCATACCGCCCACGTAGAGCGCGGCGTACCAGCGGACGAGTTCGGCGCAGGAGGCCACGTCGTCGCCGATCACCACCGGCACCGACGGCACCACGTCGAACCCGGCCAGCTCCTTGCCGATCTTGGCCCGCCCGGCGCGGACCGAGGCGAGCTGCTCCTCGGCGAACTCCGGGGCGTAGAACACCGCCAGCCAGCCGTCGGCGATCTCGCCGGCCAGCTCCAGGTTCTTCGGGCCGACCGCGGCCAGATAGATCGGTATGTGCTCGCGGGGTGGGTGGAAGCCCAGCCGGAGGGCCTTGCCGGGGCCGTCCGGCAGCGGCAGCGTGTAGTGCTCGCCCTGGTACGCCACCTCCTTGCGGGCGACGGCCAGCTTCACGATGTCGACGAACTCGCGGGTCCGGGCGAGCGGCTTGGCGAACCGCACGCCGTGCCAGCCCTCGGAGACCTGCGGGCCGGAGACGCCCAGGCCGAGCCGGAACCGGCCGCCGGAGAGCGCGTCGATGGTGGCGGCGGTCATGGCGGTGGCCGCCGGCGTCCGGGCGGGGATCTGCATCACCGCGGCGCCGACGTCGATCCGTTCGGTCTGGCCGGCCATCCAGGCGAGCATGCTGGGCGAGTCGGAGCCGTACGCCTCCGCCGCCCACACCACCGAGTAGCCCAGCCGATCCGCCTCCTGGGCCAACGCCAGGTGGTCGGCGGGTGTGCTCCACGCTGTCTGGTATCCGAGACTGAGCCCGAGTCGCACTGGTCCTCCCCCATCCGTGGCACAGGTCGCACCAGGTTACGCAATGCCGATAACGGACTCGATCACCGGCTCGACACCTGGGCTGCCCCGTCCGTCGGGGCAGCCCACCGCGGCGGAACCGGCAGAACCGGCAGAGATACGGGAGCGAGGATATCCGTGGCGGCGGGTTCGAAATAAGGTTCACCCATGCAACAGCGACCGCTCGGCCGAAGCGGGCTGGCGGTTTCCCGGCTCGCGCTCGGCACCATGACCTGGGGCCGGGACACCGACGCCGACGATGCGGCGGCCCAGCTGAAGAGTTACCTGGACGCGGGCGGCAACCTGATCGACACCGCCGACGTGTACGGCGACGGTGACGCCGAATCGGTGATCGGCTCCCTGCTGGGCAGCCTGGTGCCCCGCGACGAGCTGCTGATCGCCACCAAGGCGGGGTTGCGCCCCGGCAGCGGCCGGCGGCGCGACGGCTCCCGGGGGCACCTGCTGCGCACCCTGGAGGCGTCGCTGCGCCGGCTCGGCACCGACCACGTCGACCTGTTCCAGGTGCACGGGTACGACCCGGACACCCCACTTGAGGAGACCCTGGCCGCGCTGGACCACGCGGTGGCCAGCGGCAAGGTCCGCTACGTCGGGGTGTCGAACTTCTCCGGCTGGCAGACCGCGCGGGCCGCCGCCTGGCAGACCGCCTGGCCGGGGCGGGCGCCGGTGGTCGCGGCCCAGGTTGAGTATTCGCTGTTGGAGCGGGGTGTGGAGCGGGAGGTGCTGCCCGCGTGCGACGCGCTCGGGCTCGGCGTGCTGCCCTGGTCGCCGCTGGGCCGGGGCGTGCTGACCGGCAAGTACCGGCACGGCCGGCCGGCCGACTCCCGGGCCGCGTCGCCGCACTTCGAGCGGTTCGTCGCCACCTACCTGGAGCCGCGCTGCTCCAGCATCGTGGAGGCGGTGGCGACCGCGGCCGGTGGGCTGGGCGTGTCGCCGCTGGAGGTGGCACTGGCCTGGATCCGGGACCGGCCCGGCGTGACCGCGCCGATCCTCGGCGCCCGGACGGTGGGGCAGCTGCTCGGCGCGCTCCAGGTGGAACGGATCACCCTGCCCGAGGAGATCACCACCGCGCTGGACGACGTCTCCGCGGTGCCGGTCGGCTACCCCGAACGCGACAGCTGACCTGCCAGCCGGGTCACGGGGTCGGGCGCTGACCGGGAAGCTCGTGGATCGCGGTCAGGAAGCGGGACTGGTCGTCGCGGAGCGCGGGCTGGGTGAGCCGGATCCACGAGCCGTCGTCGAAGACGACTGTGGAGGTGAGCTGCACCAGGCCGGTCGCGCCCCGCTCGGAGTCGACCCGGGCCACCCGGCTGCGCGGCGCACTCCACAGCACCCGTGGTTGCCGCCGGTCGGGCCGGTCGGCGTCCGGGCGTGGGCCCATCCGCAGCAGGTGCAGGTGGGTGTCGGTCACCGCCAGCGGGGTGCCGGTGTAGCGCTCCAGGAAGAGCAGCAGGCTGCCGGCGAGGGTGGCGAGGTCGCCGCTGAAGACGTACCGCCG
This sequence comes from Micromonospora tarensis, assembly GCF_016803395.1. Taxonomy (GTDB): domain Bacteria; phylum Actinomycetota; class Actinomycetes; order Mycobacteriales; family Micromonosporaceae; genus Micromonospora; species Micromonospora tarensis. Next base: position 11,295 of record NZ_JAEVHL010000128.1, on the reverse strand, counting down.
CCGGTAGGCGATCTCGGCGAGCTGGTCGGCCAGCGGGCGGTGCTGGCTGAGCCGGAACAGCGCGCGGAACGCCTCCTGCTCCTCGGTGAGCGGGATCGTCGGCCGCGGAGCCGGCTGGTGCGGCACGGACGGCTCCGGCGCGGCCGGCTCCGGCAGGCCGGCGGCGAGGGCGCCGGCGTTGCCCGGCAGCAGCAGCACGCCGGCGGCCAGCCGCACCGGCGTCAGCACCGCGTCGACCCAGACCACCGGGTTGACGATGTTGAGCAGCCCGAACAGCACCTTCGGGTCGAGCGCGTCGGCCAACTCGGTGGCGACGTCGTCGGCGAGCTGCCGACCGGCCTGGTGGGTCTGCGACATGCGCACCGGCCCCAGCCCCACGTAGCGCAGCTCCTGCCCGGCCAGCAGCGGCGCCACCAGGGCGCGTTCCGGCTCGTCGCTGGTGCGGAACTCGTCGCGCAGCTCGCGGGCCTTGTCCCGGGCGGCCCGCGCGCCGCCGAGCACCGCGTCGGTGAACCGACCCAGCCGACCCCGCTGCTCTGCCGTCACGCCGTACCTCCTCGACCGGGCAAGCGGCCCCTAGGGCTGATTCGCGGGCGGCTGCCCGAAGACATTCTGGTCGATCCAGTCGGCACCGCCGCGCACCGCCTGGTCGACCTGGTCGCCGATCTGCTCGCTACCGGGGACGGAGAGCCCGCTGGTGAACGCGACGGCCCCCCAGGTGACGCCGTGGACGACCGAGTTCGGCACGTTCCACGGCAGGTTGGTCGCCCAGTCCCGGGCGATCACCCGGGCGCCGTCGGCGACGCCGTGCGCCCGCAGCGCGGCGGCCCGGTCGAAGACGCCCATGTCGAACGGAGAACCGGACTTGCCCAGCTTGTAGGTGCCCTTCGTGGGGTCGAGGACCTTGTGGTACCACTTGTCGACAGTGCCCGCGGCGCGCCGCTTGTCGGCGTACTTCGCGCCGGTGCGCAGGCCCTTCTGCATGTCGACAAGCTTGTCGAGGTGGGTGCGCAGCTTGCGCAGGTACAGCAGGACCCGCTGGAGCAGGCGGATGACCTTCTGCAGGTGCGCCGCCAGCGGCCGGATCACCTTCAGCATCCGGGTCACCACGATCAGCCCCCTGGTCACCGCCACCCCGACCCCGGCCGCCCAGGACGCCCCCAATGTCACCGGGGCCATCAGCAACGCGGTCACCAGCGTCACCAGCAGCCAGTTGACGAACTCCACGCACAGATCGACGAGCACGTCGTGGACGGTCTGCAGGCCGTCGGCGACCCCGCGCAGGTACTCCGCGGTCGCGGCGAACTGGTCGGCGACGTCGAGGAGTTGCCGCTCCACGTCGGCCAACCGCTGGCCGTACGCCGCGCCGGCGGGTGAGCGCCACCCGGCCTGCGCGGACTCGCGGACGCCGCGGTGGCCCTGCGCCAGGTCGCGCACCTGGGTGGCCAGCGCGTCCCACTCGGCGGCCTTGGCGCGCAGGACGGCGGGCTCACCGTCGACCAGGTCGACGAGTTGGATGAGTGGCCAGGCCAGCGTCCGGCAGACGCTGTTGACCGCGTCCTGGACGCCGGAGAGCGCGTTGTCGAGGCCGTTCCAGAGCTGGACCGCGCTGCCGGCCGGCCCGCTCATCCGGGCAGCCCCGACTGGATCGCCTTGAAGCCGGCGTCGAGCTCCCGCTCGTTGTGCTCGTACGTCTCGATGGTGTCGCCCAGCGCCTTGGCGACCCGACCGAACGCGGCGTTCGCGGCGCCGAACAACTCCTGACCGCCGGCGACCTGCCCGGCGTACTTCGCCCGAAGCATGTCGCTGGCGAACGGCAGGTGGCCGAAGGCGTCCGACGGCACGTCACCGGCCGAGGCGAGCTGGCCCTCCAGCGCGGCGAGCGAGCCGGCGACCCGCTGGGCGGCCGTCTCCAGTCGACGGATCGCCTGCACGTCGACGTCGATATCCGGCGGCATGCCGTTCCTCCCCCATGTGTCGAACCCACCGACGATACGATCTTCCGGCCGCCGGGCACCACCCGGTCGCACCATCCACGGGGGAGGGATCATGACGGACCCGACGTCCGCCTTCGACACGCTCGCCGGCCGGATCGCCGACATCGAGCGCCGGTTCGCGGGGCTGGGCGACGAGTTGGCCGAGCTGTCGGGCACCGCGACCGACGAGAGCGGTCTGGTCTCGGCGACCGTGGACGCCACCGGCGCGCTGACCGGCCTCACCCTCGCGCCCGCCGCGCTGCGCGCCGGCACCGACGGCGTGGCCGAGCTGGTGCTCGACGCGTACCGGCGGGCTCGCGCCGCCACCTCCGCGCAGGTCGAGGAGCACACCGAGGGGTTGGACGTCGCGCTCGGCGCGGGCCTGGGCGAGCTGTTCGGCAGGCCGGGCGACTTCTCGGCGTTGGGCCGCCTGGAGGAGACCGTGGCCCGGCTCGGCCGGCTGGGCGACCGCCTGCCGGCCCACCGGCGTGACGCCGCCATCCTGGCCGGAGATCGCCACGCGGCTGCGCGACACGGTCGCCCGCTGCGACCGGGACACCGACCTGGAGCTTGCCGCCGGTCCGCGCGGCATCCGCCTGCTGGTGCGCCGCGAGGTGGTGCGGGTGGTCTGCCCCGGCCACGACGAGGCACGCCTGGCCGCGCTGGGCTGGCACCGCCCGACCGACGACGAGGGCTGGTGGTACGAGGCACCGCGCACTCCGGAGCAGGTGCGGCGGCTCAGTGTGTTCGTGACCCGTACCGCCGCCGCGGTGTTGACCGGCGAGCCCGGTGCGCTCTCCTGCCGCGTGCTGCCGCCGGCCGACCGGTCGGCACTGGTCCGACCGGCGGGGCCGGGATCCACCGAGGCGGTCGAGCCGGCGGTGGTGGCCGTGCTCGCCGCGGCCGCCGAGCGGCACGACCTGCCCGGCTATCTCGGGGTGCTGGCCGGCGCCACGGTGTGCGTCCCGCTGGCCGGGGAACCGGCGGCGGACGCCGACTTCCCGTGGACGGTGCTCGGCGACGCCACCGGCGCGCCACTGCTGCCGATCTTCACCTCCCCGCGCGCGCTCGCCGCGTTCAGCGGAGACGGGGTGCCGTTCGTCACGCTGCCCTGCGCGGAACTGTTCGAGGACTGGCCGGACCCGTCGTGGGGGCTCACTGTCGACCCGGGCAGCGCCCGGGCGGTCGCCCTGGCCGCGCCGGCCCTCGCCGCGCTGCTGACGGCGAACGTCCGCCCCGGCTGACGTCGAACCCCAGCCCCCGTCCGGGCGGTGCCGCGCCACCGGGCGACATGCCTCAGGGGGCATGTATACGACTCCCCGGTATACGGCTTCCCCGGGACACTCCCACCCACCAGGGCACCGAGGCCGCCACCGCTGCCGCTTCGGAATCCGCGGCAGCGTCGTTGGTCACCCCGGAGGGGGTGGCGGACGGCCGCTGGGCTGGGCAGCATGGGTGGCATGGACTACGAATACGCGCCACTGCGGCTGCCGCCGAACGTCGACCGGTTGACCGCGGCGGCGCAGTTGGCGATCCAGGCGGAGTTCTCCGGGTGGGAGTTGGCCCGGGTGCGGCTGTACCGGGACGGCACGCGGCAGGTCGTGCTGCGTCGGCGGCGGGTCAACCAGCCGCAGCCGGGCCTGTCGTACTGACCGGCGGGCGGTGCCGCCCGGAGCCCCACCCGGGGCCCGGGCGACAACCGGCCCAGGGCGCCTAGTGCTGGTGCCCGGCGTGATCGTGGTCGTGGTCCTCGTCGAGCTCCAGGAACGGGTGCTCGTCGAGCCGGCCGACCAGCCGGTCGTCGGCCGCCGGCTGGAACGGGCCGACCGCGTCGTCGTCGTCGAACGACTCCAGGTCCACCGGGGTGCCCACCTCGCTGACCATGACCACCCCGTCGAGCGGCTCCAGCTCGGGGACGTCCAACGCGCCGAGGGAGCCGTCGCCGCTCTGCAGCAGCTCCAGCACCGCCTCGCCGACGCCCTCCACCGGTGCCGGCTCGTCGTCCTCCGGGGTGCCCTCGCGACGGGCCGCCTCGGCCACCCGCAGCAGCGCGGCGACGCTCGGCACCCGGTAGTCGCGGCGCTGGCGCACCGAGATCACCCGGGGGTGCGGGTCGCTGGCCTCGGCCCCCTCGCCGCCGCCGAAACGCTCGTCGGCCTCGTCCGGGTCGATCGAGTCGACATCCCACGGCGTCACCTCGCCGAAGGCGTCGAGCAGCCGCTCGTCGTACGCGAAGGAGGCGTTGTTCAACGCCACGTACGCCTGCCAGACGTCGTCGTCGTCGACGCGGCCCTGCGCGGCCCGTACGGCGGCCAGGTGGTGACGGGCCGCTTCGATCACCCGCTCGAGAGCGGCGTCCAGCTCACCGTGCTGGTCGGTCATGTGGGGCAGTCCCTTCACGTTGGGAGGTCGTGCGCCGGCGGCAACGGCCGGACGCGGTTAGCAGGTGCGGAGGAACCGGTCGAGAACCCGCACGCCGAACTGTAGTCCGTCCACCGGAACGCGCTCGTCAATGCCATGGAACAACGCGGAGAAGTTCAGGTCGGCGGGCAGCTGGAGCGGGGCGAATCCGAAGCAGCGAATGCCGAGCTGCGCGAACGCCTTGGCGTCGGTGCCGCCGGAGAGCATGTACGGCACCGGCCGCGCCCCCGGGTCCTCCGCGCGCAGCGCGGCCGACATGGCCTCGACCAGGTCACCGTCGAAGGTGGTCTCCAGCGCCGGCTGCCGCTGGATGTACTCGATCGCGATGTCCGGGCCGACCAGCTCGCGCAGCTGCCGCTCCAGCAGCTCCGACTGGCCCGGCAGGCTGCGGCAGTCGATGGTGGCGGTGGCCCGGCCGGGGATGACGTTGTCCTTGTAGCCGGCGCTCAACCGGGTCGGGTTGGCGGTGTTCCGGATGGTCGCGCCGATGATGTTGGCGATCGGGCCGAGCTTGGCGATGGCCGTCTCCGGGTCGTCCGGGTCCAGCTCGATGCCGAGCAGGTCGGAGACCTCGGTCAGGAAGGCCCGCACGGTGTCGGTGACCACCACCGGGAAGCGGTGCCGGCCGATCCGGGCGACCGCCTCGGCGAGCGCGGTGACCGCGTTGTCGTCGTGCACCATCGAGCCGTGCCCGGGGCGGCCCTTGGCGTGCAGCCGCAGCCAGTCGATGCCCTTCTCGGCGGTCTCGATCAGGTAGAGCCGCTGGCTGTCGTTGACCGAGTAGGAGAAACCACCGACCTCACCGATCGCCTCGGTGCAGCCGTCGAAGAGGCCGCGGTGGTGCTCCACCAGGAACCGGGCGCCGTAGTCGCTGCCGGCCTCCTCGTCGGCGGTGTAGGCGAGCACGATGTCGCGCGGCGGGCGTACGCCGGTGCGCTGCCAGTGCCGCACCACGGCGAGCACCATCGCGTCGAAGTCCTTCATGTCGATCGCGCCCCGGCCCCACAGGTAGCCGTCGCGCAGCTCGCCGGAGAACGGGTGCACCGACCACTCGTCGGCGTCGGCGGGCACCACGTCCAGGTGGCCGTGCACCAGCAGCGCACCCCGGCTCGGGTCGGTGCCCGGGATGCGGGCCACCACGTTGGCCCGGCCCGGCGCGGACTCGTGCAGGACGGACTCCACGCCCACCTCGGCGAGCTTCTCCGCCACGTACTCGGCCGCGCGGCGTTCGCCGACGCTGGTGTCGTTGTCCCCGGTGTTTGTGGTGTCGATGCGCAGCAGGTCTCGGCAGAGGTCCACGACCTCTGCGCTCGGGTCGGGTCGGGCGGAGGCGGCATCGCTCGTCATCGCCTCTTCATACCAGCCCGAGCTGGCCGACAGGTCGGCGCACCGGCGCTGAGGGCCGGACGCATCGACGGTCCGGTTTCGCGTCGAGGGCGTTCGGGTATCGCCGCCCACGACCGTACGTCCCCTGCCGGAGCTTCCGCCCGCCAGTCGAGGAGGGCACCATGTCCGCCGTTCCCCTGCCGCCGCTGCCGCCCACGCCCGCCTCCGAGGAGGGCTACCGGCCCGCTGGTCGCAGCATCGCCGACATCGTCGACCGGGAGCACCAGCAGCTGCTGGCGCTGCTGGATCAGCTGACCGGCCCGGACGCCACGCCGCAGGAGGGGCTGGCGGTGCTCACCGCCGCGCTGTCGCGACACCTGTCCGCCGAGGAGCAGTACCTGCTGCCGGCGGTGCGCGCGGCGCTGCCGACCGCCACCGGACGGGTGGCCGCCGAGATCGACGCCGACGCCGCCCTGCTGGCCGCGCTGAAGGGGTTGACCGACGAGGCGTTGACCGACGTCGCGGAGCGGGTCCGCCGGCACGTCGACGGGGTCGACGGGCTCGTCGCCGAGCTGCGCGCGGTCGCGACCGAGGAGGAGCTGGTCCGGCTCGGCAACCGGTTGGAGATCGCCGAGGAGGCGGCACCGACCCGACCGCACCCGGGCACTCCGGCCACCCCGCCGTGGAACCGGATCGTGGAGCCGGCGGTCGGGGTGGTGGACAAGGTCCTCGACGCGGTGACCCGGCGGCCGACGTACCTGGAGGACCTGCCGGAGCCGCCCCGCGGGTGAGGCGTGGCGGCGGCCCCGGGAGTACATTCATTATCACCGATCCGCTCGGGCTATTCCGCCGGCTGACGCGTAGTCCTACCGTCACCCTATGAACCTGGAGCTGCGTCACCTGCGGGTGGTCTGCGCGATCGCGGAGACGGGGAGCGTGACGAAGGCGGCGTCGGCGCTCGGCCTGGCCCAGCCGGCGCTGACCGCCCAGCTCCAACGGATCGAGCGGACGCTTGGCGGCCCGTTGTTCGAGCGCGACCGGCGCGGGGCCCGGCCCACCGCGCTCGGCGAGCTGGTGCTGGCCCGTGCCCGGGTGCTGCTGCCGGCGATGAAGGGGTTGCAGGACGAGGCCGCTCGGCTGGCCGGGGCGGGCGACGCGCCGCCGTGCTACCGGTTCGGTGGGGTGAACAGCCCGATCCTGGGTCGGCTGGTGCACCGGCTGGCGGCCGAGCAGCCACCCGCCCAGATCACCACGTACGCCTCCTGGTCGGTGGACGAGTTGGCGCAGTTGGTGGCCGGGGGTCGCCTGGACTTCGCGCTCACCGGCGTGTGCGGCGACGCCAGCCCGTCCGCCGGGTTCGGGTTGAGCTGGCAGGAGGTGGCCGTCGACCCGGTGCTGGTGCTGCTGCCGGAGACCCACCCTCTCGCCGCGCACGACGAGGTGCGCCTGGGGGACCTGCGCCACGAGCAGTGGGTGGCCGCACCCGGCGACGGCTGCTTCGCCGACTGCTTCGCCGCCGCCTGCGCCCGCGCCGGCTTCACCCCCAAGAAGGTGTACGAGACCGACATCCGCGGCTGCGTCGACCTGGTGGACGCCGGCGTGGCGGTGGCGCTGTGCCAGGCGACGTTCCGTCCGGTGGCCGGGTTGGTCACCCGCCGCCTCGCCGGGACACCGCTGCGCTGGCGGCTCCTGCTCGGCTGGCATCCGGACTCCGCCGCCGCCCAGGGCGCCGAGCTGGTGCTGGAGACGGCCAAGGCGGCGTACGTCGACTCGTTGGCCCCGCATCCGGCGTACCTGGCCTGGTTGCCGCGTAACCCGGGGTTCGGCGTCCGGCAGCCCAGCGCGGCCCGACCGGGTTGACCCGCCGGTGGGGTGCGAACCGCCGTTGGCCGGGTATCTGGCGGACATGACCGACCTCTACCCGCCCGCCGACGACCGCGAACTGCTGCGCCAGGCGGCCTCCGCGCACACCGCCGCCACCCGTGCGGTGGAGGCGTTCCTGCGCCGCCTGCCGGCGGTGCCCGACCCGGCCGACGTGACCGAGTACGCGAACCTGCTCACCCGGGAGGACCAGACCCGCGGTGACCGGGACGCCGCCGCCGACGCGGCCGGCCTGACCATCGGCAGCCTGGAATCCGACAAGGGCCAGTGACACGCCGTGACGGTGCCGTCCCGGGGTCGCGGGACGGCACCGTCACGGGTGGCCGCGTTCAGCGTTCGACGAGCGGGTCGTGGCCCAGGTCGAGCAGGGAGTGCCGCCAGCCGTCGTCGGCGTTGCCGCGCGGCGGCTTGGCGTCCATCAACTCGCGGATCCGCTCGACCGCCGCCCGCATCACCTCGATGTCCTCCGGGGTGAGGTCGACCTTGCGTTTGTTGAGCACCTTGAGGATCTCCCGCCCCGGCTGGGGCAGGTCGAGGTTCGGGCTCGGGCTGAACGACTCCTCCCCGGAGCCCCGGGTCAGCAGCCAGGTCCGCAGCTGCTCGGAGGGGACGTTGACCTCGGCGTGGAAGTCCTCCCAGAGCACTTCCACCTCGGGGTCGAGCCGCGCTTCGCGTACCATCGGGTCTCCTCTCGCAGGTGGTGGCCCGGACGTCTCCGGGTCGTCCCGGTCGGTCTTCGGATGCAGGCCCTCGGCGGGCACCCGGGTCCGGCGGGGGTTCGCGGTGGGCGGCGCCAGGATGGGCTCGGGATGCTCGTCCTCGTCCCGCGGGTTCGCGGGCTCGTGCGGGTCCTCGTGGTCGTCTCCTCGCGCCGGCCCGGTCATCGCGGGTGTGTGGTCGTGGCGGCGGTGTACCCCCGCTCGCCCGCGGTCACGTCGAAGGTGAGCGCGCCGTCGCGGACGTCCACAGTGACCTTCTGCCCCGGCGAGATCGCCGACTCCAGCAACATCCGGGACAGGTGGTTGTCCACCTCGCGCTGGATCACCCGGCGCAGCGGACGGGCGCCGAACTCCGGCTGGTAGCCGTGCTCGGCGAGCCAGTCGATGCCGGCGGTGGTGAACTCCACCTGGAGGTCCTGGGCGTGCATCCGACGGCGGGTCTCCTCCAGCAGCAGCGCGGTGATGTCGCGTAGTTGCTCGGCCTCCAACCGACGGAAGATGATGACCTCGTCGATGCGGTTGAGGAACTCCGGGCGGAAGTTCTCCTGGAGCCGGCGCATCAGCCGTTCGCGCAGCTCGTTGCTCTCCTGCTCGCTGCCCACGTCCCCGGTGCCGAAGCCGACCGAGCGCTGGGCGCCGGTGATCAGCTCGGAGCCGAGGTTGCTCGTCATGATCAGGACGGTGTTCTTGAAGTTCACAGTGCGACCCTGGCTGTCGGTCAGCCGCCCGTCGTCGAGCACCTGGAGCAGGATGTTGAACACGTCCGGGTGGGCCTTCTCGATCTCGTCGAGCAGCACCACCGCGTACGGGCGGCGCCGCACCGCCTCGGTGAGCTGACCGGCCTCCTCGTAGCCGACGTACCCGGGAGGCGCGCCGACCAGGCGGCTGACCGTGTGCCGCTCCTGGAACTCGCTCATGTCCACCCGGACCATCCGGTCCGCCTCACCGAACAACGCCTCGGCCAGCGCCCGCGCCAACTCGGTCTTGCCGACGCCGGTCGGCCCGAGGAACAGGAAACTTCCCATCGGACGCTCCGGGTCGGCCAGCCCGGCGCGGGACCGGCGGACGGCCTCGGCGACCGCGGTGACCGCGTCGTCCTGACCGACCACCTTCTGGTGCAGCTGCCCCTCCAGGCGCAGCAGCCGGTCGCGTTCCTCCTCGGTGAGCTGGCTGACCGGGATGCCGGTGGCCCGGGAGACCACCTCGGCGATCTCCTGCGGGCCCACCTCGGGCACCTGCGAGCCGGACGTGCCGTCCTCGCCGTTGGCGCGCCGGATCTCCGCCTCCAGCTCGGCGATCCGGTCGCGCAGCGCGGAGGCCCGCTCGTACTGCTCGTCGGTGACCGCCTGTTCCTTGTCCCGGCGGACGTCGTCGAGTTCCTGCTCCAACTCCCGCACGTCGGAGGCGGGGGTGCGGGTCCGCAACCGCACCCGGGCGCCGGCCTGGTCCATCAGGTCGATGGCCTTGTCCGGCAGGAACCGGTCGGTGACGTAGCGGTCGGACAGCTCGGCGGCGGTGACCAGCGCCTCGTCGGTGAAGCGCACCTGGTGGTGCGCCTCGTACCGGTCGCGCAGCCCGCGCAGGATCGCGATGGTGTCGTCGACGCTCGGCTCGGGCACCAGGACCGGCTGGAAGCGCCGGGCCAGCGCGGCGTCCTTCTCGATGCTCTTGCGGTACTCGTCGAGCGTGGTCGCGCCGATCACCCGCAGCTCCCCCCGGGCGAGGGCGGGTTTGAGCATGTTGGACGCGTCCATCCCGCCCTCGCTGCCGGCGCCACCGGCGCCGACCAGGGTGTGGATCTCGTCCAGGAAGATGATCAGCTCGTCCCGGTGCGCCCGGATCTCGTCGATCACCTTCTTCAACCGCTCCTCGAAGTCGCCCCGGTAGCGGGTGCCGGCGACCAGGCCGGCCAGATCGAGTTGGACGACGCGCTTGCCGAGCAGGGTCTGCGGGACGTCGCCGTCGCAGATCCGTTCGGCCAACCCCTCGACGATGGCGGTCTTGCCGACGCCGGCCTCGCCGATCAGCACCGGGTTGTTCTTGGTCCGCCGGGACAGGATCTCCACGGCCTGTTCGATCTCGTCGGCGCGTCCGATCACCGGGTCGATCTGGTCGTTGCGGGCCAGGTCGGTGAGGTCCTGCCCGTACTGGTCCAGGGTGGGGGTGCCCCGGTCCGGCTTCGGCCCGTTCATCGGCCCGCGCTCGGCGTTGGCGGCCTGCAACGACTCGGGTTGGATCCGGCCGGCGGCCAGCATCCGCCCGGCCGGCGACTCCGGGTTGAGCGGCAACGCCATCAGGATGTGCTCGGGGCCGATGTAGTTGGCGCCCATCGCCCGGGACAGTTGGTGGGCGTCGAGCAGCGCCCGCTTGGCGGCGGGGGTCAGCGACAGGTTGGGCGGCACCTCCCCGCGCGGCGCGCCGTCGCCCGTGCCGCCGAGCGCGTTGAGCAGGGTGTCCGGGTCGGCGCCGGCCCGCCGGACCAGGTCCCGCAGCGGTTCTCGTTGCAGCGCCGCCCAGAGCAGGTGGTCGGTGTCCAGGTCGGTGCTCTGCCGTTGCGCGGCCCGCCGGGCCGCGTCGGCCAGCATCTCCCGGGCGTCGGCCGTCATCAGTCGGGTGATGTCGACCCGGTGCGGCGGTCGGCGCCCTCCCTCGCCCCGGCCGAAGTACCGGGCCAGGAATTCGTCCCACGGGTCGGAGCCGATGTCACCGGGTCCCATCATGTCTGTCCTCCGCGGTAGGGCTCGGCACGGTCGGCAGGGGCTACCCGGCGCGCGCCGCGACAAACTCCGCAGGCGGCGGAGCGGCGGCACCCCCGGGAGTGGCGTCGGGTCCGGGTCGGCCGATGGTGGCAGGCTGGCGGAATGGATGAGACCCCGCTGCTGATCGTGGACGGCGCCAACGTGGTGGGCTCCCGCCCGAACGGGTGGTGGCGGGACCGCGCCGGGGCGGCGGCCCGGCTGCGCGACGCGCTC
>NZ_JAEVHL010000127.1 GCF_016803395.1 Micromonospora tarensis | reverse complement strand
TTCTACCGGGCGCCGGAACCCGGCGCGCCGCCGTTCGTCGCGGTGGGCGACCTGGTCCGCCCGGGCCAGCCGATCGCCATCGTCGAGGCGATGAAGCTGATGAACGAGGTGACCGCCGAGCGTGCCGGTCGGGTGGTCGCGGTCCTCGTCGAGGACGGCCAGCCGGTCGAGTACGACCAGCCGCTGGTCGAACTGGACCCGGCGTGACGGCGCGGGGTGGTTGACCATGTTCGAGACCGTGCTGATCGCCAACCGGGGCGAGATCGCGCTGCGGGTGCTGCGCGCCTGCAAGGAGCTGGGCGTGCGGACGGCGGTGGTCTACTCCGCCGCGGACGCCGACTCGGCGGTGGTCCGCCGCGCCGACCAGGCCGTCCGGATCGGGCCCGCGTCGAGTCGGCGTAGCTACCTCAACGCCGCCGCCATCGTGGAGGCGGCCCGGCAGGTGGGGGCGCAGGCCGTGCACCCCGGCTACGGCTTCCTGTCCGAGGACGCCGACTTCGCCGAGATCTGCGCCGACAACGGGCTGACGTTCATCGGGCCGCCGCCGGCGGTGATGGCGGCGCTGGCCGACAAGTCCTCGGCGCGGGCCTTGATGAGCCGCGCCGGTCTGCCGCTGTCGCCGGGCAGTGTCGCGCCGGTGCCGACCGCCGCGGCGGCGGCCGAGGTCGCCGAGGCGATCGGCTACCCGGTGATCGTGAAGGCCGCCGCCGGGGGCGGTGGCCGGGGGATGACGGTGGTGCGCACCCCGGGTGAGCTGCGCCGGGCGTACACCCGGACCCGCGCCGCCGCGCAGGCCGCGTTCGGCGACGACCGGGTGTACGTCGAGCGCTACCTCACCGAGGCGCGACACGTCGAGGTGCAGGTGCTCTGCGACTCCCACGGCAACGGGGTGCACCTGGGCACCCGGGACTGCTCGGTGCAGCGCCGGCACCAGAAGCTGGTCGAGGAGGCGCCCGCCCCGGCGCTGCCCGCCGCCGTCCTCGACACCATCGCCGAGACCGCGCTGCGGGGTGCGCTCCAGGTCGGCTTCGTCGGTGCCGGCACGCTGGAGTTCCTGGTCGACGCCGAGGAGAAGTTCCACTTTCTCGAAATCAACTGTCGGATCCAGGTGGAGCATCCGGTCACCGAGATGGTCACCGGAATCGACCTGGTGCACGAGCAGCTGCACATCGCCGCCGGGGTGCCGTTGCGGTGGCGGCAGGAGGACATCCGGCTGCACGGCGTCGCGGTGGAGTGCCGGGTCAACACCGAGGACCCGGCGCGCGGCTTCGCCCCCACCCCCGGGCGGCTGGAGCGGTTCACCCCACCCGGCGGCCCGTTCACCCGGGTCGACACCCACGCCAGCGCCGGCTACCTGGTCGGCCCCTGGTACGACTCGCTGCTGGCCAAGGTGATCGTCTGGGCACCCGACCGGGAGCTGGCGCTCAACCGGCTGGAACGTGCCCTGGACGAGTTCGACGTCGCCGGTCCGGGCGTGCACACCACCATCCCGTTCGTCCGGCGGGTGCTCGACGACGCCGCGTTCCGCAAGGGCCGCTACACCACCGGCCTGGTCGACCGGCTGCTCGCCGCGCCCGCGCCGCAGCCGGCGGCCACCCCCACACCGCGCACCGCGCCCAGCGCGGCGCCCGACGTAACCCACAGGAGGACCCGATGACCGTCACCCATGGTCGCCCGATGACCGCCGAGATCACCGACATCCTGGTGGCGCACTGCGGGCTGGACGCCGACGCCGCGGCCCGGGCACCCGCCGCGTCGCTGGAGGAGCTGGGCATGGACTCGCTCGCCCTGCTGGAACTCTCCGCGGTCGTCGCCGACCGGTGGCAGGTGAGCATCCCCGAGCAGGCCGGCCAGCTGAGCATCCCGGCGGTGGCCGAGCTGGTCGCCCGCCGCGCCGACCCACCCGGGCACACCGAGAACAGCGTGCTCATCGACGCGCCCCTGGGGCTGGTCTGGGAGGTCACCAACGACGTGGCGAACTGGACCGAGCTGTTCACCGAGTACGCCGTGGTGGACATCCTGCACCGCGAGGGGCACACGGTGCGGTTCCGGCTCACCATGTACCCGGACGAGAACGGGGTGACCTGGAGTTGGGTGAGCGAACGCACCGCCGATCCGGTGAGCCGCCAGGTCCGGGCACACCGGGTGGAGACCGGTCCGTTCGAGTACATGCGGATCCACTGGCGCTACATTGAGGAGGCCGGTGGCACCCGGATGACCTGGACGCAGGACTTCGCGATGAAGCCGACAGCGCCTGTCGACAACGCCGCGATGACCGAGCGGATCAACACCAACAGCGTCATCCAACTCGCGGTGATCAAGGACCGGGTGGAGCGGATCGCCCGGCAGCGTGCCGACCAGGGCGACCCGGCGGGCGGCGACGGGTCCACGGAGGCCGGCGATGAGTGACCTGAGCACCCGGCCGGTCGCCGCCGGGGACGTACCCGCCGACCGGCGGCGCGGCGGTGAGCTGCGGGTGCTGCTCGGCCCCCGCACCGTCGGCAGCACCTCCGGCTTCCTCGGGGTGGCCACGCTCGCACCGGGGGAGCGGATCGCCGAGCACTACCACCCGTACAGCGAGGAGTTCCTGTACGTGGTGCGGGGTGCGATCACCGTCGACCTGGACGACCAGCCGACGCCGCTGGCCGCCGGCGAGGCGCTGTTCGTACCGGTGAACGTGCGGCACCGCCTGCGCAACACCGGCGTCGAACCCGCCGAGGTGGTCTTCCACCTGGGCCCGCTCGCCCCCCGGCCCGAATTGGGGCACGTCGACACCGAGTTGGCCGAACAGCGGGGCGCGTCGTGACCGGGCGCCGCACGGTGGTGACCGGGGTTGGGGTGGTCGCCCCGGGCGGCGCCAGCCGGGACCGCTTCTGGAAGACCATCACCGAGGGGCGGACCGCCACCCGGCGGATCAGCTTCTTCGACCCGTCGGCGTTCCGCTCGCAGATCGCCGCCGAGTGCGACTTCGACCCGGTCGCGGCCGGGCTCACCGAGGCCGAACGACGCCGGGCCGACCGGTACGTGCAGTTCGCGCTGGCCTGCTCCGCGGAGGCGGTCGCCGACGCCCAGTTGGTGCTCACCGACGCGGAGCGGGACCGGGCCGGGGTGGTGCTGGGCACGGCCGTGGGCGGCACGATGGCGCTGGAGCAGGAGTACGTCACGGTCAGCGAACACGGCCGGCGCTGGCTGGTCGACGGCGCGCGCGGCGGCCCGTACCTCTACCAGGCGTTGGTGCCCAGCAGCCTGGCCGCCGACGTGGCCTGCCGGTACGGCCTGCACGGCCCGGCGCAGGTGGTCTCCACCGGCTGCACCTCCGGCATCGACGCGATCGGGTACGCCCACCAGCTGATCGTGGACGGCGAGGCGGACGTGATACTGGCCGGCGCGTCCGACTCGCCGATCTCGCCGGTCACCGTCGCCTCGTTCGACGCGATCAAGGCGACCAGTCCGGACAACGACGACCCGGCGCACGCCTCCCGCCCGTTCGACGCCGACCGGCACGGGTTCGTGCTGGCCGAGGGCGGGGCGGTGCTGGTGCTGGAGGAGGCCGGGCACGCCCGCCGCCGGGGGGCGCACATCTACTGCGAGGTGGCCGGTTACGCCAGCCGGAGCAACGGCTACCACATGACCGGGCTACGCCCGGACGGGCTGGAGATGAGCCTGGCCGTCACCGACGCGCTCAAGCAGGGCAGGATCCTCCCCGAGCAGGTCTCCTACATCAGCGCGCACGGCTCGGGCACCCGGCAGAACGACAGGCACGAGACGGCCGCGTTCAAACGGGCGCTCGGCCAGGCCGCGTACCGGGTGCCGATCAGCTCCATCAAGTCGATGGTCGGGCACTCGCTCGGCGCGATCGGGTCGATCGAGATGGCCGCGTGCGCTCTCGCGATCGAGTTCGGTGTGGTGCCGCCGACGGCGAACTGGAGCACCCGGGACCCGGAGTGCGACCTGGACTACGTGCCCAACGAGGCGCGGGAGGTCCCGGTGGACGTGGCCCTCTCGGTGGGCAGCGGGTTCGGCGGCTTCCAGTCGGCGATGGTGTTCCGGCGGATGGCCGGGGCGGTGGCGGCGTGACCGCCGGGGTCGCCCGCGCGGTGGTGACCGGCATCGGGGTGGTCGCGCCCAGTGGCGTCGGCGCGGACGCGCACTGGCGTACGGTGCTGGCCGGCACCCGCCGGACCGGGCCGATCACCCTGTTCGACCCGTCCGATTACCCGACCCGCTTCGGCGGGGAGGTGCCCGGGTTCACCGCCGACTCCTACGCCGACAGTCGACAGTTGGTGCAGACCGACAGGTGGACGCACCTCGGTTTCGCCGCCACCCGGCTGGCGTTGGCCGACGCCGGCCTGCCCGAGCGGGCCCCCGACCCGTACGGCTACGCGGTGACCCTGGCCAGCTCGTCGGGGGGCAACCTGTTCGGTCAGCGGGAGCTGCAACGGCTCTGGGGTGGGCCGTCCCGGACGGTCGGGGCGTACCAGTCGATCGCCTGGTTCTACGCGGCCAGCGTCGGGCAGCTCTCCATCCACCACCAGTTCAAGGGCCCGAGCGGGGTGCTGGTCGCGGAGTCGGCCGGCGGGTTGGACAGCCTGGCGCACGCCGCCCGCGCGGTGCGCCGGGGCACTCCGGTGGTGATCGCCGGGGCCACCGAGTGCCCGCTGAGCCCGTACGCGCTGGCCTGCCAGTTGCGCTCGGGGCTGCTCAGCGACGTCGCCGACCCGGAGCGGGCGTACCGGCCGTTCGACGCCACCGCCAGCGGGTACCTGCCGGCCGAGGGGGGAGCGGTGTTCGTGGTGGAGGAGTTGGGGCACGCCCTGGCCCGGGGCGCCCGGGTCTACGGCGAGGTGAGCGGGTGGGGTTCCACCCACGACGCCGCGCACACCACGGCGGACAGCGCCGGCGACCCGGGCCAGTACGCGCGGGCGATGCGGCTGGCCCTGGACCGGGCGGGCGTCGCCGCGGCCGGGATCGACGTGGTGCTGCCCGACGCGCTGGGGGTGCCCCGCTACGACCGCAGCGAGGCCGAGGCGCTGCGCGCGGTGTTCGCCGACCGGCCGCCTCCGGTGAGCACGCAGAAGCCGCTGACGGGCCGGGCGTACCAGGGTGGTTCGGCGCTGGACGCGGCCACCGCGCTGCTCGCCTTCGCGCACGACACGCTGCCCGCGTCGGCCGGGCCGGACGAGGTGGCCCAGGGGTGCGAGTTGGACTTCCTGCGCGAGCACCGCCGGCCCCGCAGCCGCCTCGCGTTGGTCTGCGCGCGGGGCTTCGACGGGTTCAACAGCGCGCTGGTCCTGCGGGGCGCCGCGCCGACGAGGGGAGCGGTGTGATGAGTGAGCAGCGGGCCCGGGTGGTCTTCCTGGTGCGGGTGCCGGCACCGCGTACCGAGGCGTTCCTCGCCGCCTACGAGGAGGTGCGGCACCTGGTCGCCGGCGGCGTCCCGGGGCACCTGGTCGACCAGGTCTGCCAGTCGTCGACCGACCCGGAGCAGTGGCTGATCACCAGCGAGTGGGCCAGCCTGGCCGACTTCGAGAGGTGGGAGCGCAGCCCGGAGCATCGGGACCTGGTACGTCCGATGCGGGAGTGCTTCACCGACGCCCGGTCGCTGCGGTTCCACATCCACGCGCAGACGCCGGCGTTCGCGCCGGGCTGATCACCCTTCCCGTTCGGACCGTTCAGCCCGCCACCCTGACCTCGGCCAGGTAGACGCAGCTCCGCCCCTCGTGCGAGGAGTAGTAACTCACCCACAGCAGATCGTCGTGCCAGACCAGACCGGGGTAGCTGGTGTCGCCGCCGGAGGGCAGCGCGACCAGTTCGGTCAGCTCGCCCCGCTCGGCGTCGACGGCGCAGACCGCGGTGCGGACCTCGCCGTCGTGCAGGCGTACCCCGGCCAGCAGACGCCCGTCGGGCAGCCGCAGCAGCGTCGGGCCGCCCACCTGGACACCCAGGTCGGTCCAGGTCCAGTCCCGGTACGGTGGCTCGGCCCGGCCGAGCTGCGCGCTCGCGGCGACCCCGTCGCGCCGCAGCAGGCAGCGCGCGGTGCCGTCCGGCTCGAATACCAGCCCCGACTCGTTGGGGTACCCGCCCTGGAACAGCATCGGCACCCAGGGCTGCAGGTCGACCCCGTCGCTGCTGCGGTAGAGCCGGGCGAACCTCGGCTCGTGAGTGGCGTAGCCGACGCCGTACATCGTGTTGTCGTGCCAGGCCGCCCGCCACACCCAGACGCCCGGCTCACCGACCGGGGTCGGGTCGCCCCAGGCGTGCCCGTCGCCGGAGTGCCAGGTCACCGTCTGGAACGTCTTGGTGGCCTGGCCGGTGGCGGCCGCCGCCAGCAGTTGCAGACGGCCGTCGGGCCGCGCGACGAAGCGCGGGTCGCGCAGGTCGACGCCGTCCTGACAGATGACTGCCGCGGAGCTCCACGACCGGCCGTCGGTCGAGGTCAGCACCCGAATCACACCGTCGTCGCTCAGGTGCGTCCGTGCCTCGCGGAAGGCGCAGAACCACCGGCCGGCGTACCGGACGAGGTCGGTGAACGCGCTGTGCGGCGCATGGTCGCCGATCCGGTGGACGGCGGTGACCTCGGCGGTGGTGCGACGGGTGGGTGACGACGTCATGCGCGGCGGCCTCCTGGGCGCAGGGCGGGCGGAACGTGCCGGGCGCCGAGGCTAGCCGTTCCGGCCGACGCCCGCGCGGCCGTCAGCCGAACGTCCGACGAACACCTCGCGGAGATGGCGGCGCTGTCGGATTGGTGTCCTCCACCCGGCGGTTCAGCGGGGCACGCTGTGCTCGGCGAGCAGTTCGTCGAGCACGTGGCGGGCGTCGGCGGCTTTGCCGGGGTCCGGGTTGTCCAGGGTGATCAGCGACTTCCACAGCAGCCAGCCCCGTCCTCGGGCCCAGGTGGCCTCGTCCAAACCGAGCGCGTCGCGGAAGACGGTCCGGCTGCGGCCGTGCAGCATCGTCCAGGCGATCACCGTGTCGCAGGCGGGGTCGCCCACGCCGGAGCAGCCGAAGTCGATGACGGCGGCCAGCCTGCCGCCACGGACCAGGAGGTTGCCGGACGCGAAGTCGCCGTGGAACCAGACCGGTGGGCCGTCCCAGGTGGCGTCGAGAGCGGCCTGCCAGATGCCGCTGACCACGTCGACGGGCACCCGGTCGCGATGCGCCTCGATCACCGCCCGGGTCTCGGCGTCGTAGGTGGACAGCGGGCCGCCCCGCCAGGCGCTGTGCGGGCTGGCGGCCGGGCCGCCGGTGGCGTCGATGCCGCGCAGGGCGCGCAGGAAGGCGGCGAGGTCGGTGGCGAACCGGGTCAGGTTGTCGATCCGATCGGCTCGGGCGGTCTGTCCGTCGATCCACCGGTAGATCGACCAGGGGTACGGGTAGCCGGCGTCGGCGCGGCCCTGGGCCAGCGGGGTGGGCACCCGCAGTGGCAGTCGTGGGCCGAGCACCGGCAGCCAACGCTGCTCCTTGGCGACCTGGAGGGCGTATCCCGCGCCGCTGGGCAGCCGCACGGTCATCTCCTCGCCCAGCCGGAAGGTGCGGTTGTCCCAGCCGTCGACCTCCACCGGGCGGACCGGGAGGTGTGCCCACCGGGGAAACTGCTCGGCCACCAGCCGGTGGACCAGGGCCACGTCGATCCGGTCGGCCACCTCGTGCTCGGTGTCCGGTACGTCGGGATTGGGCGGGGTGCTCATCCGTCCGAGCCTGCGGAACCCGACTCCGGTTCGCAACTGAATTGGCCGGCCCGAGCACCGTCGATTGACGCTCGTCAGGGCGGGCGGCTAGGTTTGCGCCACGCCCCTGAGCTGCCGCACCATGGAGGTTCCGTGGCTACCCCGAGGAGCCGGCGGCCCAGTCCCGCCGCGCCCGCGCCGCGGGCCGAGTTGCCGGTCGTGTCGCTCGCCGACTACGCCGAGCGGGCCCGGGCCGTGCTGGCACCGGAGGTGTGGGACTACCTGGCCGGTGGCAGCGCGTCCGAGGTGACCCTCGCCGCGAACCGTCGCGCGCTGGACCGCGTCGCGGTGCTGCCGCGGGTGCTGCGTGGGGTGGACACGGTCGACCTCGGCGTCCGGCTGCTCGGCCGCCGGTACGCCATGCCGGTCGGGGTGGCGCCGATGGCGTACCAGCGACTGGTCCACCCGGACGGGGAGGTGGTTCTGGCGGCGGCGGCCGGTGCGGCCGGGATCCCCTACCTGGCGAGCACGCTGGGCAGCACGCCCATCGAGCAGGTCACCAGGACGGGCGCGGACGTGTGGTTCCAGCTCTACTGGCTGCGCGACCGGGCTCTCGTCAGTGATCTGCTGGACCGGGTCGTCGAGGCCGGCTGCCGGGCGGTGGTGGTCACCGTGGACGTCCCGGTGCTCGGCCGCCGTCCCCGGGACCTGCGTAACGCGTTCCGGCTGCCGGCGGACGTGGTCGCCGCGAACCTGCCCGACGGCCGCGACGCCCTGGCACACTCCGGTGCGCCCGGGGTGTCCGCGGCCGCCGCGTCGTTCGCGCCGGCGCTGCGCTGGGCGGATGTGGCCTGGCTGCGCGAGCGGGTCGACCTGCCGTTGGTGCTCAAGGGGCTGTTGGACCCGCGCGACGCGGCCGAGGCGGTACGGGTCGGCGCCGACGCGGTGATCGTCTCCAACCATGGCGGGCGGCAACTGGACGGCGCGCCAGCCAGCGTCACCATGCTGCCGGAGGTCGTCGACGTGGTCGGGGACGGGTGCCAGGTGCTGCTGGACAGCGGCATCCGTGGTGGCACCGACGTGCTGCGGGCGCTGGCGTTGGGTGCGGCCGGGGTGCTCGTCGGCAGGCCACTGCTGTGGGCGCTGGCCGTCGGTGGGGAGTCGGCCGCCCGGGACGCGTTGGCGCTGCTCGCCGCCGAGCTGACCGACGCGCTCACCCTGGCCGGCTGCACCGATCCGGTGGCGGCCGGAGAGCTGCGTACCCTCGGGGTGGGTTGACGCACCGCGTTCATTGGATGGCAAAGCGCAACGGCCCGCGTGTCGCCGTCCTGCTTGGACGGCCATAATGGGCCGCATGGTTGCCTGGGAGTACGCCTTGCTCGTCCGCCGCTATCAGGGACAGGGCCGCAATTTCCACGTCTCGTTCGTCTGGTACGGCCCAGACGGCTCGCGCAAGGACATCACCGCCTACGGCGACACCGCCATCGCGCACCTCAACCGCGCCGGCCGGGAGGGTTGGGAGCTGGTCTCCGCCGCCGAGGACGTGAACAACGTCCAGGGCAGCACCGAGGTGCACCGTTACCACCTCAAGCGCCCGATGGCCTGACTGTCGGTCGCACCGGCACCGAGTGTTCCTCCCGAGCGGTATACCTCTGGGTCATGAATATGCCGCAGCGGTATACCGCCCGGGACGGCTACCTCGACCCGGCCGGTCAGGCCAGGTCGATGCCGGGGTAGAGCGGGTGCGGGGCCATCAGGTCGGCGGCCTGGCGGGCGACCTTGTCGGCCAGGTCGGGGTCCATTGTGTACTTGGCCTTCGAGGGGGTGCCGTCGGTGTTGGCGCCGGCGCTGGTCTGGGTCAGCACGGTGTGGATCAGCTCCGCGGTCTGGTCCATCTCCGCGGTGCCCAGGCCCCGGGTGGTCAGCGCCGGGGTGCCGATCCGGATGCCGGACGTGTACCACGCGCCGTTCGGGTCCTGCGGGACCGAGTTGCGGTTGGTGACGATGCCCGAGTCCAGCAGAGCCTGCTCGGCCTGCCGGCCGGTGAGCCCGTAACCGGACACGTCGATCAACACCAGGTGGTTGTCGGTGCCGCCGGTGACCAGCTTCGCGCCCCGGCGCAGCAGCCCCTCGGCGAGCGCCTGGGCGTTGTCCACGATCCGCTGGGCGTAGTCGGCGAAGTCCGGCCGGCGGGCCTCGGCGAGCGCGACCGCCTTGGCGGCTATCACGTGCGGCAGCGGACCGCCGAGCACCATCGGGCAGCCCCGGTCCACCTGGTCGGCCAGCTCCGGCTGGCAGAGCACCATGCCGCCGCGCGGGCCGCGCAGCGACTTGTGGGTGGTGGTGGTGACGATGTGCGCGTGCGGCACCGGGTCGAAGTCGCCGCTGAACACCTTGCCGGCCACCAGACCGGCGAAGTGCGCCATGTCGACCATGAAGGTGGCGCCGACCGAGTCGGCGATCTCCCGCAGGATCCGGAAGTTCACCTTCCGGGGGTACGCCGAGTAGCCGCCGACCAGGATCAGCGGCTTGAACTCGCGGGCCGCCTCGGCCACCCGGTCGTAGTCGATCAGGCCGGTCGCCGGGTCGGTGCCGTAGCTGCGCTGGTCGAACATCTTGCCGGAGATGTTCGGCCGGAAGCCGTGGGTGAGGTGCCCGCCGGCGTCCAGCGACATGCCGAGCATCCGCTGGTTGCCCAGCTCGCGCCGCAGCGCGAACCAGTCGGCCTCGGTGAGGTCGTTGACCTGACGGACCTGCGCCTTCTTCAGCGCGGGGGACTCCACCCGGTCGGCCAGCACCGCCCAGAACGCGACCAGGTTGGCGTCGATGCCCGAGTGGGGTTGCACGTACGCGTGGGCGGCGCCGAACAGCTCGCGGGCGTGCTCGGCGGCGAGCGCCTCGACGGTGTCGACGTTCTGGCAGCCGGCGTAGAAGCGGCGGCCGACGGTGCCCTCGGCGTACTTGTCACTGAACCAGTTGCCCATGGCCAGCAGCGTCGCCGGGGAGGCGTAGTTCTCACTGGCGATCAGCTTGAGTGACTCCCGCTGGTCGGTCAGCTCGGCGCCGATGGCGTCGGCCACCCGGGGCTCGACCGCCCGGATCACCTCAAGGGCACTGCGGAATGCGGTGGACTCGGCGTTGCGCGACATGCGACCTCCAACAGACGTGCGGGAAGGCCCAGGCGCTCGGCGAACGTCCTCGTGACGGGGCCGCTCCCCGATGGTTCTCCATCCCAACGCGCCAGTAACGGCCCAGGCCGATCCTAGCCGGAGGGTTGGGCGGCAGGTGGCGGGGCACCCGGTAGGGGAGCGGATACCGCGTCCGGTACGACCGCCGTTGATCCGGGAGGAACCCTCATCATGACCACACCGACCACCGAACGACCGCTCGCCGTGGTGACCGGAGCGTCCAGCGGGATCGGTTACGAGCTGGCCGTGCAGTTCGTCGAGCACGGCTTCGACCTGGTCATCGCCGCCGAGGATGACGGCATCGACCTGGCGGCGCAGAAGCTGCGCCGCCAGGACGGTCCGCACGTCTGGTCGGTCCGCGTCGACCTGGCCCGGGAACAGGGCGTGGCGGAGCTGGTGGCCGCCGTCACCGCGACCGGAAGGCCGCTGGACGCGCTGGCGCTCAACGCCGGTCGGGGCGCGGGCGGGGCCTTCGTCGGCGGTACCGACCTGGCCGACGAACTGGAGATCGTCGACCTGAACGTGCGTTCGACAGTGCACCTGGCGAAGCGGCTGCTGCCCGGCATGGTCGAGCGGGGCGCGGGCCGGGTGCTGTTCACCTCGTCGATCGCCTCCACCATGCCCGGGCCGTTCCAGGCGGTCTACAACGCGTCGAAGTCGTTCGTGCAGTCCTTCGCCGAGGCGCTGCGCAACGAGCTGAAGGACACCGGTGTCACGGTGACCGCGCTGATGCCCGGGCCGACCGACACGGAGTTCTTCGACCGCGCCGACATGGAGGACACCCGGGTGGGGTCCGGCAAGAAGGATGACCCGGCGGAGGTCGCCGCCCAGGGCTTCGCCGCGATGATGAAGGGCGATCAGACGGTCACCGCCGGCTCGCTGATGAACAAGGTGCAGACCGCCGCCGGCAAGATCATTCCGGACAAGCTCAAGTCCGAGCAGCACCGCCGGATGGCCGAGCCGGGCTCGGGTCACTGACCTGCGGCGCACGACGAAGGGCCCGGCGTGATGCCGGGCCCTTCGGTCTGTGCGGTGGCCTCAGGCGGTCACCGCGTCCACTGCCTTCTTGATCGCCTTCGGGTCGGTCGGGGTACGCGGGGCGTCCGCCCGCAGGGCGATCATCTTCTCGCCGATCTCCTGGAGCTGCTTGCGGCCCAGCGCGTCGCGGACCTTGGGGAACCACTCCTCCTCTTCCTCCTCGACGTGGTGGGTGACGTTCTCGATCAGCACCGTCGTCTTGGCGTTGAACCGCTCGTCACTGGCGTCCATGCTGGCCAGCTCGGCGCAGAGGACGTCGGCGACGTGGTGCTCCTCGTACGATTCGAGAATGTCGTCCTCGAGGTCGGGAAGCAGCCGGCGGATCTCCGGGTACATCACCTCGTTCTCCAGATAGGTGTGCACCGTCAGTGCCTCCAGGATCTGGTCCACCAACTTCTGCCGCTTGCCAGCGGGCCCCTCCTCGGCGTCCTGGAAGGCCTTGAACAGGCGGCGCATTTCCTTGTGGTCCTCTTTGAGCAGGACGATGGCATCGGTCGACACCGGTGTGACCTCCCTGAATCTCGTCTCGGTATGGTTCCGGTACCCCGGTGGTGATCTGCGGAAACAGTGGAAATCGCCCGATCAGACCATGGCCAGGGTGCGGGGGATCTCGTCGAGCAGCTCCCGGGCCAGAAATCCGATCCGGCCGTAGCGGGGGATCAGCCGCTGGCCGCTCACCGCGTGCGCGAACGAACCCCAACAGGCGGCCTGCGCCGGGTCGGCCCCCCGGGACAGCAGACCCGCCAGCAACCCGGCGAGCACGTCCCCGCTGCCGGAGGTGCCCAGCCCGGCGTCGCCGCTCTCCTCCCGCCAACCCCGCCCGTCCGGGGCGGCCACATGCCCGTACAGCGAGACGACCGCCTCGTACCGGACGGCCAACTCGGCCGCCTCGGCGTCCAGGTCGTCGCCCGGGTCCCGGCCGAGCAGGTGCCCGGCCTCGGTGACGTTGGGGGTGAGCAGCACCGGCCGGCCCGAGCCGAGCAGCAGGTCCGGCGCGTGGCTGAGCGCACCGAGGGCGTACGCGTCGAGCACCAGCGACGTGTCCGGCCGGGCCGCCTCCAGGACCAGGTCCAGCAGCCGGTTGGTCTCGTCGATCGCCTTCAGCCCGGGGCCGAGGGTCACCACGTCGGCCTGGGCCACCAGGTCGCCGAGCTGGCCGTCCCGGTCGGCGGCCACCGCGCCGTCGGCGGTCTCCGGTAGGCCGACCACCAGCGCCTCGGGCACCTGGATGCTCAGCGTGGCGGCGGTGGACTCGGCGGCGGCGAGCTGGAGCACACCGGCCCCGGCGCGCAGCGCCGCCACCCCGGCCAGCAGCACCGCGCCCGGGGTGAAGCGGGAGCCGCCGACCACCAGCACGGTGCCCCGGCTCTCCTTCCCGCCGGCCGGCACCGGCAGCGCCCAGTCCCGCAGCAGCCCCGGCGTGATCACCTTCACCTCAGACCGGCTCGGCATTGATCTCGTCCTCCCTGGTCGGCTCGGCGCCCCGCGACCGCAGGTGCCCGACGGTGTTGAACGCGGTGAGGGTTAGTCGCTCCTCGGCGTCCGCGGACCACTCGGTGATCGAGCAGTTGGCGATCACCTCCTGCCGGGTGTGCGCCATCAGCTCCTCCTCGGTCAACCCCTCCACCAGATAGCGCAGCAGAAGGACCAGCGCGTCGTGGCCGAAGAGCAGCACCCGACAGCCCTCGTGGTCGCGCCGCAGGTCACCCAGGAGCGTCCGGAGGCGTAAGGCCACATCCGTCCAGGACTCCCCGCCGGGCGGCCGGTAGTAGAACTTGCCGAGCCGGGCCCGTCGCTCGGCCTCGTCCGGGTACCGCCGGCGCACCCCGTGCCCGGTCAGCCCGTCCAGGATGCCCAGCTCCCGGTCGCGCAGCCGCTCGTCCCGGTGGACCGGGATGTCGGTGCCGGCCAGCGCCAGCCGCGCGGTCTGCACCGCCCGCAGGTACGGCGACACCACCGCCACGTCCGGGCGCTTGCCGTCCGGCAGCTCGGCCAGCCAGCGCCCGGTCGCCCGGGCCTGCTCCTCACCGGTCGCGGAGAGCGGCACGTCGGCGTCGCGGTGGGTCAGGTCGATCAGCTCCGCGCCCGAGGCCTCGGCGTGCGTCGCCGCGACGTTCGCGGTGCTCTCGCCGTGCCGGACGATCCACAGGGTTGCCAGTTCCGCCATGCGGCCCCCCTACCCGGGCGCGCCGACGGTAACCGTGCCCGACGCCGCGCCGTGCCGATGTGCGCTCGCGGGGCCTGCGCCGGCGGCGTAGGTCGTACCCTCGGTGGCGTGGCGACGGCGGCGGAGGAGATCCGGGTGGGGGAGCGGCTGGTCCGCGTCTCCAGCCCCGACAAGCCGTACTTTCCCCAGCGGGGGCTGACCAAGCTGGACGTGGTCCGCTACTTCCTGGCGGTGGGTGACGGCATCCTGCGCGCGCTACGGGACCGGCCGACCATGCTGGAACGGTGGCCGCGTGGCGTCTTCGAGGGCGCGACCATCGCGACCCGGCAGACCAACCGGGGTGACGCGTTCTACCAGAAGCGGCTGCCGGCGGGCGCGCCCGAGTGGGTGCGCACCGCGCACATCACCTTCCCCAGTGGCCGTACCGCCGACGAGGTCGCGCCGAGCGAGCTGGCAGTGGTCATCTGGGCGGTCAACCTGGGCACCCTGCGGTTCCATCCGTGGCCGGTCAGCGCCGCCGACGTGGAGCGCCCCGACCAGCTGCGGATCGACCTGGACCCGATGCCCGGGGTCGGCTTCGACCAGGTGGTGCCGGTGGCGCACGAGGTGCGCGCGTTCCTCGCCGAGCTGGGCATGACCGGCTACCCGAAGACCACCGGCGGCCGGGGTCTGCACGTCTACCTGTCCATCGAGCCGCGGTGGAGCTTCGGTGACTGCCGACGGGCGGTGCTCGCCCTGGGCCGGGAGATGCAGCGCCGGCTGCCGGACCTGGTCACCACCACCTGGTGGCGCGAGCAGCGGGACCGGCCGGTCTTCGTCGACTACAACCAGATGGCCCGCGACCACACGGTGACGTCGGCATACTCGATCCGGCCGACGCCCGCCGCGCTGGTCTCGGCGCCGCTGGACTGGTCCGAGCTGGACCAGGTCCGCCCGGAGGACTTCGACGTGCTCAGCATGCCGGCCCGGTTCGCCGAGCGCGGCGACCCGCACGCCGGCCTGGACGGTGACCGACACTCGCTGGAACCGCTGCTGGAGTTGGCCGACCGGGACGGGCTGGAGGCCCCGCCCGAACGGTGACCGGCCAGGCCTACTGCCAGGGGCTCTGCGTCCCGCCGAACTCCTCGAAGACCAGCCACGAACGCGTCGACAGCACCCCGGCGATGCGTTGCACCCGGTCCAGCACCACGTCCCGCAGCGCGGCGTTGTCCGGGGCGCGGACCAGGGCCAGCACGTCGTGTTCGCCGCTGAGCAACGCGACGTGCTCGACGTAGCGGACCTGGGCCAGCTCGGCCGACACCTCCCGCCAGGTGTTCTGTTCGATCGTCAACGCCATGTACGCCGAGGTGCCCAGCCCGGCCGCCTCGGGCGCCACCCGGGCATGGAAGCCGGTGATCACCCGGTCGCGCACCAGCCGCTCCACCCGCGCGTACGCGTTGGTGCGGGAGATGTGGATCCGCTCGGCGAGGGTGCGTACCGACGTTCGACCGTCCCGGACCAGCTCGTCGACGATCCGCCGGTCCACCTCGTCGAGGGCTCGGACCGATCGTCCCGATCCCGCTGCCCGGCCCGCTCCACCGGCGGTCTCCTGGCTCACAGATGGATCCTCCGCATACCAATCGTCCCGCCTTCCGCGTGGATCTTGAGTCAATCATCCGACAAGCGGAAGCATAGGCTCACCACACGTCCCAGGAGGTTCCGCCGTGACGACCACTCCCCAGGCGGTCCGCAGGGCATCCCCGCGCACCCGTCGGCGGCCACCCCGCCCGACCCGGCGCGCCCGTTGCTGCCGGACGCCGAGCCAGTCCGCCTGCTCGACCCGACCGGCACGCCGTTGCCGGCCCGCACCGACTACCCCGAACCGCCCGTCGAGGTGCTGCGCGAGCTGTACCGCCGATGGTGCTCGGCCGTCGCTTCGACACCCAGGCCACCGCCCTGACCAAGCAGGGTCGGCTCGCCGTCTACCCGTCCTCGCGAGGCCAGGAGGCGTGCCAGGTCGGCGCGGTGCTCGCCGTCCGCGACACCGACTGGGTCTTCCCCACGTACCGCGAATCGATGGCACTGGTTGCCCGGGGCATCGACCCGGTCGACGTGCTCACCCTGCTGCGCGGCGACTGGCACTGCGGCTACGACCCGACCGCTGTGCACACCGCGCCGCAGTGCACCCCGCTCGCCACCCAGTGCGTGCACGCCGCCGGGCTGGCGCACGGCGAGGCGTACCAGGGTCGCGACACCGTGGCGCTGGCCTTCATCGGCGACGGCGCCACCAGCGAGGGCGACTTCCACGAGGGCATCAACTTCGCCGCCGTGTTCAAGGCGCCGGTGGTCTACTTCGTGCAGAACAACAGGTACGCGATCAGCGTCCCGCTCTCCCGGCAGACCGCCGCGCCGTCGCTGGCCTACAAGGGCGTCGGCTACGGGGTGCCCAGCGAGCAGGTCGACGGCAACGACCCGGTCGCGGTGCTCGCCGTGCTCACCCGCGCGGTGGAGCACGCCCGCGCCGGCAAGGGGCCGTTCCTGGTGGAGGCGCACACCTACCGGATGGAGCCGCACACCAACGCCGACGACGCGAGTCGCTACCGCGACGGCGCCGAGGTCGACGCCTGGCGCGACCGGGACCCGGTCGCCCGCCTGGAGACCTACCTGCGCGCCCGCGGCGTGCTCGACGACGCGGCGATCGCCGAGATCGCCGACCAGGCCGAGGCGTACGCGGCGGACCTGCGGACCCGGATGCACGAGCAGCCAGTGGTCGACCCGCTGAGCCTCTTCGACCACGTCTACGCCGAACCCACCCCGCAGCTGATCGAACAGCGCGAGCAGGTCCGCGCCGAACTGGCCGCCGCGCACGACGAGGAGGGCGACGCCTGATGGCCACCACCATGGCGAAGGCGCTCAACGCCGCGCTGGCCGACGCGCTCGCCGCCGACGACCGGGTGGTCGTCTTCGGTGAGGACGTCGGCGCGCTCGGCGGCGTCTTCCGGATCACCGACGGCCTCCAGGCCCGGTTCGGTGACACCCGCTGCTTCGACACCCCGCTCGCCGAGGCCGGCATCGTCGGCTTCGCCGTCGGCATGGCCATGTCCGGGCTGCGGCCGGTGGTCGAGATGCAGTTCGACGCCTTCGCGTACCCGGCGTTCGAGCAGATCGCCTCGCACGTGGCGAAGCTGCGCAACCGCACCCGGGGCGCGCTGAGCGTGCCGATCGTCATCCGGGTGCCGTACGCGGGCGGCATCGGTGGGGTCGAGCACCACTGCGACTCGTCCGAGGCGTACTACGCGCACACCCCCGGCCTGAAGGTGGTCACCCCGGCGACCGTCGGCGACGCGTACTCGCTGCTGCGCGAGGCGATCGACGACCCCGACCCGGTGGTCTTCATGGAGCCCAAGAAGCTCTACTTCGCCAGCGCCGACGCGTCGCTGCCGACCCGTACCGAACCGTTCGGGCGGCCGTCGTGCGCCGGCCCGGCCGCGACGCCACCCTGGTGGCGTACGGGCCGGCGGTGCCGGTCGCGCTGGAGGCCGCCGAGGCCGCCCGCGAGGAGGGCTGGGACCTGGAGGTCGTCGACGTGCGCACCATCGTGCCGTTCGACGACGCCACCATCACCGCCTCGGTCCGGCGCACCGGCCGGTGCGTGGTGATTCAGGAGGCGCCCGGTTTCGCGGGCGTCGGCGCGGAGATCGCCGCCCGGGTGCAGGAGCGCTGCTTCCACGCGCTGCACGCCCCGGTGCTGCGGGTCGCCGGGCTGGACATCCCGTACCCGGCGCCGATGCTGGAGCACACCCACCTGCCCGGCGTGGACCGGGTGCTCGACGCGGTGGCCCGGCTCCAGTGGGACGACCAGCCGGACGCGCGTTGGGCGGCGGCATGACCACCGTCGAGGGAACCCGGGTCTTTCTCCTGCCCGACCTGGGCGAGGGGCTGAGCGAGGCGGAGATCGTCGAGTGGCGGGTCGCCGTCGGCGACGTGGTGACTGTCGACCAGAGCGTGGTCGAGGTGGAGACCGCCAAGGCCGTCGTCGATGTGCCCTGCCCGTACGCCGGCCGGGTGGTCACCCTGCACGGCGCGGCCGGTGAGGTACGTCCGGTCGGCCAGCCGTTGATCACCATCGCGCCGCTGGACGGCGGCGACGAGCCCGCCGGGCACGCCACCTACCGCGAGGAGGAGCGGGCCGGCTCCGGCAACGTGCTGATCGGCTACGGCACCGGCCACGGCGGCGCCACCCGCCGTCGGCGTCG
>NZ_JAEVHL010000126.1 GCF_016803395.1 Micromonospora tarensis | reverse complement strand
CCGTGCTCTGCGCTCGTGCCATTGCCGTCCCTCCGACGTGTCCGCCCTACACGGTAGCCACTTGGGCCGACCCGTGCCCCGGCGGTCGCCACGCCGGTCAGCGCGGCCAGGCCCGCCGCGCCGCGCATCCGTCGCGCGAGCGACCGTTCGACGTCCGTGCTCTGCGCTCGTGCCATTGCCGTCCCTCCGACGTGTCCGCCCTACACGGTAGCCACTTGGGCCGACCCGTGCCCCGGCGGTCGCCACGCCGGTCGTCACCGCCCGCCGGTGACCGACCCGGAACCGTGGTCAGCCGCCGTTGCTGGGGCGCCGGGCGCTGCTCCGGTACGTCGTGCCCACGCCCGCGATCCGGTCCACCGCCGCCAGGAACCGGGGGCCCATCGCCGCCCGCGCCTGCACCGCCGGGTGGGTGGCGCCGAAGTCCTCCGGGTTGGCCTGCCCGTCGGCGAAGAGCGCGTAGGTGAGCACCGCCGCGCCGGAGCGGTCGAAGATCACCCCGGCCTCGTGCCGGGCGTCCGCGTACCAACCGGCCTTGGTGGCGATCCGGGCCCGCTCGTCCGAGGACATCGTGCGCCGGATGCCGTCGGTGAACGCCACCGGGGACCGCAGGATGCCCAGCAGGTAGCTGGTCGAGGCGGGGGAGAGCAGCGTGCCGCCGACCAGGGCGCGCAGCAGGTCGTGTGTCTCCCGGGGGGTGCTGGTGCCGAGGAAGAACCGGTTCGGGTTGGCCACCGGCTGAACCTGGGTGTTCGGGAACCCCTTGGCGACCAGAATGGAATTGATCTCGGCGGCCGGGGCGACCAGCCCGCACAGCCGCACCGCTGTGTCGTCGGAGACGGTCAGCAGGTTGACCAGCACGTGCCCGAGGGTCACCGTGCTCGGGTACGCGCCGTCCAGGCTGAAGATGCCGTCACCACCCGGCACCACGATCGCCTCGGTTACCTCGACCCGCTGGTCCAGGGTGAGCAGCCCCCGGTCGACCTTGTCGAGCACCGCCGTGGCAACCGCGATCTTGTTGACGCTGTACGCCTCGATCCGCCGGTCCGCGTCCGCCGTCACCGCGACCACCGGCGGCCTTCGGGGTCGGCCACACTGACGTACGCCTGCCAGTTGCCACCGGCCTCGGTGCTGTGCTTGGCGAAGACCGAGGCGACCCGACGGGCGGCGCGGGCGGGGGTGGTCGGCGTGGGTTCGGTGGTCTCGGCGGCGCTGGCCGGGGCGGCGGCGCCCAGCACCGTGCCGGCGGTGGCCATCGTGCCCAACCCGAGTGCCGTTCTGCGGTTCAGTCGCATGGTCGGTCGTCTCTCCCATCGTGGTGCGCCAAAGCGCCTACTGGTCCACCAACGTAGGCGAATTGATCGATCCACGATGCCCCCCCGAACAGTCCCGAACAGTCCCGAACAGCTCAGCCGAACCGTCGGCGCAGTGCGGCGTTGATCGCGCCGGCCGACCCGGACACGAGTTGCCGCAGGTCGGGCAGGTGACCGCCGCGCACCGCCTCGCCGGTCGGGTTCGGGGCGAAGACCGAGCCGTCGTGCGCCGCGACCGGCTGCCCGCTCAGGCCGGCCAACCGCATCAACGGCCCGACGAGTACGTCGTAGACCCCCGGCAGCACGGTGAAGCCGGCCCGCAGCACCACGTTGAGCCGGCCCACCGACACTTCGCGGCGGGGCCGGTCCACGCAGTCCACGATGGCCCGGGCCACCCGCTCCGGCCTGCTGATCGGCGGTGGTGGTCGACCGATCCGACCGAAATAGTTGGCCGCCTGCTGGTACACGGGAGTGTCCACACTGCCGGGATTGACCAGGCACAACCGAATCCGGGGGCTGTCGCGCAGCTCCTGCTGCACCGCCCGGGCCAACCCCTGCAAGCCCCACTTGCTGGCCACGTACGCGCTCAGGTACGGCGCGCTGATGTGCCCGAGCACCGAACCGGTGAGGACGACCGTGCCGGCCCCGGCGGCCCGGAAGTGTCGCAGCGCCACCCGCACCGAGCTGGCCGCGCCGAGCAGGTCCGTCCGCACCACCTGGTCGAAGACCGGTGCGGGCACCTCGTCGAAGCGCCCGTAGACCATCACCGCCGCCGTGTGCACCCACACGTCGACCCGGCCGAACCGGTCGACCGCCGCGCCGGCGAGCGCTTCCAGCGCCGCCGGCTCGTTGATGTCGGTGGGCACGGTCAGCACCTCGGCGTCGGCGCACTCCGCGCGTACCTCGGTCAGGGTGTCGGTGGCGCGGGCGGCGAGGACGAGGTGGTCGCCGCGCTCGGCGAACGCCCGGGCCGTCGCCCGGCCGATCCCGCTCGTCGCGCCGACGACCACCACCACCCGGCTCACGGTTCGAGCACGACCTTGATGCAGCCGTCCTCCTTCTTCTGGAACATCTCGTACCCCTGCGGCGCGCGGGCCAGCGGCAACCGGTGGGTACGCAGGTCCTGCACGCCAAGCGGGTCGTCGTCGCCGGCGAGCAACGGCAGGATCTCGTCGGTCCACCGCCGCACGTGACACTGACCCATCCGCAGCTGAACACCCCTGTCGAACATCTCCATCAACGGCATCGGGTCGGCCTCACCGCCGTACACCCCGGAGATCGACACGGTGCCGCCGCGGCGGACCGCCTTGACCGCGGCGTGCAGCACGGACAGTCGGTCCATGCCGACCCGGTCGGTCATCGTCTGGGCCAGCTTGTCCGGCAGCAGCCCGACGGCGGCGTGGGCCAGCTTGCCGGCCGGGGAACCGTGCGCCTCCATCCCGACCGCGTCGATCACCGCGTCCGGACCGCGCCCGTCGACCAGGTCGATCAACGCCCCCGGCACGTCGGACAGCTCGCGGACGTCGAGCACCTCGATGCCGTGCCGGCGGGCCAGCTCCAGCCGCTCGGGCACCAGGTCCAGCCCGATCACCCGGCCCGCGCCGAGGTGGCGGCCGATCCGCGCGCAGAACTGCCCGACCGGGCCCAACCCGAAGACGGCCAGGGTGCCGCCCGGCGGGGTGTCGGCGTACTTCACCGCCTGCCAGGCGGTGGGCAGGATGTCGGACAGGTAGAGGTAGCGCTCGTCCGCGCCGGTCTCCGGAACCTTGATCGGCCCGAACTGGGCCTGTGGCACGCGCAGGTACTCGGCCTGCCCGCCGGGCACCGAACCGTAGAGCGAGGTGTAGCCGAACAGCGCCGCGCCCTTGCCCTCGGCGGTGACCTGGGTGGTCTCACACTGCGCGTAGAGCTGGCGCTCGCACATCCAGCAACGACCGCAGGCGATGTTGAACGGCACCACGACCCGGTCGCCCGGCTTCAGCCCGGTCACCTCCGACCCGACCTCCTCGACGATGCCCATCGGCTCGTGACCCAGCACGTCACCCGGCTTCAGGTACGGCCCGAGCACCTCGTACAGGTGCAGGTCCGAGCCGCAGATCGCGGTCGAGGTGATCTTCACGATGGCGTCGGTCGGCTCCTCGATCCGGGGATCCGGGACCTCCTCGACCCGTACGTCGCGCTTGCCCTGCCAGGTCAGTGCCTTCATGTCCGTCGTCCCCTCTCGCCGTCCGTCTCGACAGACTGCTACCCGGGCGCGGGCACTTGAACCGGCCACCTGTCTCCGGCGTTCGGGCAGGCTTGATCCCCACGATCGAAATGATCCACTCGCGTTCCTTGAAGTCGCGGTATCCGAGGCCCGGCGACAGGCCGACTTCCCGGATCCCGAGTGGATCATGCGAAACGCCAGACCGCCGTACCCCAAGGAGAGCGCGGGGTACGGCGGTCTGGCGTGGTGCGGTGGACCTCAGGAACCCGGGGTGTTGCCGGCTCCCTTGGCGGTGGCCGCCAGGTAGTCGCGGTTGAGGCGACCGATGGTGTTCAGCGGGATGCCCTTGGGGCAGGCCGGGGTGCACTCGCCGGCGTTGGTGCAGCCGCCGAAGCCGGCCTCGTCGTGCGCGTCGACCATGCCGATCACCCGGGTGTAGCGCTCCGGCTGACCCTGCGGCAGGAGCGAGAGCTGGGTGAGCTTGGCGGCGGTGAAGAGCATGCCCGAGCCGTTCGGGCAGGCCGCCACGCAGGCGCCGCAGCCGATGCAGGCCGCCGACTCGAAGGCGGCGTCCGCGTTGGCCTTGGCCACCGGGGTGGAGTGGGCCTCCGGGGCACTGCCGGTCGGCGCGGTGATGTAACCGCCCGCCGCGATGATCTTGTCAAAGGCGCTCCGGTTGACCACCAGGTCCTTGACGACCGGGAAGGCACTGGCCCGCCACGGCTCGATGTCGATCGTCTCGCCGTCAGTGAACTGCCGCATGTGCAGCTGGCAGGCCGTGGTGCCGCGCTGCGGACCGTGCGCGTCACCGTTGATCATCAGGCCGCACATGCCGCAGATGCCCTCGCGGCAGTCGTGGTCGAACGCCACCGGGTCCTCGCCGGCGAGGATCAGCCGTTCGTTGAGCACGTCGAGCATCTCCAGGAACGACATGTCCGGGGACACGTCGTCGACCGGGTAGGTCACCATCCGACCCTTGTCCTCAGGGCCCTTCTGGCGCCAGATGCGCAGGGTCAGGTTCACTTGTAGCTCCGCTGCGTGGGGTGGACGTATTCGAACTTCAGGTCTTCCTTGTGCAGCACCGACGGCTCACCGGTGGCGGTGAACTCCCAGGCCGCCACGTACGCGAACCGGTCGTCGTCGCGCTGCGCCTCACCGTCGGGGGTCTGGTGCTCGGCCCGGAAGTGGCCGCCGCAGGACTCCTCGCGGTGCAGGGCGTCGATGCACATCAGCTCGGCCAGCTCGAAGAAGTCGGCCACCCGGCCGGCCTTCTCCAGCGACTGGTTGAGCTCCTCGCCGGTGCCGGACACCTTGACCCGCTGCCAGAACTGCTCGCGCAGGTCGCGGATCTCGCCGATCGCCTTACGCAGCCCGGCCTCGCTGCGCTCCATGCCGCAGTGTTCCCACATGATCTGGCCCAGTTCCCGGTGGAACGAGTCCACGGTCCGGTCGCCGTTGACGGCGAGCAGCCGCTGGATGCGGTCCTCGACGTCGGTACGGGCCTCGACCGCCGCCGGGTGGCTGGCGTCGACAGTGTCGAGCGGGCCGGAGGCCAGGTAGTTGGCGATGGTGGTGGGCAGCACGAAGTAACCGTCGGCGAGGCCCTGCATCAGCGCCGAGGCGCCGAGGCGGTTGGCGCCGTGGTCGGAGAAGTTCGCCTCGCCGATCACGAACAGGCCGGGGATGGTCGACTGGAGGTCGTAGTCGACCCACAGGCCGCCCATCGTGTAGTGCACGGCGGGGTAGATCCGCATCGGCACCTCGTACGGGTCCTCGCCGGTGATCCGCTCGTACATCTCGAAGAGGTTGCCGTACTTGGCCTCGATGGCCTTGCGGCCCAGCCGGTCGATCGCGTCGGCGAAGTCGAGGTAGACGCCGAGCTTGGTGGGCCCGACGCCCCGGCCCTCGTCGCACACGTTCTTGGCGGCGCGGGAGGCGATGTCCCGGGGCACCAGGTTGCCGAAGGAGGGGTAGATCCGCTCCAGGTAGTAGTCCCGCTCGTCCTCTCCGATGTCCTTCGGGCTGCGGTCGTCGCCCTTGGTCTTCGGCACCCAGACCCGGCCGTCGTTGCGCAGCGACTCGCTCATCAGGGTCAGCTTCGACTGGTGGTCGCCGGAGACCGGGATGCAGGTCGGGTGGATCTGCGTGTAGCAGGGGTTGGCGAAGTACGCGCCCTTGCGGTGCGCCCGCCAGGTGGCGGTGACGTTGCAGCCCTTGGCGTTGGTGGAGAGGTAGAAGACGTTGCCGTAACCGCCGGAGGCGAGCACCACGGCGTCGGCCATCTCGGTGCTGATCTCACCGGTGACCAGGTCCCGGACGACGATGCCCCGGGCCTTGCCGTCGATGACGACCAGTTCGAGCATCTCGTGCCGGGCGTTCATCTCCACGTTGCCCAGGCCGATCTGCCGCTCCAGCGCCTGGTACGCGCCGAGCAGCAGCTGCTGGCCCGTCTGGCCCCGGGCGTAGAAGGTGCGCTGTACCTGGGCGCCACCGAAGGAGCGGGTGTCCAGCAGACCGCCGTACTCGCGGGCGAACGGCACACCCTGGGCGACGCACTGGTCGATGATGTTGACCGAGACCTCGGCCAGCCGGTGCACGTTCGACTCGCGGGAGCGGAAGTCACCGCCCTTGACGGTGTCGTAGAAGAGCCTGTGCACGGAGTCGCCGTCGTTGCGGTAGTTCTTCGCGGCGTTGATGCCGCCCTGCGCGGCGATCGAGTGCGCCCGGCGCGGGCTGTCCTGGTAGCAGTAGGACTTGACGTGGTAGCCCTGCTCGGCCAGCGTCGCCGCGGCCGAGCCGCCGGCCAGGCCGGTGCCGACCACGATCACCGTCAGCTTGCGGCGGTTGGCGGGGTTGACCAGCTTGGCCTCGAAACGCCGGGTCTCCCAACGCTTCTCGACCGGGCCGGCGGGAGCCTTGGTGTCGGCGATCGGGTCGCCCTCGGTGAAGAGTTCCATGTCAGGACACCAATCCGGTGAGTACGGCGAACGGGACCACCAGGTACCCGGCGCAGAGCAGCACGGCGAAGATCAGCGCCGCCGTGCGTGCCGTGCGCTCGCCGCGCGGCGTCTGCTGGCCGAGGCTGCGGAACGCGCTGAACGCGCCGTGGCGCAGGTGGAAGCCCACCGTGACGATGGCGAGCGTGTAGAAGAGCGTGACGTACCAGCGTTCCGGCGCGAAGTCGGCGACGACGTTGCCGTAGGGCTTGCTCTCGTTGCCGACCGGGTTGAGCGTGCCGGTGGTCAGGTCCAGGAGGTGGTAGATCACGAAGAGCAGGATGATCACTCCACCCCAGCGCATCGTGCGGGCCGCGTAGCTGCCGTTGATCTTCTTGCGGTGGGCGTACCTGACCGGGCGGGCGGCCCGGGCACGCCGGGCCAGCACGGTGGCCGACACGATGTGGGCGACGACCGCGACCACCAGCACGGCGCGCAGGATCCAGAGGAACCAGACGCCGGGCAGCAGCGGCTTGCCGATGTCGCGCAGCCAGTGCGCGTAGTGGTCGAACGAGGTTTCCCCCGTGAACACCTTGAGGTTCCCGAGCATGTGGGCGATCAGGAACAGCGCCAGCAGGATGCCCGTCACCGCCATGACGGCCTTGAGGCCGACGTTCGAGCGGATGGGCGACCGAGTTTTCGTGATTACCACAGGACCGACGCTAGGAGGACTTCGATCAGTCGTCCAATGCATCAAACTCGCAGTGTTGATAGCCGTAAGCTATTTAGATGCAGCTCCATCAGCTCCGGTACTTCGTGGCGGTGGCCGAAGTACGACATTTCACCCAAGCCGCCGACGTCGTGGGCATCACCCAGCCCTCGCTCAGTAAGCAAATTCACGCTCTGGAGGCCGACCTCGGCGCGCCCCTCTTCGAACGGGTAAGGGGCAACATCGCGCTCACCGCGGCGGGCGAGGTGCTGCTGCCGTTGGCCACCCGGATCCTCGCCGACGTGGAGACCGCGACCCGGGAGGTCCAGGAGTTGGTCGGGTTGCGCCGGGGCCGGGTCCGGCTCGGGGCCACCCCGAGTCTGGCCACCTCGCTCGCCCCGCCGGTGCTGCGCCGGTTCCGCGACGCGCACCCGACCATCGACCTGCGGGTCGAGGAGGGCGGCTCCCAGGACCTGGTGCGTGACCTGCTCCGGGGTGACCTCGACCTGGCCCTGATCATCATGCCGGCGCAGGGGGCCGACCCGGGGTTGCGGGTCGACCCGATCCTGCGGGAGAGCCTGGTGGTGGCCTCGGTGGACGAGGTGCCGACGGCGTCGACGACCAGGGAACTGCGCATCACCGACCTGCGCGACCAACCGATGGTGATGTTCCGGGAGGGCTACGACCTGCGGGACGCCACCATCCAGGCGTGTCGGGAGGCGGGCTTCGAACCGACCTTCGCGGTGGACGGCGGCGAGATGGACGCCGTGCTCAGCTTCGTCGAGGCGGGGCTCGGCATCGCGCTGGTGCCGGGCATCGTGCTGGCTCGCCGGCCGGGCGTGCGGATCACCCCGCTCGCCCCGCCCGGGGTACGCCGGACCATCGCGGTGGCCCGCCGGCGCGACGTGGTGCCCACCCACGCCGGGCGGGAGCTGCGGCGCATCCTGCTCGACTACATCCAGTCGGCGATCGACCTGCGCGAACTGCCACCCGGCGTGGAGCCGCTGACCTGACCGAGCCTCAGCGGCCCTCGGCGTCGTCCATCGCCCGGTAGATCCGCTGCTCGGAGACCGGGTACGGGGTGCCCAACGCCTGGGCGAACACGTTCACCCGCAACTCCTCGATCATCCAGCGGATCTGCCGGACCGCCGTCTCCTGCCGGCGGGCCGGTGGCAGCGCGGCGAGCAGATCGTCGTACTCCTTCTGCACCACCGCGATCCGGTCCTGCTGCTGGCGGTCGCGCTGCGGGTTGCCGCCGAGGCGGTCCAGTCGACGCTCGATGGCGGTGAGGTAGCGCAGCAGGTCGGGCAGGCGGGCGTACCCGGTCTCGGTGATGAAGCCGGCGTGCACCAGCCCGGCGAGCTGCTTGCGGATGTCGGCCAGCGCGGCCACCACGGCGAGGTTGCGGGTCGCGCCGAGCCGCTGCTCCACGGCGTACGCGGCGGCGAGCACCCGGCGGACCCGGTCCATCACCTCGACCACTGTGTCGACCAGGTCGGCGCGGACCTTGTCGCGCAGGGCGGCGAACCCGTCGGCGTCCCAGGCCGGTCCACCGGCGTCGCCGATCAGCCGGTCGATGGCCGCGCCCGCCGCGTCCTCGATCAGCTCCTGCACGCCGCCGTGCGGATTACGGCTCAGCGCCAGTTTCGCCTCGTTGCTCAGCCGCCCCTGTAGGAACCGCGCCGGGGACGGCACGGTGAGGCGCAGCAGCCGGCGGGTGCCGGCCCAGTGCGCCGCCTCCGCCTCGGCGGGGGAGTCGAACACCTTCACCCCGACCGTGGCGCCCTCGTCGACCAGCGCCGGGTACGCGGTCACCGCGTAACCGGCCCGGACCTGCTCGATGGTCCGGGGCAGCGTGCCGACGCTCCACTCCCGCAGCCCAGTACGGGCCACCTCCGGCGCGGCGGCCGCCACCACCTGGCGTACCTCCTGGCGGAGCTGACGTTGCAGGGCCGGCAGGTCCTTGCCCTCGGCGACCGGCTTCTCGTCGTCGCCGAGGACCCGGAAGGTCACCCGCAGGTGCGCCGGCAGCTTGCCCGGCTCCCAGGCGTCGCGGGGCACCGTCACCCCGGTCATCCGGCGCAGCTGCCGGGTGAGCGCGTCCAGCAACGACTCCTCGCCGGGGGTGATCGCGGCGAGGGCGGCCCGGGCGTAGTCCGGCACCGGGACGAAGTTGCGCCGGATCGCCTTGGGCAGCGAGCGGATCAGCGCGATCACCGTCTCCTCGCGCAGCCCCGGCACCTGCCAGTCGAAGCTCTCCGCCGGCACCTGGTTGAGCAGCGGCAACGGGATGTCCACAGTGACGCCGTCGTCCGGCGTGCCCGGCTCGAACCGGTAGGTCAGCGGGAGGCGCACCCCGTCCGCCTGCCACTCGTCCGGGTAGTCGTCCTCGTCCACCCCCGGTCGGCCGTCGTTGACCAGCAGGTCGCGGGTGAAGGTGAGCAGGTCGGGTTGCTCGCGGCGGGTCTTCTTCCACCAGCTGTCGAAGTGCCGGCCGGACGACACGTCGGCGGGGATCCGCTGGTCGTAAAAGCCGAAGATGGTCTCGTCGTCGACCAGGATGTCCCGGCGGCGGGCCCGGCTCTCCAGCTCCTCGATCTCGGCGAGCAGCCGCTTGTTGTCCGCCCAGAACTGGTGGTGGGTCTGCCAGTCACCCTCGACGAGCGCGTGTCGGATGAACAACTCCCGGCTCAGCGTCGGGTCGATCCGCCCAAAGTTGACCTTGCGGGAGCTGACCAGCGGAACGCCGTACAGGGTGACCTTCTCGTAGGCCATCACCGCGGCCTGCTTCTTCTCCCAGTGCGGCTCGCTGTAGCTGCGCTTGACCAGGTGCTGCGCCAGCGGCTCGACCCACTCCGGCTCGACCCGGCCGGCGATCCGACCCCACAGCCGGGAGGTCTCCACCAGCTCGGCGGCCATCACCCAGCGCGGCGGCTTCTTGAACAACGCCGACCCGGGGAACAGCGCGAACTTCGCGCCGCGCGCCCCCAGGTACTCGTGTTTCTGGGCGTCCTTGAGGCCGATGTGCGACAGCAGGCCGGGCAGCAGCGACTGGTGCACCTTCGGGGTGTCGATCTCCTCCGGCAGGTCCGCGCCACCCCGGCGGCCCCGGCCGGCGTCCGCGTCGGCCGAGGTGTCGCGGGCCGGCCGCCCACCGCGCCGGTCACCCTCCTGCGGGGTACGCAGCACCTGGCGCAGTTGGCTGACGATGTCCTGCCACTCGCGGATCCGCAGGTAGTTCAGGTACTCCGCCTTGCACATCCGGCGGAACGCGCTCGACGACAACTCCCGCTGCTGCTCGCGCAGGTAGCGCCACAGGTTGAGGTAGGCGACGAAGTCGGATTCCTTGTCGGCGAACCGGGCGTGCGCCTGGTCGGCCTGGGCCTGCTTCTCCGCCGGTCGCTCGCGCGGGTCCTGGATGGAGAGCGCGGCGGCGATCACCAGCACCTCGGTGGCGCAGCCGTTGCGTTCACCCTCGACCACCATCCGGGCCAGCCGCGGGTCGACCGGCAACTGGGCCAGCCGGCGGCCCAGCGTGGTGAGCCGCTTCGCCGGGTCGGCCTCGGTCGGGTCCAACGCGCCCAGCTCGTGCAGCAGGTTGACGCCGTCGGTGATGTTGCGCTTGTCAGGTGGGTCGATGAACGGGAACGCGGCGAGGTCGCCGAGCCCGATCGATGTCATCTGGAGGATGACCGACGCCAGGTTGGTCCGCAGGATCTCCGGGTCGGTGAACTCGGGGCGGGAGAGGAAGTCCTGCTCGTCGTAGAGGCGGATGCAGATGCCGTCCGAGGTACGGCCACAGCGGCCCTTGCGCTGGTTCGCCGAGGCCTGGGAGATCGGCTCGATCGGCAGCCGCTGCACCTTGAGTCGGCTGGAGTAGCGGGAGATCCGGGCGGTGCCGGGGTCCACCACGTACTTGATCCCGGGCACTGTCAGCGAGGTCTCCGCGACGTTGGTGGCGAGCACCACCCGGCGGGCGGTGTGCGCGGCGAAGACCCGGTGCTGCTCGGCGCTGGACAGCCGCGCGTACAGCGGCAGGATCTCGGTGCCGAGCAGCGTTCGTTTCTTCTGCACCAGCTTGCCCAGCGCGTCGGCGGTGTCCCGGATCTCCCGCTCACCGCTGAGGAAGACCAGGATGTCGCCGGGGCCCTCGGCGGCCAGCTCCTCGACGGCGTCGCCGATCGCCTGGATCTGGTCGCGGACGTTCTCCTCGTCACCGTCGCCGTCCTCCTCGCCCTCGGCGAGCTCGACGAGGGGCCGGTAGCGCACCTCCACCGGGTAGGTGCGACCCGAGACCTCGACCACCGGCGCCGGTACGCCCTCGGGCTCGTCGGCGGTGGGTGGCCCGGCGAAGTGCCGGGCGAACCGGTCGGTCTCGATGGTCGCCGAGGTGATGATCACCTTGAGGTCGGGTCGGCGGGGCAGCAGCTCCCGCAGGTACCCGAGGATGAAGTCGATGTTGAGGCTGCGCTCGTGCGCCTCGTCGATGATCAGCGTGTCGTACTGGCGCAGCATCCGGTCGGTCTGCAACTCGGCCAGCAGGATGCCGTCGGTCATCAGCTTCACCAGGCTGCGTTCGCTCACCTGATCGGTGAAGCGCACCTTGTAGCCGACCACGTCGCCCAGCTCGGTGCCCAGCTCGTCGGCGATCCGGTCGGCCACCGTCCGGGCGGCCAGTCGCCGGGGCTGGGTGTGCCCGATCAGGCCGTGCACGCCACGCCCCAGCTCCAGGCAGATCTTGGGGATCTGGGTGGTCTTGCCGGAGCCGGTCTCGCCCGCCACGATCACCACCTGGTGGTCGCGGATGGCGGCGGCGATGTCGTCCTTGCGCTCACTGACCGGCAACCCCACCGGGTACGTGATCACGGGCACCGCCGCCTGGCGGGCGGCCAGCCGTTGCTCGGCCCGGACCAGGTCGGCGGTGATCTCGGTGAGCGCCGCCTCCCGGCGCTGCGGATCGCGCAGCTTACGGGCGCCGTCCAGCCGCCGTTGGAGTCGGCGCTGGTCGCGGAACATCAGCGGGGTGAGCCGGCGGTGCAGCTCGCGAACGGGATCGGTGGCGACGGAGGCGGTTGGATTCTGCATGTCGTGCCCAAGGATAGGCAGCCCGGCGGCGCACCGCCCCTGGGTTACCGAGCGGGCGGCTCGTCGACGCCCAACCGGGGCACCTAGAGTGGGCGGCCGACGTCGAACGCCGGGGGGTACGGAATGGAGCTGCGGGACACCGACCGGGCGTTGGTGCAGGCCGCCACCGCGGTCGCCAAGCTGCGGTGCCGCAGCCCCCGGCACACCGTCGCGTCGGCCGCCCGGACCGCCGACGGGCGGGTCTTCACCGGCGTGAACGTCCAGCACCCCACTCGGGACACCTGCGCCGAGCTGGTGGTGATCGGAACGGCCGCGACGCAGGGCGTCACCGAGCTGGAGACGATCGTCACGGTGACCGACCGGGGCCGTGGGATCAGCGCGCCGTGCGGCGACTGCCGACAGGTGCTGCGGGACCACTTCCCGGCGCTGCGGGTGATCGTCGCCCGGTGGACGGGGCGTGGGTGCTTCCGCTCGGGGGGCTGCCGGCGGAGGGCGGCACGGCCGACTGACCGGACGGCGCGTCAGTCCCCAGCGGCGGCCTCCAGCATCGATCGCGGCACCGGCACGCTCTCGAACCGCAGGTTGCCCTCCGGGACCAGCCAACTCGTCACGTGGGCGGTCAGCCGGCCGGCCCGCACGGCCGGGTCGTTGGCGTAGAGCGTGCGCGCCTCGTCCGGGGCGATGGAGAGCACCACGAAGCCGCGCAACCGCTCGTCGTCGGGGTGCAGGAACGGCCCGGTCGCGAGCACCAGCCCCTGCTCCACGAGACCCGCCTGGTGGGCCAGGTGCGCGTCCTGCACCCGGTCGATCGCGTCCTGCGGCAGCTCCGGCGGATCCGACGGTCGGGTCAGCAGGACGACCGTGTGCTGGTCGAATCGCATGCCCACACCCTATGTGGCGATTGTCCCTCTTCTGGGTGTCTTCTGCCAGCTGTCCGCCGTGCGGTCGTCCGCGAATCCCATTCTCATATCGAGGTGGTGCGGGGCGATTTGGGAGGTGCGGCATGGTCACCAGAACGTCGGCTTGCTCGCGGCCGGTGCCACCGGCGGCGCGGCGGCGGTGATCCCGGCGGGCTGGGCGGCCTCGGGCGCGGCGCTCGCCGCGACAGCGCCGCTGGACGCCCGCGACATCCCGAAGTACGTCACGGCGCTGCGGATTCCCCCGGCCATGCCGACGGTGGCGACCGATGCCGAACGGGACACCTACGAGATTGCGGTGCGACAGTTCCGCCAGCAGGTCCTGCCGCCGGCGTGGCCGCGTACCACCGTGTGGGGTTACGGCTCCACCGCCCATCCCGGCAGCTTCGGCTATCCGGCGCCCACCATCATGGCCCGGGTGGGTCGGCCGGTGCGGGTGACCTGGATCAACC
Organism: Micromonospora tarensis; assembly: GCF_016803395.1. Taxonomy (GTDB): domain Bacteria; phylum Actinomycetota; class Actinomycetes; order Mycobacteriales; family Micromonosporaceae; genus Micromonospora; species Micromonospora tarensis. Next base: position 4,704 of record NZ_JAEVHL010000126.1, on the reverse strand, counting down.
AGCTGGTCGACGGTCGGGGCGACTACCTGCCGCACCTGCTGCCGGTGGATCCCACCCTGCACTGGGCCAACCCGGCCGGTGGCATCGAGCACCGGGACCGTCATGGGCGGTGGGACGGCAGCCGGCAGGGCTATCGCGGGCCGGTGCCCCAGGTGGTGCATCTGCACGGTGGGCACAGCACCCAGGAGAGCGACGGGCACTCCGAGGCGTGGTACCTGCCGGTGGCCCGCGACCTGCCGCCGGACTTCGCCGTCTCCGGCAGCGCGTACCGCGAGTTCCGGTCCCGGTTCGCCGAGCGGTCCGGCCTGCGGTGGACGCCGGGCTCGGCCACCTTCGAGTACGCGAACGACCAGCGCTCGTGCACCCTCTGGTACCACGACCACGCGCTCGGGCTCACCCGGGAGAACGTCTACGCCGGGCCAGCCGGGTTCTACCTGCTCGGCGGCGGGGACGAGCTGCCGGACGAAGTGCTGCCCGGCCCGGCGCCGGCCCGCGACGATCCGCCGAACGCGTCACACCATGACATTCCGCTGCTGATCCAGGACCGCAGCTTCACCGCCGACGGCGACCTTCGCTATCCGGAGCGGTACTCCGCCGGCGGCGACGGGCCGCCGGTGTGGGTGCCCGGGTTCTCCGGCTCCACCATGGTGGTCAACGGCCGCACCTGGCCCACGCTGACGGTGCGGCGCCGCCGCTACCGGTTCCGGCTGCTCAACGGCTGCAACAGCCGGTTCCTGATGCTCAGCGTGGCCGCGAACGCCACCGCCCGGCCGGCCCGGCCGGTGCTGCCGGTCTGGCAGATCGGCAGCGACGGCGGCTTCCTGCCGGAGCCGGTGCCGCACGAACGGGTGACGATCGGCCCCGCCCAGCGGGTCGACGCGATCGTCGACTTCACCGACGTTCCGGCCGGCACCGAGCTGTACCTCGTGAACGAAGGGCCGGACGGCATGTACGGCGGCGGTCGGCCCGGCGTGGACTTCCCGCCCGCCGACCCGCAGACCACCGGGCAGGTGCTGCGGTTCGTGGTCACCGAGGCGACCGGCGCGGACCCGAGCGTCCCACCGGAGCAGCTACGGCTGCCGTCACACCCTCGGCTCGGCGCGACCCAGCGGGTACGCCGGTTGTCGCTCAACGAGCGGAGCTCCCACGGGTCGACGGTCATGCTGCTCGGCGTCCTCGACGAGCGTGGTCGGGGTCTGCCGTTGCGCTGGAGCGATCCGGTGACCGAGCAGCCCACCCTCGGCGAGACCGAGGTGTGGGAGGTGCGCAACTTCACCCGCCACGTGCACCCGGTCCACCTGCACCAGGTCCAGTTCGAGCTGGTCGGGCGCGGACACTCGGGCCGGGTGCGGCCGGACCCGGGGGAGCGCGGCTGGATGGACACGGTGCTCGCGTACCCGTGGGAGGTGACCCGGATCAAGGCGCGCTTCGACCTGCCGGGCCGCTACGCCTGGCACTGCCACCTGCTGGAGCACGAGGACAACGAGATGATGCGGCCGCTGAGCGTGCTGCCGGGTGGTGGTGCGGAGGCCGGGGACGGCGGCCCGCCGGCCGGGTCGGACGGCACCGCAACGGCATCGACCGACGCCAGTTAGGTCACTTTCCGCAGGTCGGCTAAGGTTAGGCGAACCTAAGCCCGATCGTGCAGGAGTTTCGTGACCACCCTCGTCAGCCGGCCGACCCGGAGTCGGGCCAGCACCCGCACCGGGCGTCGGGTGATCGTCACCGTCGGGGCCGCGCTCGTGCTGCTGCTCGCCGTGCTGGCCAGCTTCGCGCTCGGCAGCCGGCAACTCGACGTCGGCCAGGTCTGGCACGCCCTCGTCGCCCCGGACGGCGGCGACGCCAGCGTCATCGTCCGTGAGCTGCGGATGCCGCGCACCGCGCTCGGCCTCATCGTCGGGCTGGCCCTCGCCGTGGCCGGTGTGCTGTTCCAGGCACTGACCCGCAACCCGCTCGCCGAGCCCCGCATCCTCGGCATCAGCGCCGGCGCGTCGTTCGGGGTGGTGCTCGCGATCTCCGTCTTCGGCATCGGCACACTCGCCGGGTACGTCTGGTTCGGCATCGCCGGGGCGTTCACCGCCGGGCTGCTGGTCTTCGCCATCGCCACCCGGGCGCGCGAGGGCGCCAGCCCGGTCACCCTCGCGCTGGTCGGCGCGGCGCTCGACGCCAGCCTGGCCTCCGGGGTGTACGCGCTGCTCAGCATCGACGCCCGCACCTTCGAGGAGTACCGCTTCTGGGTGGTCGGTGGGCTGGCCGGCCGGGACCTGTCGGTCGCCGCGCAGGTGCTGCCGTTCGTTCTCGCCGGGCTGCTGCTGGCCGCCCTGGTCGCCCGGGGTCTGGACGCGCTGGCCCTCGGCGCGACGTCGCCCGTGGTCTCGGCCACCGGATCGGCCTGGTCCGGCTCGGTGGTGGCCTCGCCGCGGTGCTGCTCACCGGGGCCGCGGTGGCGGCGGCCGGACCGGTCGCCTTCGTCGGGCTGGCCGTGCCGCACCTGGCCCGCGCCCTGGTCGGCGCGGACCACCGGTGGACCCTCGCCGTCTCCGCGCTGCTCGGCCCGGCGCTGCTGCTCGGCGCCGACATCGTCGGTCGGCTCGTCGCCCCGCCCGGTGAGATCCCGGCCGGGATCGTCACCGCCCTGATCGGCGCGCCGCTGCTGGCCGTGCTGGTCCGCCGCGCCCGGGTGGTGACCGCGTGACCGCCACCCGAGACCACTCCGGCTCGTCCCGCCCCTGCGCCTCGGGTGGTCCGACGGGCCGGTCGGTCGCCGCGTCCGCCGTCCCGCCCGGTGCCGGCGACGCCCGGCTGCCGGGGCGGTCGCTGCTGCGGATCGGCCCGGTCAGCCTGCTGATCCGCCGTCGGGCGACGCTGGTGGCCGCGGTGCTGACCGTGCTGCTCCTGCTGGCCGTCGTGCTCAGCCTCTCGCTGGGCACCCCCTACGTCGCCCCGGCCGACGTGTTGCGCGCCCTCTCCGGCGCCGGCACCCCGTACGACCTGGTGGTCTTCGACCTCCGGCTGCCCCGGGTGGTGCTGGCGGCGGTGGCCGGCGCGGCCTTCGGCGTGGCCGGCACGCTGATCCAGAGCGTGGCCCGCAACCCCCTTGCCAGCCCGGACGTCATCGGTATCACCCAGGGCGCCGGTCTCGCCGCGACAGTGGCCCTCACCAGCGGAATGGCGGCGGTGCTGGTGGCACCCACCGCGCTGGTGGGTGGCCTGCTCGCGGCGGGGCTGCTGTTCGCCCTCGGCGCCCGGCACGGGCTGGCCGCGCAGCGGTTCGTGCTCGCCGGGGTGGCGGTCGCGTTCGGCTTCCGGGCGCTCACCGAGGTGGTCATGCTCACCGCCGACCCGATCGACGGGCTGCGCGCGCAGATCTGGCTGATCGGCACCCTGGCCGGCAAGGGGTGGACCGAGGCCGCCTGGATCGCCGGCACCCTGCTGGTGCTGCTGCCGGTGCTGGCCTGGGCCGGCTGGGCGCTGAACAGCACCGCCCTCGACGACGACACCGCCCGGGGCGTCGGGCTGCGCCCGGTGGCCCGTCGGATCGGTCTCGCCGGGACCGGCGTGCTCGTCGCCGCGATGGTCACCGCCCAGGTCGGCGCCGTCGACTTCGTGGCGCTGGTCGCGCCGCAGGTGGCCCGTCGACTGGTACGCGCCGAACGACCGCCACTGGTCTGCGCGGCGCTGCTCGGCGCGCTCCTGCTGGTGCTGGCGGATCTGGTCGGCCGCCGGCTGCTCGCACCCACCCAGCTGCCAGCCGGTGTGCTGACCGCCGCGATCGGTGGGCCGTACCTGATCTTCCTGCTGCTGCGCGGCCGGCGGCGGTCGTCGTGACCACCGAAGGAGTGGTGTGATGCTCTCCACCCGCGACCTGGTCGCCGGCTACGACGAGCGGACCGTGCTCGACGGGCTCGACCTGGACCTGCCGACCGACGCGTTCACCGTGATCGTCGGACCCAACGCGTGCGGCAAGTCCACCCTGTTGCGCACGATGGCCCGGCTGCTCACCCCGCGCCGGGGCACGGTGCTGCTGGACGGCACCGCGATCCGCGAGCTGCCGACCCGGGAGGTCGCCCGCCGCCTGGGCGTGCTGCCGCAGAGCCCGCTGGTGCCCGAGGGCGTCACGGTGGCCGACCTGGTCGGCCGCGGCCGGCAGCCCTACCAGCGGTGGTGGCGGCAGTGGTCGGCGGAGGACGGCGCGGCGGTGGAGCAGGCGATGGCCCTCGCCGACGTGACCGACCTGGCCGACCGGCCGGTGGACAGCCTCTCCGGCGGTCAGCGACAGCGGGTGTGGATCGCCATGACGCTCGCCCAGGACACCGACGCCCTGCTGCTGGACGAGCCGACCACCTTCCTCGACCTGGCCCACCAGGTGGAGGTGCTGGATCTCCTGCACCGGCTGCGGTCCGAGCGGGGCCGCACCGTGGTCGCCGTGCTGCACGACCTGAACCAGGCCGCCCGCTACGCCGACCACCTGGTCGCGATGCGCGGCGGTGCCGTGGTGGCCGCCGGACCGCCCCGGGAGATCCTCACCGCCGACCTGGTCCGTGACGTCTTCGGGCTGGCCTGCGTGGTCGTGCCCTGCCCGGTGACCGGAGCGCCGCTGGTGGTGCCCGCGTACACCGGGGGCACCTCCGGCGCCGTCGCCGGCGGCCCGGTCACCGCCTCCGCCGGTGCGGGCGGTGCGCTCGCCGGGTCCGCCGCCGGTGT
>NZ_JAEVHL010000125.1 GCF_016803395.1 Micromonospora tarensis | reverse complement strand
CGGCGAGACGTCGCCGGCCGGGCCGATCGGGGTGGCGACGGGGAGGATCCCCGACGCGGCGGCCCGCGCGGCGGCGGCGAGGTTCGGCAGGTCGTCCACGCCGACCCGCAGCGCACCGCCGAACACGCCGGTGGCGTCCCCGTCCAGAGCGTCGAGCGCGCCGGCGTCGACCACCTGGCCGCGCTCCTCGCGCACCGCGGTCCGACCGGGCACCGGCGGGTCTCCCAGCACCAGCGCCACGGTCGGCCCGACCGGGCTGGTGGCCAGGTGCCGCAGTACGGCGGTGTGCGCGACCAGGTCGGTGCCGGTGATCAACACCGGGGTGCTGGCGGTGGCGACCAGGTCGGCCAGCTCGTCGAGGTGGCCGGCGAAGCGCACCTCGTCCGCGCCGGCCTGGCGCAACTGGGTGGCCAGGCGGTCGGCCAGCGGCTCGCCGGTCGCGGTGGTGAGGCCCGCCGCGGGCGTCCCGGCGGCGAGCACGATCGCGAGCGTCACCGCGGGACCGCGTCGTGGTACGCGTCGAGCGCCTCGGCGATCGTGCCGTCGAGCGTCAACCGGCCCGCGTCGAGGTACAACCCCCGACGGCAGAACCGGGTCAGGTCCTTTTCGTTGTGTGACACCAGCACCAGCGTGCGCCCCTCCCCGAGCAGACGATCAATCGTCGCGTAACACTTCTTGCGGAACTCCGCGTCCCCGACCGCGGTCACCTCGTCCATCAGCAGGATCGGGTGCGGCAGGTGCGAGATGATCGCGAAGCCGAGCCGCACCTTCATCCCCGACGAGTAGTGCCGCACCGACGTGTCGATGGCCCGTTCCACCTGCTCACCGGCGAACTCGACGATCTCGTCGAAGTGCCGCTTCAGGTAGCTCGTCGACAGCCCGTGCAGCCCACCGACCAGGTGCAGGTTCTCCCGCCCGGTCAGGTCGTTGGAGAAGCCGGCGGACAACTCCAGCAGCGGGGCCACCGCGCCGTGCACCCGGATGCTGCCCTCGTCCGGGATGAGCACCCCGGCGATCAGCCGCAGCAGGGTGCTCTTGCCGGTGCCGTTGCGTCCGATCACCCCGACGGTCTCGCCGGGCTCGACGGTGAACGACACGTCGCGCAGCGGCCAGAACTGGCCGGGCAGCGCGCCCCGCGCGCCCCGGTGGATGAACAGCTCCCGCAGCCGCAGTTGGCGGCGACGGTTGCGGACGAACCGGATGCCCAGGCCGTCGGCCTCGATGATCGGCGCGGTCATCTCAGAGTTCCTTGAGCACGGCGGGTTCCAACCGACGGAACGACCACCAACCGGCGGTCAGGACCAGCAGGCTCCCGACGACAGTGGTGGCGAGCAGTCGGGCGTCCGGGAACTCGTCCGGGTACCAGATCGCGTGGTGCAGCTGGAAGATCCCGACCAGCGGGTTCAGCTCGTACACCACCTTCAGCCAGCCGGGCAGGCCGGACTCCCGGACCAGGCTGAGCGGATAGATGATCGGTGTCGCGTAGAAGAGCACCCGGATGATCAGCCGCATCAGCCGTTCCACGTCGCGCATCAGCACGTTCCACGCGGACAGCAGCAGGGCGAGCCCGGTCAACAGGACGGCCTGGACGGCCACCGCCAGCGGCAGGGAGAGCAGCGACCAGCCGCTGTGGATCCGGCCGTGCGCCGCGTAGATCACCGCGATGGCGGCCAGGATCGGCAGGCCGGCCGCGTACTCGGCGAACCGACCGGTGACCCGGCCGATCGGAAAGACCTGACGCGGCACGTTCATCGTGGTGATCAGGCGGGACTGGCCGGTGAGCGCGTTCGTCGCCTCGCTCAGCGCCGAACTGGTCCACATCCAGGCGAAGATCCCGGTGATCAGGAAGAGCGGGTACGACCCGGCCGCCTCGCCGAGGTGTCGGCCGGTGTCCCGGGAGTAGAGCACCCCGAACACGAACCAGTAGATCGCCCCCATGCCGAGCGGCTCGATCAGCGACCAGAAGTAGCCGAGCACCGACTGCTGGTACTTCACCGCGAGATCCCGCCGGACCAGGATGCGCAGCGAGTTGCGGTGCGACCACAGGGCCACGACGCCAGAGGTCACCGCAGCCTCCCGCCTCGTTAAACGGACGACAGGTTAGCAGTCGGTGAACGAATGCCCCGAATCGGCCGGACTCAGCACTCGATCACGTTGACGGCCAGACCGCCACGCGCCGTCTCCTTGTACTTGACCTTCATGTCGGCGCCCGTCTCCCGCATGGTCTTGATGACCTTGTCCAGCGACACCGCGTGCACACCGTCGCCGCGCAGCGCCAGTCGGGCGGCCGTGATCGCCTTGATGCTAGCCACCGCGTTCCGCTCGATGCAGGGGATCTGCACCAGGCCACCCACCGGGTCACAGGTCAACCCGAGGTTGTGCTCCATCCCGATCTCGGCGGCGTTCTCCACCTGCTCCGGGGTGCCGCCGAGCGCCTCGGCCAGCCCCGCCGCCGCCATCGAGCACGCCGAACCGACCTCGCCCTGGCAGCCGACCTCGGCGCCGGAGATCGACGCGTTCTCCTTGAAGAGCACGCCGATCGCACCGGCCGCCAGCAGGAACCGCACCACGCCGTCGTCGTCGGCGTCCGGCACGAACCGGCTGTAGTAATGCAGTACCGCCGGGATGATCCCGGCCGCGCCATTCGTCGGCGCGGTCACCACCCGGCCGCCCGCCGCGTTCTCCTCGTTCACCGCGAGGGCGAAGAGCGTCACCCAGTCCATCGCGTGCAGCGGGTCGGTGGTCCCGGCGTCCGCCTCCAGGCCGCGCCGCAGCTCCGCCGCACGCCGCCGAACCTTCAACCCCCCAGGGAGTACGCCGTCGCGCTCACAGCCGCGCTCCACGCACTCCCGCATCACCCGCCAGATCTCCAGCAGGCCCGCCCGGATCTCCGCCTCGCTGCGCCAGGACCGCTCGTTGGCCAACATCACCTCGCTGATCGACAGCCCGGTGGCGGTGGTGACCTCCAAGAGTTGCGCGCCGGTGAGGAACGGGTACCGCACCCGGGTGCTGTCCGGTTTGATCCGGTCCGCCCCGGCCGCGGCCTCGTCCACCACGAACCCGCCACCGACGGAGTAGTAGCTGCGGCTGCGCAGCTCGGCACCGGCCGCGTCGTACGCCACGAAGGTCATCCCGTTCGGGTGGTACGGCAGCGATCGGCGGCGGTGCAGCGTCAGGTCCCGATCCGGGTCAAAGTCGATCTCGTGCGCGTCGAGGATGCTGATCCGCCGCTCGGCCCGGATCCGCTCGACCCGAGGACCGACGGTGTCCGTGTCGACGGTCTCCGGTGACTCGCCGGCCAGCCCCAGCAGCACCGCCGGGCCACTGCCGTGCCCGTGCCCCGTGGCGCCCAGCGAGCCGAACAGCTCGGCCTGCACCCGCGCGACGTCACTGAGCAACCCGTCGGCCTTGAGCCCGGCGACGAACGTACGTGCCGCCCGCATCGGCCCCACGGTGTGCGAGCTGGACGGCCCGATACCGACGCTGAAGAGGTCGAAAACACTGATCATGGCTGCGCTTCCTCGCCGTCGTCCCGGGGTACGGGACCCGGCCGGGTCGTGGCCGCCGGTCTGACGGCCCCGCTGGACCGCCCGGGGTATGGGGTGCCGGCCGTCCGGGGTGTGGAGGGCCAATCATCCAGCCTACCCGCCCAGCTCAACGCCCACCCGGTCCGGGACGTGAACACCCGACCACCACCCGCCCCGGCCCGGCGGCGTCGCAAGATCGCGCTTGATCCCCGATGTAGTGGTCTCCCAAGGCATCGATGCCACTACATCCAGAATCGAGCGCGATCTTGGGGGGCAGGCGCGGCCGGCGGGCGAGCAGGCGCGGCGGGCAGGGGGCGGGCCGCAGGGGGAGGCGTCAGCGGAGGGTTGCCGGGGTAAAGCACCTACGGGTCCACGGGTTGCTGCTCCTCCTCGGGACCGAGGGCGAGCTGGCCAGTCCCTTCTACCGTGGATTGCAGACGCGGCGCACCGCCGCAGAGTGGGAGTACGACGATGAGTCGCAAACTGGTCCGGCCCCGCGAGGGGCGCATGCTCGCCGGTGTCTGCGCTGGCCTCGGTCGGCGGTTCGGCATGTCCGCGGGGATGGTTCGGCTGCTGTTCCTGCTGTCCCTGCTGCTGCCCGGCACCCAGGTGATCGTCTACCTGATCCTCTGGGTTCTCATGCCGAACGAGGACCGCTACCTCGCCTCCACCGGCCACTGACCTGCCCCGCACACCCGCCTAATCACAGATCTTGGACAGTTTCCGTTAGCAGCTAACGGATGTCAAGATTGCTCGGATTGCGGGCACGCCGGAGTCCCAAATCTGGCAGATCGGTGGCTGGGCGCCGTGCGGGGCGGTGCCGGGGGCGAGGGAGGGTACTGCGGGGGGCATCACGAGGAAGGCCCGCGCCGACGAGAGTCGGCGCGGGCGCTTCGGCGTTCCGGATCGAGCAGGTCAGGGGGCGGTGAAGGTGACGGTGATCTGCTGGTAGCCGAGGGAGCGGAGCAGCCCCTCCAGCATCTTGCGGGTGTTCTCCTCGGCCCGGGCGGAGAGCCCGCTGTCCCGAGCTGCGGCGGTGATCCGGTCCTCGGCGAGCTGGTAGACCTGCTGCTGCCGGTTGGGGTCGTTGCCGACCAGGTCACCGAGCCGGTTGAGCAGACCTCGCTGCTCGGCGAAGACGTAGCTCTTCTCCATGTCGAGGTTGGTCTCGCCGAGCTGCGGCGCGGGCAGCTTGATCTCGACGGACTTGCCGTCGGCGGACTGGACGACGGCACCCTCACCGATCTTGGTGAAGTCGACGTACGCCTCGACGCTGCCGGCCCCGACGAAGAGGGTGCGCTCGTTGAGCAGGAAGTCCGGGACGTTGCGCCTGTCGTTCTGGGTGTCGACCACCACCTGGAAGTTGCCTTCGGCCGCCACGTAGCGGCTGAGGTCCTGGATCGACTTCAGCAGAGGCGGCTGGCTGCGGTCGGTCTGTTCCTTGGCGAACGGGTTACGGAACTCCGGCAGCAGGCCGGTCGCCTGGATGCCGAGCAACACCACCACGGCCAGCGCGGCGGCGCCGAGCAGCAGGAGCAGACCCCGGGCCGCCCCACCGCCACCGCCCGGCCCATCGCCGCCGGTCGTCGGACCACCAGGACCACCAGGACCGCCGGGGCCTGCGGGCCCGCCCGGTCCACCGGGCGCGTCAGTGGTCGGCTCGGGTGTCGCGGTCGACCGCGCCTTGAGATCGTCACCGGTCGGGTAACCGGGGAACTCCCTCGTGGGCTCGTTGCTGCCAGCGTCGGGGGTCATCACGCTCACCGTCCTCGTCAGACACGTCGTCTGTCAATGACGGTACGGCCCCGTTACGACAGTCGCGCGTCGAGCGTCAGTAAGGCGCGAAAGGGCAGGTCAGGCGAATGCGGAGAGCCCGGTGAGCCGCTGCCCGACAACCAGTTGGTGGATCTCGGAGGTGCCCTCGTAGGTCAGCACACTCTCCAGGTTGTTCGCGTGCCGCAGCACCGGGTACTCGCCGGAGATGCCGTTGGCGCCGAGGATGGTGCGGCACTGCCGGGCGATGTTCAGCGCCTCCCGAACGTTGTTCAGCTTGCCCACGCTGACCTGCTCCGGTCGCAGCCGGTGGGCGTCGGCGAGCCGGCCCAGGTGCAGCGCGAGCAGTTGCCCCTTCACCAACTCGACCGCCATGTCCGCCAGCTTGGCCTGGGTGAGCTGGAAGCCGGCCAGCGGACGACCGAACTGGGTCCGGGTGGTGGCGTACGCCACTGTGGTTTCCAGGCAGTCACGGGCGGCGCCCAGCGCGCCCCAGACGATGCCGTACCGGGCCTCGGTGAGGCAGCTCAGCGGCGCCTTGAGCCCGACCGCCTCGGGCAGTTGGGCGGCGGCCGGAAGTCGGACGTCGTCGAGCACGATCTCGCCGGTGCTGGAGGCGCGCAGCGACATCTTGCGGCGGATCTCGCGGGCCGTGACGCCGGGCGTGTCCATCGGTACGGCGAAACCGCGAACCCCCTCGTCGGTGCGCGCCCAGATCACCGCGATGTCCGCGATCGGCGCGTTGGTGATCCACATCTTTCCGCCGTCGAGCACCCAGTCGCCGCCGTCCCGGCGGGCCCGGGTGGTCATCGAGGCCGGGTCGGAGCCGTGGTCCGGTTCGGTCAGGCCGAAACACCCGATCGCCTCGCCGGTGGCCATCGACGGCAGCCAGCGCTGCTTCTGCTCCTCGCTGCCGTAGCGCCAGATGGCGTACATGGCGAGTGATCCCTGCACCGAGACCAGCGAGCGGACGCCGGAGTCGGCGGCCTCCAACTCCTGGCAGGCGAGCCCGTAGGCGACCGCTGAGGAGCCGGCGCAGCCGTACCCGCTCAGGTGCATGCCGAGCAGGCCGAGCTTGCCGAATTCGCGGGCCAGCTCCCGGGCCGGCACTCGGCCGTCCTCGTACCAGTCGGCGACGTGTGGCCGCACCCGGTCGTCGACGAGCTGGCGGACGACGTCGCGGATCTGCCGCTCCTCCTCGCTGAGCGACGGGTCCAGGTCGAGCAGGTCCAGCGGAGCGGTCATGGAGGCCACCCTAACGAAGACTCAGGCCGATGTGCGCTGTCGCGTCACTCGATGGGCTCGGAGAGCACCAGCACCCGGGCGTGGATCTGGTTGCGCTGTTGCAGGGCGGCGCGCAGCGCCCGGTGCAGCCCGTCCTCCAGATAGAGCCCACCGTTCCACTGCACCACGTGCGGAAAGAGGTCACCGTAGAAGGTGGAGTCCTCGGCGAGGAGCTTGTCCAGCGCAAGCTCACGCTTGGTGGTGATCATCTGGTCCAGGCGCAGTGGCCGTGGCGGGATCTCCGCCCACTGCTTGAGCGTCAGATTGTGCTCCGGATAGGGACGCCCGTCCCGGACCGCTCTGAAGATCACGACGGCACGCTCCCCTCCCCGTGGCCGGGCCGACCGACGGCGCCGAGCCGGGCCGCGGCGGGCACCGCGCGGCGCGGCACCGATGACCGTGCCAGCCTAGCCGCCCGGTGCACGCTGCGTTCTGCTCCCTGATGTCAGTTTCACTACCGGTCGTCCGATCCTCAACCCCGACGAACAGGATGAACGGGACGCCGGCCTCAGCTCCACCGGCCGCGCCGTACGATCTCGTCCATCGGCCGGCGCCCACGGCGCAACGACGGTGACCGATGGTCAGCCGCCCGGTAACCGATTGTGACGGCACCGATGGGTTGGTACTCCGGCGGCACGCCGAACGCGTCCCGGTAGCTGGCGAGCCGCTGCGGCGGGATGCCGAAGAAGCATGCCCCCAGGCCCTCGTCCACGGCGGTGAGCAGCATCAGCAGCGCCGCGAAGCCGGTGTCCACGTGCCAGTACGGCACCGGCCACCGGTCGGTGGACTGATCCGTCCAGCCCTTGTCCGGCTCCGCGTACCGGCGCAGGTAGGCCGACTCGTTGGCGTGCGGCACCACGATCAGCGGCGCCCGGCGCATCCCCGCGAGCCACCGCTCCCGCCCACCACCGTCCGGGGTGGTGGCGGCCCAGAACCGCTCCCGGTCGGCCGGCTCCTCCAGCACCAGGAAACCCCAGCCCTGGGCGAAGCCAGCCGACGGGGCGCGGACCGCATGGTCGAGCAGCCGGTCCACCACGTCGGGCGGGACCGGACGGTCCGGGTCGTAGTTGCGCACCATCCGCCGACGGCGGACAACCTCGGCGAACTCCATCAGGCTCCGGGGCGCAGGCCCCAGGTGCCCCGCCAGGACGCGCCGGGCTTGAGCGTGAGCAGATCCTTGCCCGACCGGAACGCGTCAGGTGGGCAGGTCATCGGCTCGATCGCCACCGAACGGCGGTGCCGCTCACCGGTGAGGGCGTCGCCGGTGAACACCTGCCACCAACCGAACTCGGCATCCGCCCAGATGCTCACCCCGGCGGAACCATCCGGCGCGGACAGGCTGACCGAAGAGCCACCGTCGGCGTCCCGGACCACCCGCCCGAAGCAGGTGTCCAACTCGGCCCCGCCGATCCGACGAGGGCTGGTCCAGTCGTACTCGGTGCCGGCCACCGGGGTCACCCCCACCGGCAGCAACCGACCGTCCACCACCACCCGGCTCCGCGCCGGCAGCCGCAGCACCAGGTCGTCCACCGCGACACCCGGCAGTTGCAGGTACGGATGCACGGAGAACCCGAACGGGGCCAGCTCGGCACCGGTGTTGGTGACCTCGTGCTCGGCGCGCAGCCCGTCCGTGTCGACGCTCCACCGGCTACGCAGCCGCAGCGGCCACGGGTAGCCGGGCTGCGGCGGAAGGTCGTAGCCGATCGTCACCGCGTCCTCGGACTGCTCCAGCAGCCGCCACGGCACCCAGTTGACCAGCCCGTGGATGGCCACGTGCCGCTCCGGCTCGGTAAGCGAGAGCTGGTGCGTCCGCCCACCGAACGAGTAGCGGCCGTCGCGGATCCGGTTCGGCCACGGTGCCAGCACCTGCCCGGTCGAACCGGCGCAGAGTTCGTCGGTCCGGTACCCGTCGAGAAGGTCCACACCGTCGTGCCGGTACGTTCGCAGCCCACCGCCCACCTCGACGATGACGGCCTCGTGACCGGCGGCGGAGATGGTCCACTGGGCGCCGGACAACGGGCGCTGCTCGGGGCTTTCCATGCCGGCGACCCTAACCGGTCACGTCCGCTCCCCGCTCGACACCGTCGCCGCCCGGTAGCGCAGCAGTGCCGGGAACGCGACCGCGAGCACCACCACGAGCACCGCCGAGGCGAGCCCGCCGGCCACCCAGGCGACGCCGCCCCCGAAACCGGCGGCCATGGTGCCGGCGCGCAGGTCACCCAGGCGTGGGCCACCCGCCACCACGACCGTGTTGACGCCCTGCAACCGGCCGCGCATCCGGTCCGGCGCGTAGACCAGCAGCATCGACTGCCGCAGCACCGCGCTGATCAGGTCGGCGGCCCCGGCCACGGCGAGCAGCACGACCATCAGCCAGAGCTGCTGGGCCAGCCCCGCCGCGGCGATCGCCAGACCCCAGCCGACCACCGCGAGCACCAGGCCGAGCCCCTGCCGGCGGAGCCGGCCGATCCAACCGGAGGTCAGCCCACCGATCATCGACCCGATGGCGATGGCGCTGTAGAGCAGGCCGACCGCTCCACCGCCGCCGAACCGTTCCTGGGCGATCTCCGGAAAGAGCGCCCGCGGCATCGCGAGGATCATCGCGATCAGGTCCACCGCGAAGGACAACAGCAGCACCGGCGTGGTGGCCAGGTAGCGGAACCCGTCGATGACGCTGGCCAGGCCGGCGCGGCGGGCCTGGCGTCGGCGGTCGGCTCGGGCGGCAGCGCGGGCAGCCGCAGCGCGGCCCAGAGCATCGCGGTGAACAGCACCGCATCCACCCCGTACGCGATCGGCAGGACCACCGAGGTGTCCGGCGAGGCGGAGAGGATCAGGCCGGCGGCGAGCGGCCCGGCGACCGAGGCGGCGGTGAAGGTGGTGTAGTTCAGGGTGGTGGCGGACGCCACCAGGTCCTGCGGAACCAGCCGGGGCAGCATGGCGCTGCGGGCCGGCGAACTGATCGCGAACGCCACCGACTGGACCGCCATCAGCGCCAACAGCAGCACCGGGCTGCCCACGTCCAGCAGCGCCTGGACCAGCAGCCCGAGAGTGGATGCCCAAAGCAACAATGAGCCACCGAGCAGCACCGCACGGCGGTCACGGGCGTCGGCGACCGCGCCACCCCAGAGCCCGAAGATCAGCAACGGTACGAAGGCAGCCACGCCCAGCAGGCCCACCCAGAACGAGTCCCGGGTCAGGGCGTACATCTCCACCGGCACCGCGACGGCGGTGAACTGGAAACCGAACATCGCCACGGTGTTGCCGAGCCAGAGCCGCCGGTACGCCGGCACCCGCAGCGGACGTACGTCGATCGCCCAGCGGCGCGATCCGCGCGGCCGAGCCTCCCGCACACCGGTCACGGCGCCAACCGCTCGACGGTCCAGCCACCCTCGTCCAGGCGGCGGAAGCGGAGCCGGTCGTGCAACCGACCGGCCCGGCCCTGCCAGAACTCCACCGACTCGGGTTGGACCCGCAACCCGCCCCAGTGCGGCGGCGCCGGGATCTCGGTCTGCTCGGCGAACCGCTCGGCCGCCTGCTGGTACCGCTCCTCCAGTGCCGCCCGGCCGGACACCACAGCGGACTGCGGGCTGGCCCAGGCACCCAGTTGGGAGCCGCGCGGCCGGCTGGCGAAGTACGCCTCGGTCGTCGCGCGGTCGACCGGGGTGATCCGCCCGGCGACGACCACCTGCCGCTGCATCGGGAACCACGGAAAGACCAGGCTGGCGTACGGGTTGGCGGACGCCTCGACGCCCTTGCGCGACAGGTGGTTGGTGAAGAGGACGAGGCCCTGCGGGTCGTACCCCTTCAACAGCACCGTCCGCCCGCTCGGCCGACCGGCCGGGTCGGCGGTGCCCAGCACCATGGCGTTCGGTTCGGGCAGCCCGAAGGCCACCGCGTCGGCGAACCAGCGGCCGAACTGGGTGTGCCAGTCGACGGCCAGGTCAGCCTCGGTCAGGCCCAGGTCCGCGGCGTACTCGTTACGCATCGCGGCCGGGGCAGGTGTGTCGCCCGTCACGTCCCCACTCCTCCTCGGCGTCCTCGCCACCGCCCTCCCGCGCTGGCCAGCCCGCCCTGCCCAGTCTCACCGAGCGAGGAGGAGAATGCGCGCCCGGGGATGTCGTGTGCAGCACAGTCGCAGTGGGTCGCGTATCCCTTACTCAGCAGGCAAGATGTTCCGCACACATCCCTGAGGGTGCCTAAGGCGCTCGGCCGATCGGGCCGGATGAGCTGATCGGGCGCACCGACCAGATCCAGGAGAACGACATGGCCGATTTCAAACCCGGGCTGGAGGGCGTCGTCGCCTTCGAAACCGAGATCGCCGAACCGGACCGCGAGGGTGGCGCGCTGCGCTACCGCGGTGTCGACATCGAGGATCTGATCGGCCAGGTGTCGTTCGGCAACGTGTGGGCGCTGCTGGTCGACGGGCGGTTCGGGCCGGGTCTGCCGCCGGCGGAGCCGTTCCCGGTGCCGGTGCACTCCGGTGACATCCGGGTCGACGTGCAGTCCGCGGTCGCCATGCTGGCCCCGTACTGGGGTCTCAACCAACTCCTGGACATCTCCGACGAGCAGGCCCGCGAGGACCTGGCCCGGGTCTCGGTGACAGCGCTCTCCTTCGTCGCCCAGTCCGCCCGTGGCCTCGGCCTGCCGGCGGTGCCGCAGAAGGAGATCGACAAGGCGCAGACCATCGTCGAGCGGTTCATGAAGCGCTGGCGTGGCGAGCCCGACCCACGGCACGTCAAGGCCGTCGACGCGTACTTCATCTCGGCCGCCGAACACGGCCTGAACGCGTCCACCTTCACCGCCCGCATCGTCGCCTCCACCGGGGCGGACGCGGCGGCCTGCATCTCCTCCGGCATCGGCGCCCTCTCCGGCCCGCTGCACGGCGGCGCACCCTCCCGGGTGCTCAGCATGCTGGAGGCGGTGGAGCGCAGCGGTGACGCGGAGGGCTACGTCAAGGGCGTACTCGACCGCGGCGAGCGGTTGATGGGCTTCGGCCACCGCGTCTACCGGGCCGAGGACCCGCGCGCCCGGGTGCTCCGGCGCACCGCCAAGGAGCTGGGCGCGCCGCGCTTCGAGATCGCCGAGGCGCTGGAGAAGGCCGCCCTCGCCGAGTTGCAGGCCCGCCGTCCGGACCGGGTGCTGGCCACCAACGTCGAGTTCTGGTCGGCCGTGGTGCTGGACTTCGCCGAGGTGCCGGCGCACATGTTCACCTCGATGTTCACCTGCGCGCGGATGGGACCCACCGGCGGTCCGGGTCCGGGTGCGCGTCGGGGCCGGCGGCGAGCGCGGCGGTGATCGCCGCGAGGTTCACCGCGTGCCCACCGGCCGGCGCGGCGAGCAGGCTCAACAGGCCGGTGGTCCGCAGCGCGCCCCGAACGGCGGACGATAGCCGTAGCCGACCAGCACCGCCATGCCCGGCACGTTCTGCGCGGCCATGGTGACCAGGAACAACGGCAGGGCGAGACCGACCAGGGCCGACGCGTTCCAGGCCGGCACGGTCAGCGTGACCGACGGGATCAGCGCGGCGCCGGGCAGGCCGGCGGGCGGTGCGGTCAGCGCGATCGCCGCGACCGCCACCACCAGCGCACCGGGCACCGCCCAGCGGCGGGCGAACCGGTGCAGCAGCAGCCAGCCGAGCACCACCGGGCCCGCCACCAGGGGCAGGTCGACAAGCGCGCGGACCGGAGCGGTGCACAGCGGCAGCAGCACCCCGGCGAGCATCGCGCCGGCCACCGGCTTGGGGATGGCCGCCACCGCGCGGCCCAGCGGCGGGAACAGCCCGGCCGCGACGATCAGCAGACCCGAGACGAGGAAGGCGCCCACCGCGACCGGCCACCCGCCCGGGGGCGGCCCGGTCGCCACCAGCAGCGCCGCGCCCGGTGTGGACCAGGCCGCGCTCATCGGTATCCGGTACCGCCAGCCCAGCCAGGCGGCGGCGAGACCACACGCCACGCAGAGGGCGAGCAGGCCCGATGCGGCCTGCGCGTCCGACGCGCCGGCCGCCCGGAGCCCGGCCAGGACGACGGTGAACGAGCTGGCGAAGCCGACCAGCGCGGTAACCACGCCCGCCAGTAGTGGTTGCACGCGTCCGGCCATTCCCACTCCCCCGACTGTTCCGTTTACGGAACGACAGCGTGTAGCACGATAGCCGGGTGCCGCAACCACCACCAGCCCGCCGTCCGGGCCTCGACGTGGATCCCGTCGTCGTCGGTCGCCGGGTCCGTGCCCTGCGCGAGGAGCGGGGCATCTCGCTGTCCACACTGGCCCGCCTCGCCGGTGTCGGAAAGGCCACCCTCTCCGGCCTGGAACACGGCACCCGCAACCCCACCCTGGAGACGCTCTGGGCGGTCACCGCGCAGCTCGGCGTGCCGCTCACCGCGCTGCTGACCGAGCCGGCCGCCGGGCCCACCGTGCACGGCGCCGCGGTCACCGCCACCCTGCTGGAGGTGTTCACCGACACCGACGCGACCTACGAGCTGTACCGGATGCGTGTCGCGCCCGGCCCGGGGCAGCTCTCCCCCGCCCACCAGCCGGGGGTCACCGAACACGTCACCGTCTTCGCCGGGGTGCTGCGCGCCGGGCCGGCCGACGCACCGCTGACCGCCCCGGCCGGTGGTCATCTCCGCTGGGTGTCGGACGTGCCGCACAGCTACACGGCGGTGGGTGACGAGGAGGTCGCCGCCAGCCTGCTCCTGCGCTATCCGCGCCACCGAGAGCCGACCGATCAGGCGCGCACCGTCGACCCGACGACGGAAATCGCAATCATTTCTCGACCTTCGCAGGAGCCGTAGAGACGAATCCGGGTTCTTCTTGGCAAGCTTGACCCCATGACGCTGATCCTCCGCTCGGTCATCCTCAACGACATCGGCTTGGTTCGGACCAACAACGAGGACTCCGCCCTCGCCGGTGACCGCCTGATCGCCGTCGCCGACGGCATGGGTGGGCTCCCCGCGGGCGAGGTGGCGAGCGAGATCGTGATCCGGATCCTGGACGAACTGGTCCCGCCCACCGACCCCGACGGCGCCGCCGACGCCCTACGTGCCGTGGTGAGCACCGCCAACCAGCGCATCCACGCCGCCATCACCGTCGACCCGAGCCGGGACGGGATGGGCACCACGCTCACCGCTGCACTGCTGGCCGGCGAGACCCTGGTGCTGGCCCAGGTCGGCGACTCCCGGTGCTACCTGCTGCGCGACGGGGAGCTGACCCAGCTCACCCGGGACGACACGTTCGTCCAGGCCCTTGTCGACCAGGGCACGCTCTCGCCCGAGCAGGCCCGCTACCACCCGCAGCGGTCCCTGGTGACCCGGGCCGTGCAGGGCGCCGACACCCCACCGGCGGTCGGCGTGCTCACCGTGGTCCCCGGCGACCGACTGCTGCTGTGCAGCGACGGGCTCTCCGACTACGTCGAGGACGAGGCCATCGCGGCGGCGCTGGGCATGTACGCCGACCGTCAGCAGTGCGGCGAGCAGCTGGTGAAGCTGGCGCACCACGCGGGCGCACCGGACAACGTCACGGTCGTGGTCTCCGACGTCGTCGCCCGCTGACCCGAGCCGGCCTGCTCGAACAATCGCGAGAACCAGGCGGCGGGCCCCTCTCAGCTCAGTAGGTAGTTGTGCCATCTAGGTTGCGCCGCTAGTGTCCGGCCTGTGGATTCGGACCGGCGTGGGCAGTGGCTGCGAGGGGTGCTCGACATCTGCGTCCTGGCCCTGCTGGCCGAGCAAGAGTCCTACGGCTACCAGCTCGCCCAGGCGCTCGACGCCGTCGGGGTCGGGCCGATCCAGGGCGGCACGCTCTATCCCGTGCTGCTCCGCCTACAGAAGACCGGGCTGGTGACCGCCGAGTGGCGGGAGGGCACCGCCGGGCCGGCCCGCAAGTACTACCGACTCACCGACCACGGGCACACGGCGCTCCGGGAAGGCGGCCGCGCCTGGCTCAGCTTCGTCGCGCCGGTGAACGACATCGTCACTAAGGGGGTTGCCCGGTGAACGCCAACGATTGGCTGCGTGCGCTCACGGCCGAGCTGCACCAGCGCCGGGTCGCGGCGGACGCCGCTCGGCACGTGGTCGCCGAGGCCGCCACACACCTCCGCGACGGGGGCGGCGATCCCTGGGTCGTCTTCGGCCCACCCCAGCAGTACGCGGGCGCGATCGTGGAGAGCATCGGCACCGCGCCCGGGCCACGCCCCGGACCGGTCCGGCTGCACGCCACGGGCATCACCAAGCGGTACGGGCGGCGGACGGTGCTGCGCGACGCCACGCTGACCGTCCGGGGCGGACAGATCGCCGCCGTGATCGGCGCGAACGGCTGCGGCAAGAGCACCTTTCTGCGGATCTGCGCCGGGCTGCTCTCGCCCGACGCCGGTGCGGTGACCGTCTCCGGGCGCCTCAGCTACTGCCCACAGTCCGGCGGCACAGCCGATTTCCTCCTCCCCGACGAGCACTTCGTGTTGGTGGGCGCCGGTCAGGGCATGGCACGGGGGCCGGCCCGCCGGGCCGGACGGGCAGCGGCCCGTCAGCTCGGCTGGGAGGCGGACGGCAATGTGCCGGCCCGGCATCTCTCCGGCGGCACCCGGCAGAAGCTCAACCTGACCATGTCCACCCTCAGCAAGCCGGACGTGCTGCTGCTCGACGAGCCGTACCAGGGCTTCGACCAGGGCAGCTACGTCAACTTCTGGGACCAGCTCAGCCGGTTACGGGACACCGGCACGGCGGTCGTCGTGGTGACCCACCTGCTCAACCAGCTCGACCGGGTGGACACCGTGCTCGACCTGACCCCGGCGCAGGAGACCGGGTGGCGCGCCCCCGGCGTTCAGGGAGGCCACCAGTGAACCGACTCACCACCGTCGCCGAGATGACAGTGCGGGAGCTGCTGCGGCGTCGAGGCGTACTCCTGCTGTTGTTGTTGATGCCGTTGACCTTCTACCTGATCCGCCGGGACAGCTACCTCGGCCAGTCGGTCCGTTCACTGCTGCTCGGCGTGGGGTGGGCGGTGAGCACAGCGGCGCTGTTCGCCACCACCGCGGCCCGCGAGCTGGAGCCGAGGCTACGGCTGGCCGGTTACCGCCCGCACCACCTCTACCTTGGTCGGATGCTCGGCCTGTGGGCGGTGGGGGTGGTCATCTCCGTACCGTTCTTCCTGCTCCCGATGCTCGACGGAGCGAACCTGCGGTACAGCGGTCTGGCCCTGGCGTTGCTCTGCTCCGTCGCGGTGGCGGCGCCGTTCGGGATGCTGATCGGCGCGTTGCTCCCCCGGGAGCTGGAGGGGACGCTGCTGCTGCTCACCGTGGTGACCGTGCAGATGCTGATCGACCCGGCCGGTCGGGGGCGAAGCTGACCCCGTTCTGGTCGAGCCGGGAGATCGCCACCTGGACTGTCGACCACACCGACCAGGGTTACCTCGCCCGGGGCCTGCTGCACGGGCTCGTCGTCACCGCCCTGCTGGCCCTCGGGGTGTCCGCCGTGGCCAGCGTCCGACTGCGCCGCCGCCGACACCTGCGGCAGCTGCCCGTCGGCTGACCGGCGCCGGGCCCGGGGGACCGGCCGGCGTCACCGGTCACGAATCGGGCCAATCCGGTTGCTGGCACCCGCACCGCGGGTTGAGATGGGCGAATGACCATCCGCCGGGTGACCGCCGACGACCGCCTCACCACCAGCTTCCCGCTGGCCGCGTACGCCTTCGAGTCGTCGCCGCTGACTGCGGCGCGGGTCGAGCAGTTCCGCGACTACCTGCCCTACCACCAGGGCAACACGACGCTGGTGTTGGAGGAGGGCGGCGAGACGCGGGCCGCCGTCACGGCCATCCCGATGCGGCAGAACCTCCGAGGGGTGGTGCTGCCGATGGCCGGCGTCGCCGGGGTGGCCACCCATCCGCTGGCTCGCCGGCAGGGGCACGTCCGGACGTTGCTGCACCAACTCCTCGACGAGATGCGCGACGAGGGGTTCCGGCTCAGCGCGCTGTACCCGTTCCGACCCAGCTTCTACGCCCGGTTCGGCTACACCGGGCTGCCCAAACCCCGCATGGTCAGCTTCATCCCGGCCGACCTGGGTTCGCTGCTGCGCGCCGAGCTGCCGGGCGAGGTGGGCTGGGAGCGCATCTCGGCCGGCTACCCGGCATGGCGGGCGTTCACCGAGCGCTGCCTCACGCACCGGCACGGCTTCTCACTCTTCCCGGACTACCGGGCGGTCGGCCTGCGTGACCGCGACGAGCACTGGCTGCTCACCGCCCGGGTGGACGGCGAGGTCACCGGCGCGGTCGCGTACCGGATCGACGAGCACGGTGGGACGCTGCACGGCAACGAACTGCTCGCCACCGATCCGCTGTCCCGAACCCTGCTGTTGCAGTTCTTCGCCCGGCACGTCGACCAGGTCGAACGGGTCACCGTGCAGGTTCCGCCAAACGAGCTGCCGGAGTTGTGGCTGACCGACCTGGACGTGCACGTCGACGCGCGGGTGGGCCGGCCGGGCTCGTCCGCGCCGATGGCCCGGCTGTTGTCAGTGGACGCCCTGAGCGGTCTGCCCAGCGGGCCAGGTCGGGTCCGGGTCGAGCTGACCGGGGATCGCTGGCTGACCGGCACCCACCTGCTGGATGGCACGACCGGCGCGCTGGAGGTGGTCGACGACAGGTCCGGCCGCGCGCCGACTGCCACGCTCACGGCGGCCGGGCTCTCCGCCCTGGCGTACGGGGTGCTCGACCCGGCCGAGCTGCCGTTGCGTGGGTTGGGCGAGGTGCCGGCGGACGCGGCCGTCGAGCTGCGCGGCATCTTCCCGCACCGGGTGCCGTACCTCTTCGCCGACTTCTGAGCCCTCCTCGCGATCGGGTTTGCCGCACCGGCGACCGTGGGTAGGGTCCCGCGAATGCCGGAGTGGTTACAGGCGGGTGAGTGGGGGCTGCTGGCCGGGTCGGCTCTGCTGGTCGGCGCGGCGGTCGGCTGGTTCGCCCGGGTGCCGCAGCGCCTCATCGCGTCGATCATGGCGTTCGGCGCGGGGGTGCTGCTCTCCGCCGTGTCGTTCGAGTTGATCGCCGAGGCGCACGCGCAGGGCGGGCTGCTGCCGACCGCCCTCGGCGCGGCCGCCGGCGCCATCGTCTACACACTGGCCAATCTGGCGCTCGCCCGGCACGGCGCCCGGCACCGGAAACGCTCCGGTGACCAGCAGCCCTCCGAGAACGAGCAGCCCGGTTCCGGCTCGGCGATCGCCGTGGGCGCGCTGCTCGACGGCGTACCGGAGTCGGTGGTGATCGGCGCGAGCCTGCTCACCGGCGGCGCGGTCAGCCTGGTCACGGTGGCGGCGGTCTTCCTCAGCAACGTGCCGGAGGGACTGTCCAGCGCGGCCGGCATGCGCCAGGCCGGCCGGACCCGGCGGTACGTGTTCCTGCTCTGGACCGGGATCGCCCTGATCAGCGGGGTGGCCGCGCTGCTCGGCAACACGCTGCTGGGCGGCGCCCCACCGGAGGTGCTGGCCGGGATCACGGCGCTGGCCGCCGGCGCGATCCTCGCGATGATCACCGACACCATGGTCCCCGAGGCGTTCGAGGACGCGCATCTGCTGGTCGGCCTGATCACTGTCGCCGGCTTCCTGACCGCGTTCGCGCTCTCGCACAGCTGACGGGCGGTCGGCCCGGCCCGGGGCTTTGACAGACGCCCTAGCATCACGGGGTGCGCCTGACGTCGCTTGCCGCCGTACTCGTCCTCGGTGTCGCCACCGCGACTCTGCCCGCCTGCGCTTCCGACGACCCGGTGCCCGCCGTCCAGGCCGGCCCGTCCGCCGTACCGACGGTGACGGCGACCGCCGAGCAGAGCGCCGCGCCGACCGGCCGGGACGGCCTGGGCGCCCGGGCCAGGCGCGCG
>NZ_JAEVHL010000124.1 GCF_016803395.1 Micromonospora tarensis | reverse complement strand
CCTACGGTCAGGTCAACCCCATGATCATCCGCAGAGCGCGGGGCGGGGTCAGTCTGGGGAAGTGTCCTGGACGGACTTGGCCGGGCCGGTCGCGGATGTGGACTGGTCGCTGGTGCCACCGCCCATCGGGGTGCTCAGGCCGCCGGTGGTGGCGTCGCCGGTGGTGGTCGGGGCGACGGTGCCCGGGTGTCGCTCCGGCTGCCGCGCGACCCGGCGGACGCTGGCCGGCCCGGCGGTGCCACCGGTGGTGGTCACCGCGCCCTGCCCGCCGACGGGACCACCGTCGTGCAGCACCCGTGGATCGATCCGTTCGTCCGCCGGATCGAGCGGGTCGTCGCGCTGGATCTGGCTCTCCACATCGGTGCGGGGCACCGTCACCTCGTCGAGGGCGCCCTTGCCGTACACGCCACCGGCGATCCGATCCTCGGCCTCGCGGGCGGCGTCCTGCCGCATGTCGTCCTCACGCACGTCCATCACCTCGCAGAAGCTGTGGAACTGACTGCGTGCCCGGCCACCGGCCGAGCAAACCCGGCGTGACCGGGAGGTCGTCCACGGCGGTTCACCGTCGCGCCGCCCACCGGCCGCCTGCCCGCCGCCCGAGATGCCCATGCTGTCCGGCGACCGGTGGGAGATGCCCGCCGGCAGGAGGGGATAGCGTGCGCACAGTACGCCGTACCGCCGTCGCGGCCCTGGTGGCCGCGACGGTGACGACCGGGCTCGCGGTGCCCGCCCAGGCGACGCCGCGACCGGACCGGACATTCGACGTGCAGGCCCACCGGGGCGGCCTCGGGCTGCGGGTGGAGAACACCCTCGCCTCCTTCGGCAACGCCCTCCAGCTCGGGGTGACCACCCTCGAACTGGACGTGCAGATCACCGAGGACGGTCAGGCCGTGGTCACCCACGACCGGAAGGTCACCGGCACCAAGTGCGTCGACACCGCCCCGGTGAACCCCGGTGACCCGGAGTTCCCGTACGTCGGGAAGTACGTCAACACGCTCACAGTGGCCCAGGTCCGCACGCTCGACTGCGGCTCGAGGACGCTGGCGGACAAGCCCGGCCAGTTGGCCGTCCCGGGTGCCCGGATGCCGCTGCTGCGTGAGGTCTTCGCGCTGGTCAACCGGTATCAGGCGAAGGACGTGACGCTCAACGTCGAGACCAAGGTGGAGGCCGGCGCGCCGACCGAGACCGCGCCCCGCGAGCAGTTCGTCCGGGTCGTCGCCGCCGAGGTCCGCGCCGCCGGACTGCTCAAGCAGGTCACCGTCCAGAGCTTCGACTGGGGCGCGCTGATGCGGATGCGCCAGGTCGAGCCGAAACTGCCGCTTGTCGCCCTGACCAACTACGACTTCCTGCAGACCGGTCAACCGGGCGCCTCGCCGTGGCTGGGCGGGCTGGACATCGACGACTTCGGCGGCGACCCGATCAAGGCGATCCGCAGCTTCGGCGCCAGCGCCTTCTCGCCGGTGCACGGCATGCCGCAGAACGGCACGGTCACCGAGCCGGGCTACCAGCCGTACGTGACGAAGGAGATGGTCGCGCGGGCGCACCGCTACGGGATCAAGGTGATCCCGTGGACGGTAGACGACCTGCCGACCATGGCCAAGCTGATCGACGACGGCGTGGACGGCCTCATCACCGACTACCCGGACCGGTTGCGCGGCCTGCTGGCGCAGCGCGGCTACCGGCTGCCGAAGGCGTACACCGCGCCGTTCGACATCCAGGCGCACCGTGGCGGTCGGGCCACCCACCCGGAGAACACCCTGCCGGCGTTCGCGAACGCGCTGGCCAACCGGGCCATCTCCACCCTGGAGCTGGACACCAACGTGACCGCCGACGGCAAGCTCGTGGTGCTGCACGATCGCACCGTGAACGGGTCGCACTGCGTCGACACCGCCCCGGTGCGCCCGGGAGACCGGAAGTTCCCGTACGTGGGCAAGCCTGTGCACGAGCTGACCCTGGCGCAGCTCAAAACCGTCGACTGCGGCACGAGGACGCTGCCCGAGCTGCCCGCCCAGGTGCCCGCTCCCGGTGCCCGGATCCCGACCCTGGACGAGGTCTTCGCCCTGGTGAAGGCGAGTGGGCGTACCGACATCGGAATGAACATCGAGACGAAGATCAGCCCGGTGGTGAACGACACCGAGCCGTACCGCAGCTTCACCCGCAAGCTGGTCGACGCGATCCAGCGGGCCGGCTTCACCAGCCGGGCCACCATCCAGTCGTTCGACTGGCGCACCATCACCTACGCCCGGCAGCTCGACCGGCGGATCGGCACTGTCGCCCTGGTCTGGCAGTACGGCCCGGCCGAGTGCGCGACCGTCGCGGACGAGTGCTCGCTCCAGGCGGTGTACGGCAACCCGCTGATCAAGAGCCCGTGGACCGGTGGGTTGGACTGGTGGAAGTACCAGGACCTGGGCAAGCTGACCCGGGCCGCAGGTGCGGGCACGGTGTCGGCCAACTGGCAGGTGCATGACCCGAAGCAGGGCACCGTCGCCTCGACCGACTGGTACCTGCGGGAGAACCCGGCATACTTCCACGGACCGGACGTCCGGACCCTGCAGACCCGTGACCACCTGAAGGTGATCCCGTACACCGTCGATGACGCGGCGGTCATGCAGCGGGTCATCGACCTCGGCGTCGATGGCATCATCACCGACGACCCGGACCTGCTGGTGAGCGTGGCGATCCGCAACGGCCTGCGCTGACCACCGGGCACCCGATCGCCGGCCGGATTTTCCGGCGGCGATCGGTGTTACCTGCTCGGCGGGGTCGGGTAGTCGGGGGTTGTCCCCGCCACGAAAGCGAACCGCACCGTGGCCGACACGCGGTAGCGGGGCGAGGGAGAGCAGGTACGACTCATCGCATCCTGAGGAGGACCAGATGAGCACGCAGGCTGCTTCCACCCGGCCGACGAACCGGCCCATGAACGACCCGCAGAATCCCGCTCAGACGCGGGACATGCAGACCCAGCAGATGCCGGTCATGCACGACGGGCGTCGCAACGACCTGCAGGCACCCGGTACGGAAACCAAGCAGGCGTTCAAGACCACCGAGTTCTGGATCTACCTGATCGCGGTGGCCGCCGTACTGGGCGCGTCGCAGGTCGTGGGTCGGAACACCGCTGGGGTGGACATCTTCCGGGCCGACAACGCCTGGTTCCTGATCACCCTGCTGACGCTGGGCTACCTCGGTAGCCGTGGCCTCGCGAAGGCCGGCAGCAACTGGCGCAGCGGCGAGGAGCGCAAGGCCCGGCACTGACCGGTGCACAGCGCACAGTGGCCTCCGGGAGAACCTCCCGGAGGCCACCGTCGTCGTGTCCATGTCTACTCGTCGCCGCCGAAGTCGCCGAAGTCGCCCTCGAACGCGTCCTCGATCATCTCGCCGGCGATCATGCCGCCGGCGACGCCGAGCGCCGCACCGGCCACCATGCCGCCCATGCCGTGGCCACGGCTGTGACCATGACCGTGGCTCGGGCCGTACTGCGAGCGCAGGGTGCCGTAGCGGGACGTCGTCTCCCGCAGCCAGCCGTCGACGACCTGCGCCCAGTCGACGCGGTCGACGTCGGCGTGCGCCACCTGGTAGCGACCGAACGCGTCGTGCCCGGCGCTGAGGAACCCACCGCGCTTGTCGCACTCCAGGATGACCTCCACGCCGCGCTGGCTGGTCACGAAGGTCAGCTCGACCTCCCGGATCGTGCTCGAATACTGCGGGGAGGCGAAGAACTCGATCTCCTGGTAGAACGGCAGCGTCTGCTGCACGCCCCGGATGTGACCACGCTCCAGGTCGGCGTGCTTGAACCCGAAACCGAGGCGCTGGAACGCCTCCAGGATCCGCTCGTGCACCGGCAGCGGGTGCACCGCCACCTGGTCCAGGTCGCTCTTGTCGACCGCGCGGGCGATCGCCAACTCGGTGCGCAGACCCATCGTCATGCCGTGCAGGCGCTGCCCGTACACGTCGGTGATCGGGGTCTCCCACGGCACCGGCAGCTGGAACGGGATCGACAGCTGCTGCTTCGGGGCGAGTTCGAACGCACCGCTCACCGCCATCCGGTGAAACTCCATGGTGCCCGCGTACTCGGTGTCGTGACCCTCGACCTCGACCCGCGTCACCAGCCCGATCACCACCTGCTCGATGGCCGCCGGGGCGTCGCCGCCGACGAGGTTGACCTGCCCGTCGAGGGTCAGGCCAGGCCGGGTGTTGGGGTTGGTCAGCACGGTGTCCACACTGGGGCCGCCCACACCGAACGCGCTCAACATCTTCTTGAAGACCATCGGAACTCCTGTGCGACGCCGACCGCTCCAGGCTGGAGTCGGACGTTGACTCGACCGGCACCCTATCCAGCACCCCTGTGAGGTGGCTGTGAAGCGCCCGGACGGCCGGCGTCCGTTGATTGACTCCGGTTCATGAAAGTCGGGGTGTCCCAACGACCAGGACACCCCGATTTCAGCGAACCCGAGTCGATCAGCCCTGGCCTTGGCCGATCACCTCGGCGCGCAGCCGTTCGGCGACCTCGTCGGGCGACGGCATCGTGGCGACCTCGGCGCCGATCCGGCGAGCCGCCTCGGTGAACGTCGGCTCGTCGAGCAGTCGGCGCAGTGCCGCCGCGATGGCGGCCGGGTCGGCCTGCCCGGGCATCAGTGCAAGACCCGCTCCGGACGCGGCGACCCGGTCCGCCTGGATGAACTGGTCGGCGCCCTGGGGTACGACCACCATCGGGACGCCACGGGCCAGCGTGCCGAGGGTGGTGCCGGCGCCGCCGTGGGTGATGACCGCGCTGACGTTCTCCAGCAACTGGGCCAGCGGCACGAAGGGGCTGAACTCCACCCGCTCCGAGTCGAGCTGGTAGTCCTCCGGCTTGCCGTCGAGGCCGAGCGTGGCCAGCACGTCGACGTCGACGTCGGTGAGGGCGCCCAGCAGCGGGCCGACCACGGCGGGGTCGGCAAAGACCGTACCGAAGCTGACCAGCACCCGGGGACGCCCGCCGGCCGGCGGCGTGTGCGCGCCCGTCGAAGCGTCGGGCGCCTGGTGCGGTTCCGGCCGCAGCGCGATCCGCTCCACCCCCTGCGGTACGGCGAAGCCCTCGAACTGCAGCCCCGGTGGGCAGGTGTCCAGCAGCCACCGCCCGGTCTGGACGCGCTGCGGCGCGGGCAACCCGCGCTCCTCGTAGCGGGAGCGGACCACCGCGATCAGCGGGTCGGTGAACTCGGCCGGCACCGCCGGACCGAAGGCGAGGGTGGCCAGCGGTACATCGAGACCGGCGGCGACCAGCGGCCCCACGAAGTCGAGCATCTCGTTGACGATCAGATCCGGCCGCCAGCTCTTCGCCTGCGCGAACGCCTCGTCGGCGGTGAGGTCGACCCGGACCCCGGCGAAGAACTCGGCGACCGCCTCCGGGATCGGCTCGGTCGCGGGGTTGATGCCCAGCTTTCGCCCCACCTCGGCGAAGAGGACATCCGGCATGGGGCCAGCCGGCAGCAGCTCGATGCCCTCGGGAGCGAGGAGCGGGGTCATGCCCGCAGCGGTCACCACGGCAACGTCGTGGCCTTGACGCCGGAACGCGCGGATCAGGGGCAGAAGCGGGAGGAAGTGCCCGAAAGACGGCACATTCGAGAAGAGGACTCGCATGCTCATCAGAATACCCTTCTGACGAGATGGGCCGGTAGAGTGCCCTGGTGGCTGCTCAAACCCGCGCCAGTCGGCGCCAGGAGAGCGCCGAGCAAACGCGGCAGTTGATTTTGGATGCGGCGCAGGACCTGTTCATCACCCAGGGGTACGCCGCCACGACGGTCAACGACATCGCCGCCCGCGCCCGGGTTGCCGTGGCGACCGTCTACACCAGCGTCGGCGGCAAGCCGACGCTGCTGCGGGCGCTCATCGAGGCGGGCGTGAACGACCCGGAGACCGCGCAGAACGTGGCGGCCATCGCGGTCGCCGCCGACCCCGGCGAGGTCGTGCGGCTGATCGGCGCCGGGACACGGTACGGCCACCAGAGCCGCCCGCACACGATCCAACTGATGAGGGCGGCGCCGGGCATGACGGCGAGCGCGGCGAACGCGGCGCGTGACGGCGCGGCGGCGTACCGGCAGGCGCTACGGGTCGGCGCGGTACGCCTCGACGAACTGTCCGCCCTACGTCCGGGCCTCACCGTCGAACAGGCCACCCAGGTGCTCTGGTTCTACTTCGGGCTGCACTCCTGGCCACAGCTCGTCGACGAGGGTGGCTGGTCGTACGACGAGGCCGAGCGCTGGCTGGTCGACCGGGCCACCGAGGCACTTCTCCAGCCCTAGCCGAACTCTCCGTCCTTGATTCCGAGGACGAACGCGGTCCACCCTTCGACGGGGTAGACGAGGGTTGCCGCCGCGCGATCCTTGCTGTCGCGCACCGCCACTCGACGCGAACCATCCAGGACCGGCCCCGCCTCGACACAGCTACCACCGTTGCTATTGCTCCGGGTGCTGACGTGCCAGGCCACCGCAGGTAAGGCTTCACTCATGGCAACTCCTCCTTGATCTCCGCGATCAGCTCGGCCGCCTCGCGCCGATCCAACGCGACATCACGAAGCCGATCGTACGCAAGCGCGTAGCGCTTTGACGTTGGAGATTCCATGAAACGGCGCCCGCCCAGTGTCTCGGCATAGGCGACCTCCGGGTATGGCTTGGGCATCCCGAAGAGTACGAACGAACCATCGAGACCGGCGTGCAGCCCCACCCTTGATGGCAGCACGCGGATATCGATGTTCGGCTGCCTCATCAGGTCGCCCAGGTGGTGGAGTTGGCCGCGCATCACGGCAGGGCCACCAACGGGTCGGCGCAGTACGCTTTCATCGATGATCGCCGCCACCCGCACAGTCGGGTTCCGCCTGAGCACACGTTGGCGGTCGATCCTGAGCTGTAGCCACTTGCCGACCGAGAAATCTGTCGCGTCCTCCCCCTCCGCGTTACGAATCACCGCCTCCGCGTAAGCGGGCGTCTGCATGAGGCCCGGCATGAGAAAGGCATCCCAGGAGTAGATGCGTTCCGCCCTGCTCTCCAGCCAGGGGAAATCGATGAATGAGGCGTCAACCAACTCGTCATAGTCGTCGTCCCACCGATCCGTTCGCCACGCATCCTCGGCGAGCTGGATGAAGCGGTTCCGCTCGCGCCCGTCGTGCTCGCCGTAGAGATCGAGCAGCGACACGACGACGCCACGCCGGAACGGCCACTCGGCGCGCTCCCAGCGGGCGATGGACGAAAAATCGCGCTCCAGGAACTCGGCGGCCTGCTTGAGAGTGATGCCGCGTCGCTCCCGTAGCTGCCGCATCTGCTGACCGAGCCATTGGGCACGCAATGTCTGCACGAACGATTCACGCCTGGCGGGCATGGTGCCCCTCTCCTCGCGGACCCTCACGACGAATTTTGTTGGTGTCGTTGCACCAATACCGACGCCACTGGAAACGTGGCCTTCGGGTGAGGTGATCGCCGGCCCCCGGGGACGCCCGGTGCAAACACGGCAACCGCGGCTGTGCCAACAGCCGAGAAGGTGACGAGAGTCGGCCTCGCGAGTGGCAGGCGCATACCGGCTCTCGTCGGGTCTCAACTGGAGCGTCGGGATGTGCGAATCCCGGCTCCGAACCGACTTGAACGAATACCTACCACGGCAAAGGGCGCCTTCGCGACCCTGACCCGCCCATCGGTCGACGACGCGCGAGGTGATGAATGACCCGAGGCACGCTCTACGACGGCACGTTCCACGGCGGGGCTCGGCTGGCTCGGCTGCACCCGAGTCAGGTCCGCGACCGGCAGTTCACCGTCGTCGGTTTCGGCCGACGGGGCCTGGATCCCACTGAGGTACGACGTTTCCTGCACCGCATCGCGCTCGACCTGGTGACGCTGCACCACGATGTGGCTCGGCTCACCGAGGAGAACGCCCGGGTCAAGCGCGCGCTGCGCGACTGGCAGAGCGCCTGGTCCGAGCGGCGTCAGTCGTGAGCCCTGGATGGGAGCACCAGTACAGCGGGCTTTTCACGCCGTTGCCGCGGTTCGCCGTCGAGGCGTACACGGAGATGCCTCGGCATGTGATCCATGTGCCGGTGGCGGTCACCGACCTGGCCGGGGCATTGGACCTGGCGCGGACGCTCGCCCGCTCGCTGGCCTCTACGCCGCAGGTAGACGTCGGCGGCACCACCGTCTCGGTCGAGGACGCGCAGCACGTACGACCCTCAGTCAGGCTCGACGATGACGAGCTCGCCGACCTGCTCGCCGATCGTGGTGCGGGCCTCGGGCGGCAGCCCACGGTCGGTGATCAGCACGTCGGCGGCCTCCAGTGGGGCGATGGTGGCGATGCCGATCGTCTCCCACTTGGTGTGGTCGGCGAGCACCACGAGTCGGCGGGCCGCGCCGATGAGGCACCGGTTGACCCCGGCTTCCAGCAGGTTGGGCGTGGTGAACCCGGTCCGTGGGCTGAGGCCGTGCACACCGAGGAACAGCAGGTCGACGTTGAGCGCGCTGATCGCCGCCTCGGCCACCGGCCCGGTCAACGCGTCCGACGGGGTGCGGATGCCACCGGTCAACACGACGGTCTGGTCGGCGCGCGGGTTCTGGTAGAGCGCGTCGGCCACCGGGATCGAGTTGGTCACCACGGTCAGCCCGCGTACGTCGGAGAGGAGCGTGGCCAGCGCGGCGGTGGTGGTGCCGGCGGAGAGCGCGATGGCCATCCCCGGCTCCACCATTGTCGCCGCCCGCTCGGCGATGGCCCGCTTCTCCGCCTGCTGGCGGATCGACTTCGCCGCGAAACCGGGTTCCTCGGCGGAGCCCGGCCCGGCGAGCGTCGCGCCGCCGTGCACCTTGTCGACCAGGCCGCGCTCGGCCAACACCTCCAGGTCACGCCGGATCGTCATGTCGGACACGCCGAACCGGCTGACCAGGTGACTCACCCGCACCCCGCCGCGTTGGCGGATCAGATCGAGGATGGCGGTCTGCCGCTGCTGGGCGAGCATCTGGGGAACCTCCTTCGGGCCGTGAAAGTCATGCGGATCAAACCCGATCCTCACGGATGACAGCCACCTCACCGGGAAGCAGCGTCAGCTCACCGGCACATGGTGCGCCAGTCAGCAGCTCGACGCCGTGCGCCGGCAGGCGTACCTCGGTGTCGGTGTGGTTGATCGCGAACAGCCAGGTCCGGTCGCCGTCGCGGCGGCGGACCACCTCCACCCCGGACGGCGCCGACGCCGCCGGGCGAACGCCGGCCTCGGCGAGCAGCCGGGCCAACAGCTTGTCCGTGGCCGGGTCGTCCAACCGGGTCCCGACATACCAGGCGGCGCCCTCGCCCACCGGGTGCCGGGTCAGCGCCGGCACGCCCGGCAAGGGCCCGTCGGTGTACGACGCGAGCACCTCGGCGCCGTCCGGGTGCACCCACTCGGTCCACACGTCGGCGGTGCTGCCGTCGTCGAGGTGGACCCGCTCGCCCTCGCGCAGCGGGAAGAACTCCTCGGTCCGGACGCCGAGCAGCTCCCGGAACGCGCCCGGGTAGCCGCCGAGGCGGATGTGGTCGTTCGCGTCGACGATGCCGCTGAAGTAGGTGACCGCCGCCGTGCCGCCGCTCTCGACGTAGCGGTGCAGCGCCTCGACGTCGGCGTCCCGGACCAGGTAGAGGGTCGGCGCCAGGACCAGCCGGTAGCCGCTGAGGTCGGCCGACGGGTGGACGATGTCGGCGGTCACGCCGGCCCGCCAGAGCGAGCCGTACAGGGCGTTCAGCCGGTCGGCATAGGTGACATCGGCGCTCGGGTGGGAATCCAACTCGACACCCCACCACGCCTCCCAGTCGAACAGGATCGCCACGTCGGCGTCCACCCGACTACCGCGTACCTCGGCGAGCGCCTTGAGGTCCGCGCCGAGCTGGCAGACCTCGCGGAACACCTTGGTGTCCGGCCCGGCGTGCGGCACCAGCGCGGAGTGGAACTTCTCGGCGCCGGCCCGGGAGGCACGCCACTGGAAGAAGAGCACCCCGTCGGCGCCGCGGGCGACGTGCGCGAGGCTGTTGCGGCGAAGCTGCCCGGGCAGCTTGGCCACGTTGCGGGGCTGCCAGTTCACCGCGCTTGTGGAGTGCTCCATCAGCAGCCAGGGATTGCCGCCGGCGACACCCCGGGTGTGGTCGGCGGCGAGGGCGAGCCCGAGGTGTGCCCGCGGGTCGGCCGCGGTCAGGTAGTGGTCGTTGGACACCAGGTCCACATCGGAGGCCCAGGAGTGGTAGTCCATGTGCTTGACGCCCAAGCCGATCATGAAGTTGGTGGTGACCGGCTGCCGGACCAACGTCCGCAGCACCTCGCGCTCGACGCGTAGTTGGGAGCGCTGCTCGTCGGAGGAGAACCGCAGGAAGTCCAACTGCTGCGTGGGGTTGGCGAAGGTCGGCGCGGTGCGCGGCGGGTTGATCTCGGCCCAGTCGCCGTAGCGCTGACTCCAGAACGCGGTGCCCCAGGCGTCGTTGAGCCGGTCCAGGTCGCCGTAGCGCTCGCGCAGCCAGCGGCGGAACGCCTCGGCGCTGACGTCGCAGTAGCAGTGCACGTTGTGGCAGCCCAGCTCGTTGGAGACGTGCCACATGACCACGGCGGGATGCTCGGCGTACCGGCCGGCGACCGCGCGCACCAGCTCCAGCGACCGCTCCCGGAACACGGGCGAGCTGGGGCAGTACGCCTGTCGTCCCCCGGGCCAGAGGATCGCGCCGTCGGCCCGGCGGGGCAGTGTCTCCGGGTACGCGCGGGCCAACCACGGCGGCGGGCTGGCCGTGGCGGTGGCCAGGTCGACCTGGATGCCACCGTCGTGCAGCAGGTCCAGCACCCGGTCCAGCCAGCCGAACTCGAACCGCCCCGGGCTGGGCTCCAGCAGCGCCCAGGAGAAGATGCCGACGGAGACCAGGTTGACCCCGGCCTGTCGCATCAGGTCGACGTCCTGCGACCAGGTCTCCTCGGGCCACTGCTCGGGGTTGTAGTCGCCGCCGAAATAGATGCCTTCACCCTGCCATCGCCGCATGACAGCTGAGGGTGCACCCGCTGGCCCACGGAAGTCAACAGGTTCCAACATCGAGGTTCTTTCCAACGTTTACCAGATAACGGCCGTGTCACGACTGGGTTATTAGAGGCGAACAGCCCTCTTGACAGCGCTCGACTGAAGGGTAGCTTGAGGCCCCAATGGCCGTTCGTGTTCGCCAATGTGGATTCTCGGTGGATCTCAATGTGCGATCACGACGCCGGACCTGCCTTCACCACCCTGACGGCCCTTGGGCGTAGCACCTCTTCATCCGCAGGAGGCACAGATGTCCCGTCCCCAATCCCAAGCCGAGTACCTCGCTCGGCTCGTACCGCCCTCAGTCGCCGGCCTCAACCGACGATCGTTGCTGGCCGGCGCGGCCGGCACGGGCACGCTGCTCGGCACCGGCCTGCTCGCCGGCTGCGGCGACGACTCCGACTCCGGGGGGTCCAGCAAGGACGTGTCGCTCGGCTCGAACCAGTCCGACCCGAAGCCGAAGGACGTCCTCGTCAAGGTCACCGACGGCTTCAAGACCTCGTCCGGGGTGCAGGTCGCGGTGAACACGGTCGACCACAACACGTTCCAGGAGAACATCAACAATTACCTACAGGGCAAGCCGGACGACGTGTTCACCTGGTTCGCCGGCTACCGGATGCGCTTCTTCGCGCAGAAGGGCCTGGCCAGCGACATCAGCGACGTGTGGAGCAAGCTCTCCGGCTACTCCGACGCCTTCAAGAAGGCATCCACCGGCGACGACGGCAAGCAGTACTTCGTACCGGCGACGTACTACCCGTGGGCGGTCTTTTACCGCAAGTCGGTGTGGCAGCAGCGCGGCTACCAGGTGCCCACCACCCTGGACCAGTTCACCGCGCTCGGCGCACAGATGAAGAGGGACGGCCTCACCCCCATCGCCTTCGCCGACAAGGACGGCTGGCCGGCGATGGGCACCTTCGACATCCTCAACCTGCGCATCAACGGCTACCAGTTCCACATCGACCTGATGGCCGGCAAGGAGGCCTGGACCTCCGACAAGGTCAAGAAGGTCTTCGACACCTGGGCCGGCCTGCTCCCCCTGCACCAGCCGGACAGCCT
Organism: Micromonospora tarensis; assembly: GCF_016803395.1. Classification (GTDB taxonomy): domain Bacteria; phylum Actinomycetota; class Actinomycetes; order Mycobacteriales; family Micromonosporaceae; genus Micromonospora; species Micromonospora tarensis. The sequence continues at coordinate 6,384 of NZ_JAEVHL010000124.1, read as the reverse complement.
CGGCCGCACCTGGCAGGAGGCCGCGCAGTCGTTGCAGCAGAAGAAGAGCGGCATGTACCTGCTCGGCCTCTTCGTCGGTCAGCAGTTCAGCAACGAGGAGCAGAGCGACCTCGACTTCTTCACCTTCCCCGAGATCGACCCGGCCATCGGCGCCAAGGCGCTGGACGCCCCGATCGACGGCTACATGATGGCGCGCAAGCCCAAGAACGAGGACAACGCGCGCAAGCTGCTGGAGTACTTCGGTGGCAAGAACGCCGCGAACATCACCGTCAAGAGTGACCCGGCCACCCTGGTCGCCAACACCGGCGCCGACGTCGGCGGCTACACCGCCCTGCAGAAGAAGGCCGCCGAACTGGTCGGGTCGGCCACCGAGATCGCCCAGTTCCTCGACCGGGACACCCGGCCGGACTTCGCCTCGACGGTGATCATCCCGGCGCTCCAGCAGTTCATCAAGAACCCCAAGGACATCGGCGGGCTCACCTCGTCCATCGAGAACCAGAAAAAGTCGATCTTTACTGACTGACGGCGGAAGGGGGAGGACATCGTGTCCGACCTGCCCCTGATCCAAGCGGATCGCGCCGTGCCGCCGCCGGCCACGACCACCTCCACGGGTGGTCGTCGCCGGCGGCTACGGCTCCTGTCCCGCACCGACCGCGTGGTCATCACGCTGATGGTGCTCGTCCCGCTGCTGCTCGTCACCGGCTTCGTCTGGTTGCCGGCGGCGGCCACAGTGCTGCTCTCCGCCACCAACTGGGACGGCATCGGTCCCCTCAACGAGATCGAGTTCGTCGGCGCGCGCAACTACAGCGACGTGGTGAACATCTACCCGCCGTTCGTGCCGGCGGTCCAACACAACCTGCTCTGGCTGGCGGCGCTCTTCGTGGTCGCCACCCCGTTCGGCATGTTCCTGGCCGTGCTGTTGGACAAGGAGCTGCGCGGCAGCCGCTTCTACCAGACGGCGCTCTACCTGCCGGTGGTGCTCTCGCTGGCGCTCATCGGCTTCGTCTGGCAGCTGCTCTACTCCCGGGACCAGGGCCTGATCAACGCCGTCTTCGGCAGCAACATCGACTGGTACGGCGACTCGAACGTCAACATCTGGGCGGTGATGATCGCCTCCGGGTGGCGGCACGTCGGGTACATCATGCTGCTCTACCTGGCCGGTCTGAAGGGCGTCGATCCATCGTTGCGCGAGGCCGCGGCGGTCGACGGCGCCTCGGAGCGACGGGCGTTCTTCCGGGTCGTGTTCCCGGTCATGCGGCCCATCAACATCATCGTGCTGGTGGTGACCGTGATCGAGTCGCTGCGCGCGTTCGACCTGGTCTGGGTGGTCAACAAGGGCCGCAACGGGCTGGAGCTGATCTCCGCGCTGGTGACCCAGAACGTGGTGGGCGAGGCGAGCCGGATCGGCTTCGGGTCGGCACTGGCGACGATCATGCTGGTCGTCTCGCTGATCTTCATCACCATCTACCTGGCGACCGTGATGAGGGAGAACCGGGAATGAGCACCGCGACCATTACCCGGCGTACCGAGGGTGGACCCGACGCGCCGCCACGCCGCCGCAAGCTGACCCCGTTGCGGATGCTGCTGCACGGCTTCCTCATCGCCGTCTCGCTGGCCTGGCTCTTCCCGATCGCCTGGGCGGTGCTGACCTCGCTGCGCTCGTACGACTACACCGCCGCCAACGGGTACGTCTCGTTCGGCGGCTGGACGATCGACAACTACGTCACCGCCTGGCGGACCGCGGAGTTCGGCCAGCACTTCCTCAACTCGGTGTACATCACCGTGCCGGCGGTGCTGCTCACCCTCTTCCTCGCCTCCTGCGTGGCGTTCGTCATCGCCCGGTTCAGCTGGAAGCTCAACCTCGTCCTGCTCGGGGTGTTCACCGCAGCCAACCTGCTGCCCCAGCAGGCGCTGCTCATCCCGCTGTTCCGGCTGTTCACCGAGGTGCCACTGCCGGAGTTCATGAGCGACTCGGAGCTGCTCTACGACAGCTACTGGGGCCTGATCCTGATCAACGTGGCCTTCCAGTGTGGATTCTGCGTCTTCGTGCTCAGCAACTACATGAAGGCCCTGCCCCGTGACCTGTACGAGGCGGCCATGGTCGACGGCGCGAGCATCTGGCGACAGTACTGGCAGGTCACCATGCCGCTGTGCCGGCCGGCCCTGGCCGCGCTGGCGACGCTGGAGGTGACCTGGATCTACAACGAGTTCTTCTGGGCCACCGTCCTCATGCGCACCGGCGACAAGTTCCCGGTGACCAGCTCGCTGAACAACCTGCGCGGTGAGTTCTTCACCGACAACAACCTGGTCTCGGCGGGCAGCGTGCTCGTCGCGATCCCCACCCTGGTGATCTTCTTTATGCTCCAGCGGCACTTCGTTCGGGGCCTGACCTTGGGAGCCTCCAAAGGATGACCATCCTGCACCTGCGCCGCGCGCGGACCAGCCTGGTGCTCGACGCGCGCGGCCCGGGGCTGCCCCGGGTCGTGCACTGGGGCGGCGACATCGGCGACCTCGACGACGACGGGCTGCGCCAGCTCACCGACGCGACCGTACCGCCGGTGGTGCCGAGCAGCTTCGACGAGCCGATCGTGCTGTCCCTGCTGCCCGAGGCGAGCGCCGGCTGGAGCGGCCGACCGGGGTTGGCCGGGCACCGCGACGGACGAGACTGGTCCACCTCCTTCCGCCTCGACGGGTTGGACGTGCGCGACATCGGCCCCGACCCGGGCCACCTGGCTGCGGGCGGGGAGGTGGTGGCCGTACTCCCGGCCGACGGTGGGCACGGCGGGCCCGGCGCGGCGCTGCTGACGGTGCGGGCCTCGGACCAGGCCGCCGGGCTGACAGTGACCATCGAGATCACCCTCGACCCGTACGGTCTGCTGACCGTTCGGCACCGGCTGCGCAACGACGGCGACAGCGTGTACGAGCTGCGGGAGCTGACGCCGGTGCTGCCGGTGCCGGCGGTCGCCACGGAGCTGCTCGACCTGACCGGCCGATGGTGTCGGGAACGGTCCCCGCAGCGGCACCCGTGGCCGCACGGCGCCTGGGTCCGCGAGGGGCGACACGGCCGCACCGGGCACGACGCCACGCTGCTGCTGGTGGCCGGCACCGCCGGGTTCGGCTTCGGCCACGGCGAGGTCTGGGCGGTGCACACCGCGTGGAGCGGTGACCACGTCACCGTCGCCGAGCGCCGACCCACCGGCGAGTCGACCCTCGGTGGCGGGGAGTTGCTGGCCCCCGGCGAGATCCGGCTGGCCCCCGGCGAGTGGTACGACACTCCGCTGCTCTACGCGGTCTGGTCGGACACCGGGCTGGACGGGCTCAGCGACGTGCTGCACACGCACCTCCGGGCCCGCCCCGAGCACCCGCGCTCCCCGCGCCCGGTGACCCTCAACGTCTGGGAGGCGGTCTACTTCGACCACGACCTGGACCGTCTGCGAGGGCTCGCCGACCGGGCCGCGCAGCTCGGCGTGGAGCGGTTCGTGCTCGACGACGGCTGGTTCCGCGGCCGGCGCGACGACACCGCCGGACTCGGCGACTGGTACGTCGACGAGGGCGTCTGGCCGGACGGCCTACAACCGCTGATCGACCACGTGACCGGCCAGGGCCTCCAGTTCGGTCTCTGGGTCGAGCCGGAAATGGTCAACCCCAACTCGGACCTGTTCCGCGCGCACCGCGACTGGTTGCTCACCGTGCCGGGGGCGGCTGCCGCCGGCCTGGCGTCACCAGCAGGTGCTCGACCTGGGCCGCCCCGAGGCGTACGACCACGTGCTGGAACGCCTCGACACGCTGCTCACCGACCACCCCGGCATCCGGTACCTCAAGTGGGACCAGAACCGGGACCTCACCGAGGCCGGGCATGATGGCCGCCCCGGGGTGCACGGGCAGACCCTGGCGGTCTACCGGCTGTTCGACGAGTTGCGCGGACGGCACCCGGGCGTGGAGATCGAGAGCTGCTCGTCCGGCGGGGCCCGAGTGGACCTGGCCATCCTGGAGCGCACCGACCGGGTCTGGGCCAGCGACTGCAACGACGCCCTGGAGCGGCTCAGCATCCAGCGTTGGACGGGCCTGCTGCTGCCACCGGAGCTGATCGGCACCCACGTCGGCCCGGAACGCTCGCACACCACCAACCGCGTCCACGACCTGGGATTCCGGGCGGCGACCGCGCTCTTCGGCCACCACGGCATCGAGTGGGACATCGCCTCGATCAGCGCCGCCGAGCAGACCGAACTGGCCGCCTGGGTGGCGCTGCACAAGCGGCTGCGCCCGCTGCTGCACGCCGGCCGGGTGGTCCGGGTCGACCACCCTGACCCGGCCGTCTGGGCGCACGGTGTGGTCGACCCGGGCCAGACCCGAGCGGTGTACGCGGTGGCCCGCCTGACCACCTCGGTCACGCAGGTTCCGGGCGCGGTCCGGCTGCCCGGCCTCGACCCGCTCCGGCGTTACCGGGTGCGGCCAGTGGCCGACGTACCGGCCCCGGTGACCATCGACCGGTCCGCGCCCACCTGGCTGGCCGGTGGTGTCACAGTCAGCGGGGCGGCGCTGGCCCGGCTGGGCGTGCAGCTGCCCGCCCTGCACCCGGAGCAGAGCCTGGTGCTGGAGGTCGACGCCGTCGACTGACAAGATTTTTGGAAAATCTCGGCCGGGGTGTCGAGAACCGTGTCGTCGGCTTCTACCTCAGGGTGAGAGCACCGACGATGGTGCGCGGTCGTGAGGAGCGAGACGATGAAGTACATGCTGCTGATGCAGTTCAGCGCCGCCGGCACTGACTTCCCGAGCATCGACACCTGGACCCCGGAGGAGATCCGGGCGCACATCGCGTTCATGGGCGAGGTCAACGACAAGCTCACCGCCGCCGGTGAGTGGGTCGACGGGCAGGGCCTCGGCGGCCCGCAGCAGGCCCGGATCGTCCGCGCCGGTGACGGCGGTGCGCCGGTGGTCACCGAGGGCCCGTTCGCCGAGACGAAGGAGTTCCTGGCCGGCTTCTGGATCGTCGACTGCGCGAGCCCCGAGCGGGCCGTGGAGCTGGCGGCGTACATTTCCACGGCACCCGGCCCCGGCGGCCGACCGCTGAACATGCCGATCGAGGTGCACCCGGTGATGTCCGCTCCAGCACAGGAGTTGTGAGGCCTGAGCACCGATTCCCGCATCGAGGACCTGCTGCGCGAGTTGGCGCCGCAGGTCCTCGGCGTGCTCACTCGCCGGTTCGGTGACTTCGCCACCGCCGAGGACGCCGTGCAGGAGGCGCTGCTGGCCGCCGCCACCCAGTGGCCGACCGAGGGGCTGCCGGCGAACCCCCGTGGCTGGCTGATCCAGGTCGCTACCGCCGGATGATCGAACTGGTCCGCGGTGAGCAGGCCCGCCGCCGCCGGGAGGACCTGGTCGCCCGGCAGGATCCAGACGACCAACGGTACGCGCCCGCGGCCGATGAGGAGTTGACCGCCGAGCGGGACGACACCCTGGTCCTGCTCTTCCTCTGCTGCCACCCGGCGCTTGCCCCGACGTCGGCTGTGGCGTTGACCCTGCGCGCTGTCGGCGGGCTGAGCACCGCCGAGATCGCCCGCGCGTTCCTGGTGCCCGAGGCGACCATGGCGCAGCGGATCAGCCGGGCCAAGCAGCGCATCAAGGCTTCCGAGCTGCCGTTCCGGATGCCCGAGCCGACCGAGCGGGCGGACCGCCTGGCGGTCGTCCGGCAGGTGCTCTACCTGGTCTTCACCGAGGGGCACACCAGCACCGCCGGCCCGGACCTGCGCCGGGTCGACCTCGCGGCGGAGGCGATCCGGTTGACCCGCGCGCTGCACACGATGCTGCCCGACGACAGCGAGTCGGCTGGGCTGCTGGCGTTGATGCTGCTCACCGAGGCACGCGGTCCGGCACGGACCGGGCCTTCCGGCGAGCTGATCTCGCTGGCCGACCAGGACCGCGCCCGCTGGGACGCGGCGGCCATCGCGGAGGGCGTCGCACTGGTCACCCGGGCGCTGCCGCGTGGGCCGGTCGGCCCGTACCAGGTGCAGGCCGCCATCGCCGCCCTGCACGACGAGGCGCCGAGCACCGAGCAGACCGACTGGCCGCAGATCCTGGCGCTCTACGAGGTGCTGGAACGCCTGGCCGGCAGCCCGGTGGTGGCCCTCAACCGGGCTGTGGCCACCGCCATGGTGCACGGGCCGGCGGCCGGGCTGGCCGCCCTCGACACGCTCGCCGACGACCCGCAACTGGCCGGCCAGCACCGGCTGGCCGCCGCCCGCGCCCATCTGCACGAGATGGCCGGCGACCCGGGCCCAGGCGATCCTCGACTACCGGGCCGCCGCGGCGAGGACGGGCCAGTCGCCCGGAACAGCTCTACCTGACCATGCGGGCGGCCCGACTCGCCGCCGAGGCGGGGCCGAC
>NZ_JAEVHL010000123.1 GCF_016803395.1 Micromonospora tarensis | reverse complement strand
AGGGCGGCTACCGCAAGGTCGCGGGCGCGGTGAAGCGGAACGTGGCCGGTATGGACGGCCGCTGGTTGGAGCTGACGAACGCCTGGGACCCGACGGAGGGCTCGGAGGCGCAGGTCACCGCCGAGTCGGGTGATGACCGAGTGCACGTCGACACGATCGAACCGCAGCGCGTTGAGGACCTCAGCAACGACGAGCGCTGTACGCGGAGTTGATGCGCCAGTACGGCGACAGTTCGCGCGAGCGCGGCGGCTGGGTGAACCTGCGCGGCCGGATCATGCACGAGGTGCGTTCAGCCCGGTACATGGAGGCTGACCGACGGCGGTTCTTCCTCAACGAGATCGTCGTCGGCGAGTCGGTGTTCGTGCTGCCGGAGGCGTGGGACTTCCAGGCCCGCCCCGATGACAGGTTGCGGCCGGGTGACGGGATCGCCCTGGGCTTCGACGGGTCGAAGTACCGCGACTCGACGGCGCTGATCGCTTGCCGCATTTCCGATGGGCACCTGGTCGAGATCCGGGTGTGGGAGCGACCAAAGGACGCCCGGGCGGATTGGCGGGTGCCGTCGGCGGAGGTCGACAAGGTCGTCAAGGACACGTTCGGCGCCTACAACGTGGCGGTGATGTTCGCCGACCCGTACCGGTGGCAGGACTACCTGGACGCGTGGTCGGCGCTGTGGCCGGACCGGATCGTGGAGTTCCCGACGAACGTGCAGCAGCGCATGGATAAGGCCATCGAGCGGTTCACTACGGCGTTCGGTGGCCGGGAGTTCACCCACGACGGCGGTGAGGCGTTGAGCCGGCACGCGAAGAACGCGGTGATCGTCAAGGGCGACCGGAAGCGGGCCGCCCGGGCGAGGACGAACTGATCACGACGCACTACCTGAAGCTCGCGAAGCGTGGCGACGGCATGTGGATCGACGCCGCGGTGGCCGCGGTGCTGGCCCGCACGGCTCGCGCGCACGCGATCGAGCACGGGTGGGCACCAAAACCCAACGTGGCGGCGCCAGTGGTGACCCTGACCGAGACCCGATCCGAAACGCACCACCTGTCTAACGCCGGCTTCTGACTGGAGGGAGGTTCCCGATGGCCGCTCCGACGAACGAGATCGGCTACGCCCAGTCGGCGACCGCCGCCGGGTCCGGGAACTGGTGGGCGTTCGACGACCAGGAGACGACACCGGAGCTGCGGTGGCCAGAGTCGGTGCAGGTGTACGAGCAGATGCGCCGGCAGGACTCGCAGGTGGCGAGCGTGCTGCGGGCGGTGACTCTGCCCGTGCGCCGCACCCCATGGCGGATCGACCCAGCCGGCGCTCGCGATGACGTCGTGCAGCTCATCGCGGAGGATCTCGGCCTGCCGGTCGTCGGACAGACCCCTCGGACGGTGCCGCGCATGCGAGACCGGTTCTCCTGGTCGGAGCACCTGCGGGAAGCCCTGCTGATGCTGCCGTTCGGCCACTCGTACTTCGAGCAGGTCTACCGGATTGTCGGCGGGCAAGTCCGGCTACGGAAACTGGCACCGCGGCTGCCGAAGACCATCGAGGACATCGAGGTGGCCCGGGACGGTGGTCTGATCTCGATCACCCAGTCCGGGGTGATGACCGGCGGGAAGCAGCAACCGATACCTGTCAGCCGTTTGGTGGCGTACGTCCACGACCGCGAAGGCGGCAACTGGCTCGGCTCGTCGCTGCTGCGACCCGCCTATAAGCACTGGCTCATCAAGGACCGGCTGCTGCGGGTGCAGGCGCAGACCATCGAGCGCAACGGCATGGGCATCCCGGTGTACGAGGGCGCCGAGGGCGAGACGGACCTCTCCAAGGGCTCCCGCATGGCGCAGGCGCTGCGCGCGGGTGACGCGGCCGGCGCGGCGACTCCGTTCGGCGCGAAGTTGCGTCTCGCGGCCCCTGAGGGCGAGCTGCCGGACGCCACCCCGCCGATCCGCTACCACGACGAGCAGATCGCCCGCGCCGTCCTGGCGCACTTCCTGAACCTGGGCACGCAGACCGGCAGCTGGGCGCTGGGGACGACGTTCGCCGACTTCTTCACGCTGTCGCTCCAGACCTTGGCGCAGCAGATCGCCGACACGGTCACCCAGCACGTCGTCGAGGACCTGGTCGACCTGAACTGGGGTGAGGCCGAGCCGGCTCCGCGGATCGTGTTCGACGAAATCGGCTCCCGCCAGGCGGCCACCGCCGCGGCGCTCAAGGCGCTCATCGAGGTCGGCGCGATCACCGTTGACGAGCGCCTCGACGAGTCGCTGCGCCAGCAGTACGGGCTCCCGCCGGCAGACCCCGCGACCGTTCGCGGACCCACCGAACTGACCCCACCGGCCACCGAGGAGACGTGATGCCGACGGACCTACTGACCCGGTTGGAGCAGCGACGTTCTCGCCCGGCAGCCCGGGAGTGGTACCGCATCCAGGCCGCTGACGGGGATTCGAAGACCGTCACGGTGCACATCTACGACGAGATCGGCATCTGGGGCACGACGGCCCGGGACTTCGCTCGCGAGCTGGGCAGCATCGACGCGCAGGCGATTGAGCTGCACCTGAACAGCCCAGGTGGCGACGCGTTCGACGGCATCGCGATCTACAACAGCCTTCGCGATCATCCGGCCACTGTCACGGTCATCGTGGACGGCCTTGCCGCCTCTGCGGCCTCCGTGATTGCGATGGCCGGCGACACCATCCGGATGAACGTCGGTGCGCAGATGATGATCCACGAGGCGTCCGGGGTGGTCATCGGCAACGCCGGGGACATGGCCGACTTCGCGTCCGTGCTCGGCAAGGCGTCCGATTCCATCGCCGCGACGTACGTGGCGAAGGCCGGCGGCACCGTGGCCGAGTGGCGTGAGGTGATGCGCGCCGAGACCTGGTACACCGCCGCCGAGGCGGTCGACGCCGGCCTCGCCGACGAACTGGTCGCGGGCGAGGCCGAACCGGTCGCGAAGGCGAACTGGGACCTCAAGGTCTTCGCCTACGCCTACGACGGCCGTGATGCCGCCCCGGACCCCACGATCCACCGTCGGCCGGCACCGACCCCGGTGACCGCCGCCGAAGCGGCTCGGCGCATACACGCTGCGGCCACGAAGACTCCCACCGCCGAAGCGGCGACTGGGCAAACGGAAGGAGGGTCCATGGACCCGGCAAAGATCCGAGAGGCGCTGGGTCTGTCGGCCGACGCCTCCGACGACCAGGTGTTCGCGGCCCTCACCGCGACCCGCGCGGTCACCCCGCCCGAGGCGCCGCAGTCGCCCACGGCTACCGCCCCTGCCCCACAGGTGGACGGCACGATGCAGATCGACGTCTCCGCGTGGCAGGCCCAGCAGGAGCGGCTGTCGCGCCTGGAAGCGGAGGCTGCTCGGCGGCGCCGCGACGAGCGGGACCAGGTGCTCGCCCAGGCGGTGCAGGACGGCAAGTTCGCGCCTGCCCGCACCGAGCACTGGACGCGACTGTGGGACGCCGACCCGGAGGGCACCCGCCAGGTCGTCGACAGTCTGGCGAAGAACGTCATCCCGGTCGCCGAGCTGGGCTACAGCGCCGACAGCGACGGCAGCGAGTTCGACGACGAGTTCGCGAAGTTCTTCCCGCCCGAGCCCACCCGGAAGGGGGCCTAGTCATGGCCGATTACCAGCCGATCGTCTCCGGCGGCGCGAAGCCGTGGACTGCCACCACCTCGGGTGCTGTGACCGGCGGCCGGGTCCTCGTCGAGTCCGGCAGCGGCACGGTCGCCCACGCCGGGGTTGAGGCCGCCGACGTGGTCGGGGTCGCAGCGTTCGACGCCGGCTCCGGCGCGAAGGTCACCGTGTGGCCGCTCGACGGAGTCATCCACGAGCTGGAGGCGTCGGGTGCCATCGCCACGGGCGCCGGCATCGTCACCGACGCCAACGGTCAGGTGAAGACAGCTCCGACGAGCATCGCCACCCAGGCCGCGCTCGGAACCCTCATCGGAACCGCGCTCACCACGGCCGCTGGTTCCCCCACGCTCAAGCTGCGCGTCCAGGGACGCCGCTAAACCCCGAGAGGAGTAAGCCATGCCCAACACCTACCCGGCACCGGCGCCCACCCTTTCGGGCGACACGCTGACCATCAGCAGGCTCTTGCAGAACCCGGCCTTCATCGGTCGTGTGCTGCGGACGTTCCGCGACCTGCGGTTCGTCTCCGACCAGATCCTCACCCAGCGGTTCCGCTCCAGCGGCGGCGCCGTGCTTTACGACCAGTCCGAGGCCATCGTTTCCGACCGTGCGGTCGAGGCGGTCGCGCCGGGCTCCGAGTACCCGTTCGCGGCTCTGCCCGGTGGCACCGCGGCGGTCGCGGCGATCGTTAAGTGGGGCCAGAAGCACCGTCTCACCGATGAGGAGATCGCCCGTAGCGTCTACGCCGGTCAGGCGATCTCGCGGAACATGCAGAAGGTCGTCAACTCGGTCATCAAGCAGGTCGACGCGGTGTCGATCGCGGCGGTCCAGTCCGCTGCGGCGGACACCGCCACGGCGGGGTCGTGGGACAACGCGACCGCCGCGAACCGCAAGCCGCTGGAAGACCTTCTCCTGGCGGTGCAGCGGGTTGAGGACCGCAACCAGGGATACCGGCCCGACACGCTGGTCGTGTCGCCCAAGGGCTACACCTACCTGATGCTCAACGACGCCATCGCGCAGCTGCGCCGCCGCGAGGCCACCGACAACCCCGTCTACACCGGCATGATCGAGACGATCGCCGGCCTCACGGTCATCAAGGCTCCGGCCCTGTCGACGACCGCGCTGGTGCTCGACTCGACGGCGCTCGGCGGTATGGCCGACGAGATGGACGGCGCTCCCGGCTACGCGGTCGCTGACCTCGGCGTGCAGGTGAAGTCGATTCGGAAGGACGACCTCGACGCCTGGGACCTTCAGGGCCGCCGCAAGACCGTCCCGGTCGTGCAGGAGACGGGCGCGGTGGAGGAGATCACGGGGGTGGTGAGCTGATGTCGCACCGGGTGGTTTCCGCGTACGCGACTCTTCGCGTGCCGAACGACCTCGGTCAGGAGGTTCTCGTCGGCTTTTATGAGAACGCCATCCTGCCCGCGGGTGTCAACCGGGACGACCTGGATCGACACGTCCGCAAGGGCATGGTCGTCAAGGAGTCCGCGACGGAGCCGGAGCGGAAGCCCGCCCCTGCCTCGCAGCCTCCGGGGGTGCCCAACGGCCGGTCGTCCCGGGAGGACTGGGCGGCCTACGCCACCACGAAGGGCGCGCCAGCTGAGGAGACCAAGGCGGTCGACGAGGGCGGCTTGTCCCGCGACGACCTGCGGGCGAAGTACGGGAGCTGAGTCATGGCGGACCTGTTCGAACTGGAGGACCTGCGGAAGCTGCTGCGGCTGTCGGTCGACGAGTTCGACAGTGACGCCGCTGGGATCGCACGTCGTCAAGCCGGTGGCTGGCTGTCCGATGCCACCGGCTTGATGACCTGGCCTGACCCGCTGCCGGAGCGGCTGTGGTCGTGGGGCATCGAGCTGGGCTCGATCGCCTACAACAACCCTGAGGGCGCGGAGTCGGAGCAGATCGACGACTACCGGGTGGTCAACGACGTTGACCGGCGGGAGGCCATTCTCGCCGCGGCTCGGGCGTCTTACCCTTCGTCGGTTCCCGGCGCGGGCCCGCAGTGGTCGTTCCCGCTTCCAGACTGGTCGTGGGGCCCGCAGGAGTACACGAGCCAAGGGGGCTGAGATGTCCCTAACCTCGACGCTTGCCCGTGGCCGGAGGGCCGCCGAGCGGCTGATGGTCGACCAGTGCGTCATCCGGCGTGACGCCGGGACGACGTACGACCCGGAGACGGGATACCCGACCCCGAGCACCACAGAGGTGTACGCCGGGAAGTGTCGGGTGCAGCAGGCTGGTGGTAGCGCCGCCGGCAGCGCCAGCGACCGGGATGTCGGTGAGGCGCTGCTGCTGGTGGTGCGGCTGGAAGTCCAATTGCCGATCTCGGCGGTCGGGTTGCAGGTCGATGACGTTGTCGAGGTGACCACGTCGGTGCACGACCCCGACCTGCCTGGTCGTCGGTTCCGGGTTCGCGACGTGTCGCACAAGACGCACGCCACGGCGCGCCGGTTGGGCTGCGAGGAGATCACGTCATGAAGGTGACAGTGACTGTGTCCGGGTTTGACGCCGTTGACGAGGCGCTGGAGCGGGCCGCGAAGGACGTGGTGCCCGAGGGCCGCAAGGTGGTTAGCAAGGGCGCACTCAACATCAAGAACGACTGGCGGCGTCGCTGGTCGGGGATCTCCTACGCTCCCGCGCTGCCCTACGCGGTCACGTACGACGTTCGGGCCAGTGGCACCCTCATCTCAGCCGAGGTCGGCCCCGACAAGGCGAAGCGGCAGGGCGCGCTGGGCAACATCATCGAGTTCGGTGCGCCAGCGCAGAACACGGTGCCGCAGCCTGGCGGTGCGCCGGCGCTGGCCGCTGAGGAGCCCCGTTTCCTGGCGGCGACGGAGAAGTTGGGCGTGGATCTGCTGGAGGGGCGGTGAGTGTCCAGGCGCACGCTGACGCGTTCCTGGCCCGCGCCCGATCCGCACCGGGAACGCCCGCGCTGGCGGTGTACGACGGCGTGGTACCGGACGTGCACGAGCCGGCGTACCTGGCGGTCTACCTGTACGCGGAGACACCGGAGTTGACCGATTCCCGGTCGATGCGGGGTGGGTCGGAGCGGTTCGTGATGCACGCCATCTGCCACGCGGTGGGCGGCAGCGCGTCGGCTGCCCGCGCGGTGTCCCAGCGCGGTCGGAGCGTGCTGCTGGATGCCGTGCTGACCGTTGCCGGCCGGCGGTGCTTCCCGATCCGCAGCGAGGGTTCGAACCCGGTGCTGCGTGATGAGTCCACGGGTGCCGCGGTGTTCGACCAGGCTGACCTGTACCGGTTCGAATCCGTGCCGGCCTGACCTCCGCCATCGGGCGGGAACCAACCATTGAAGGGGGCGCCCGATGGCGCTGATGACTGCTGTCCGCCCAACGGCGGCCGGGACGCTGACCCCGCCAAACGCGGTGTCGGCATCGGACACGATCTCGGCGAACGACCTCGGGTCGCGCGGCGCGTACCTGCTGGTGACGAACGGCGGTGGTTCGCCGATCACCGTCACCGTCTCCGACGCATCTCGTACGCCCGCCGGGAACGCGGGAACGACCACCGCGCAGTCGGTGGCCAACGGCACCACCAAGAGTTTCTACATCTCGCCGGCCGCCGTCGACTACACCACCAACGTCGTCACGGTGACCTACTCGGGGACCACGACGGTCACCTACCAGCTGCTGCCGCTGGGGGGCTGAGGGATGCCCGAGACCGAGTGGGTGTGGATGAGGCACCCGGGCGGCAGCGACGCGGCACCATTCACGCCGGACGCCGTCGAGTTCTGGCAGGCGCGCGGGTGGGAGCCGGTGGAGAAGCCGGCCGACCCGGACCCGACCGCTGAGCCGCATCGCGAGGCCCCCGTCGCGCCCGCTGAGCGGGCCACAGAGACCAGCACCGGCGCAACGCCGGTGCGGACCAAGCCCACCACCGCCGGCCGCCAGCGCGGCGCCGACGCACCCAAGGAGTGACCCGTGGCTGACATCCCCGTTGACGGCAACACCCGGGTCGCCTGGGTCCCCGCCATCGCCAACAAGGCCGCGCCGACCACGGCCGAGCTGAACGCTGGCATCCTGCTCCAGAACGTCATCACCGCCGACGGGCTGGTGGGGTTCGAGGCGGAGACCGCCGACGTCGACACCACCAGCCTGGCCAGCACCTTCAACACGCTGACCATCGGCCGGGACACGTTCTCCGGCACGATGCTGCGGCTGAAGAAGCAGGACGGCACGGACACCGCGTACAACACGCTGGTCCGGGGCGCGACCGGTCACGTCGTGGTCCGCCGGCACATCGCCGAGGCGACCGCGTGGACGGCGTCGCAGAAGGTGCAGGTGTTCCCGGTGATCTGCGGTCAGACCCGTGAGTTGGCCCCGGAGGCGAACACGGTCGCCCGCTATGAGGTGCCGACGAAGATCAACGCGGCTCCCGAACTGCGCGCCACCGTCGCCTGACCGACAGACCTGGGAGGCGGACCACCAGCCCCGGTCCGCCTCCCAGTGCCAACCCTGGGGCTGAAGGGGCTGGAGCAGAAACATGGACGTCAAGGAGCTACTCAAGGGAGCGCGGCTGCCCGAGGCGCAGGTGTCGTTGTGCCTGCGCGCCGATCTGGTGGCCGAGTACGAGCGAGTGCAGTCCGAGCACACGAAGGCGCAGAAGACCGCCGGCGACTCTCTCGCGGGGTCCGGTGGCGCCGTGCAGGCCCTCGACGACCGGCTGGCCGCGCTGCGCGAGGAGATGGCCGCCTCGACGCTGACGGTGACGCTGCGGGCGCTGCCGTCGCACCGCTACCAGCAGCTGCTCGACGAGCACCCGCCGCGCATCGTGGACGACGTCGTGGAACCGCGTGACCGGCTGGGCTTCAACGCCGACACGTTCTTCCTCGCACTCGCCCGCGCGTGCACCATCGCGCCGGTGCTGGATGACGAGGACTGGCAGGCGCTGGTCGGCGAAGACGGGAAGCTCACCGACGGCCAGGTCAGCAAGCTGTGCAACGCGGCCTACACCCTGAACCGCACGGGTGTCGATCTCCCTTTCTGATCCGCCGCCTCGCCTCCGAACCGGCGACCCTGGTACGCATCGAGACGGCCGAGCGGCTCGGCATCGCACCGCGCCGACTGGACGGCTGGGAGCCGGCCGAAACCACCACCTACGAGCACGACGGTGACGGCCGGCTGGTCAGGTCGGTGACCGTGCGGGAGCCGGAGTGGTCCGAGCAGGACCGGGCGTGGATGGCGGCGCTCGCCGCGCACCGCTCCGGTCGGTGCCCATCCTGCGGCGGTGACGCCGCCGTGTGCTGCGCCCCGGACGGAGACGGCGCGTTCGTGGTGCCCCCGCCAACAAGGTGTCACGTCACGACGGCGCTGGCGGTCGCGCAGGCGCAGTACCAGGACAGCCCGCAGCCGCAGGCGCTGCTCTGGCACGTGGAGAGGCGGTGAGCAGGTGGCGCGGACCGTCAAGGTCGACCTCGTCCTGGAGAACATGCGCTACGTGCGCGGCGCCCGGGAGGCAGCGCGAGAGACGAAGGTTGTCACCGACTCGGTGGACGACCTCGGCGAGGCCAGCGGAAAGGCCAGCAAGGAGACCGACCGCCTCGGCGGTGAGATGTCCGCCCTGGCCGCCGACGCCCGCCGGCTGGATCGGCAGATCGACGACACCACGCGCGGCATCCGCGAGTTGGCACGGGAGATCGCGCACACCAGCGATGCGGCGCAGCGGGCCGAGCTGAAGAAGAAGCTGGTCGGCGAGCAGCGCGGCCTCCGCGATCAGGTCAAGCTCCGCAAGTTGATCGACCTGCCCGACCTGGCGGCGATGGGCGAGGACGCCGCGGAAGGCTTCGGCGCGTCGTTCGTGACCCGGATCGGGCCGATCCTCGCCAAAGCCCCGCTCGGGCCGGTGGGTGTGACGCTCGGCGGGATCATCGCCGTACCCCTGGCCGCCACGGTCGGCGCGGCGGTGTCGGCGGGGATCCTCGGTGGTGTCGCTGGAGCGGGCATCATCGGCGGCGTTTCCCTGGCCGCGAAGGACGCCCGCGTTCAGGCCGCCGGCAAGCAGCTCGGCGCTGCTGTCATGGGTGACCTGGAGGCGTCGGCGACCCGCTTCGTCGACCCGACCATCCACGGCATCGGCATCATCCGGTCGGCCTGGGCGGACGTGGCCGACGACGTCGATGGGGTGTTCGCCGCCACGTCCCGCTACGTCGAGCCGTTGGCGCGGGGCGTCGGCGGGCTGATCCGCGAGATCGGGCCGGGGTTGCGGGAGGCTGCGGAAGCGGCCGGCCCGGTGGTGCGGGAGCTGTCCGATGGTCTGCCTCGGATCGGCTCGGCGATCGACGACTTGCTGGCCACGGCCGCCGACAACGCCGACGAGGCAGCCTCCGCGGTGCGTCTGTTGGTGATGGGGTTGGAGGGTGGCATCACCGCCGCCTCCAGCCTGGTCGATGGGCTCGGCACCCTGTACGGGGTGCTGGTCAACGTGGGTACGGCCTCGGCGGACTTCGCGGCGTCGTACACCGGCTGGATTCCGATCGTGGGTGACAAGATCGCCGACAACCGGGACCGGATGCACGAGCTGAAGGCCGCCCTGGACGAGGGCGGCACCGCGGGCGAGAACGCCGGCATGAAAATCTGGGGCGGCCTCGACAAGGTAGAGGCGAGCGCCGCTGAGGCCACCGTCGAAGTGGAGACCCTGTCGGAGGCGATCCGCCGGATGGCCGGCGAGAACATCACCGCCGAGCAGGCCAACATCCGACTGGAAGAGGCCATCGACCGCGCCACCGCCGCCGGCAAGGCGAACAACGACGGCATCGACGAGAACACGGCGAAGGGCCGGGAGAACCGGCAGGCGCTCATTGGCATCGCCGAGGCGGCGAACGCCAGCGCCGATGCCATCCTCGCGCAGACCGGGTCCCAGGCGTTGGCGTCGGCCGCCACGGATCGGGGCCGGGAGAAGTTCCTGGCGGCGGCCGGGGCGATGGGCGTCAGCAGGACGGCGGCGCGGCGACTCGCTGACCAACTGTTCGGGATTCCGGCGTCACGCAGCACCACGGTCACCGTCAACACCAAGCAGGCCGAGGCCGCCGTGTCGCGGATCAAGGCGCGGCTGTCGGAGATCTCCCGGCGCATCGGCGTCGACGTGGTGGTGAACGCCCGCTACGCGTCGTACGGAGGCGGGAAGGGCACCGGATCCGGTTACTCCACCGGGCAGCGGTGGGGTGGCGTCACCGAGTACGCGCAGACGGGTCTGCTGCGCGACGCCAGCATCTTCAACCCGGTCGCCGCCGGGGCCCGGTACGGCTTCGCGGAACCCGCGACCGGCGGGGAGGCGTTCATCCCGAAGTACGGGGACACGGACCGCTCCCGGGCGATCTGGGACTACGTCGGCCGGAACTGGCTCCGCATGCCCACCGCGTCCGTTGCGCGGCCAGCGGCGACCTCAGGCTCGACCATCAACCCGCTCGACATGGCCTCGGCGATCAGGTCGGCGCTGGTCGGGGTGTCCGTGCAAATGGACGGCCGGACTGTCGGCTACATCCAGGGCCGGGAGGCCGACCTCTACAGCAGATAGGAGTGCAGTGGTCACCTATCAGGTGCAGTTCGTTGACCAGGTGTCCTCGACGCCGGCGGTCCGATTGGACCTCAACACGGCGCCGTGGACGACCCGGGAGGGCACCGAGTTCGGACTCCCGGAGTTGCGTCGCGCGGTGGTGTCGTCGGTGCTGGTCGACGGAGACCGCTACCCCGCGGCGGCGTACGGCAACCGGACACTGTCGCTGCTGCTGCGGGTCGACGCGGGCGACGACGACGCCGAGGCGACGCAGCTGCAACGCCTCTACCGGGAGCTGGACCGCAAGGACAACGTCCTGCTGTTCCGGCCTGGCACCTCCGCGCCCGTGTACTTTCGCACGTTCCGCTGCGGCCCGGACCGCGTCCAGTGGGACCCGTTCACCAAGGAGGTGCGGGCGCAGGTCCCCGCCGAACCGTTCGCGGTTGGCCTCAAGGAGACGTTGTCGCAGGTGACGGTGCCTAACGACCCGTCCGAGGGCACCACGCTCAACGCGAACCCGTACTTCGAGACGAATGCCTCGGACTGGTCCGCCGTGGGCGGGTCCGTGGTCCGGTCCACGGCGCAGGCGCACCAGGGGTCGGCGTCGCTGCTGCTCACCCCGGACGGCGTGACGGCGAGCGTCGAGGCCCGGGCGACGGCCGTGTCCGCCAGCGTGGGCCAGCAGTTGCGGTCGCAGGCGTGGGTGCGGTGTGCGGTGGCCCGGTCGGTGGCGGTCGGTGTGATCTGGCGGGATGGGGCCAACGCCCCGTTGACCACCAGCACCAGCACGGTGCCCGTCGCCGCGAACACGTGGACCCTGATCGACACGTCCGCGACCGCCCCTGCCAGTACGGCGTTCGCGCAGCTGGTGGTGGGGATGGGCAGCACTCCGCCCGGCTCGAACACCCTGTACATCGACGAGGCGCGGCTGTTCGAGCCGGGCACCGGGCCCGCCATGTTCTTCGACATCGCGGGCGGTTCCATTCGGGGTGACGTGGAGACCCCGCTGTTCCTGTCGGTGCTGGCCGCCGATGTGGTGGTCACCGGCCGCCGGCAGTCGGCCATCGCGGTGCGCCGTCGGGGGACGCCGTCGGCGATGCCGCTGGTATTGCAGGCCGAGGCGATGAGCGTGGACGTCGACACCAGCGTCCAGACCGACAGCGCGATGTCCGGGTCGGGGGCGAACTTCGCCCGCACGACCTTCGCGGCTCCGGCTATGAATCGGCGGCTCTACCTGGTCAACGCTTTCCCGGCAACCCCAAGCGTGGACGCGCGGGGCACGTATCGCGTGTTCGCGCGGGTCCGCAAGTCGGTCAGCGGTGACGTGATCACGATGCGGTTGACGGCGTCGTATAACGGTGCCGCGTTCAACGGCGATACGGTGACGCTTCCGTCGGGCATCGAGCCGCGGTGGGTGGACCTCGGCTTGCTGCCGTACCCGGTCGGGTACGACCCGGTGACCGACGGCTACTCCGGCAGCACCCTGGCGGTGACGGGGTCGGCGCTGTCCGTCTGGGCAGCCCGGTCGTCGGGCTCCGGCAACCTGGACACCGACGCACTGCTGTTCGTGCCGGCCGATGATCGGTACTGCCAGGTGCAGTGGGCGCAGTGGACCGGCCCGACGTCGCTCGTGCTGGACTCCAGCGCCAACGCCGCCTACGGGGTCGGCGCGTCGGGTGAGCTGGCCCCGACCGAGTTAATGGAGTTGGCGGGTCTGCCGCCGATGGTCACCCCGGGGCAGGCCGCCCGGGTGGTGTTCGTGCAGGACGTGGGGTCGACGTCGTCCGGCGGGGACTCCCGTACCGGGTCGACGCGGATCACCCCGTACTACTGGCCGCGGTACCTGCACGTGCGGCCGGTGGCGTCATGAGCCTGCCGATCCCGCTGAGCATCCGCCTGCGCACCGCACGCGGGAATCTGAACGTCACCCGTGACGTGCGGGACCTGACGATGCGGTGGACGGACCCGGGCGGCTACCAGTCCTGCCAGGTGTCTCTCGATCGGCCGTTGCACCTCCAGCCCGACGAGGTGGCCTACTACGGTGACCTGACCGTGTTCGACGGCCGCAACGGCAACGTGGTCTGGGACGGCCGCCAGGAAGACCCGGGCCGGTCGGCGGGCGGGCAGGGCAGGGTGTGGGACATCGCCGCCGTCGGTGGGCAGTCACACACCCGGGACCGCACCGTGCCGCTGGTCTACGTCGACCAGCCGCTGGCCGGCATGGACCGGGTCGACAACGTCACCCCCGGCGGCACGGACACCGTGGGCGCCGACCCGGGCGACACCACCGGCATCCGGCAGTCGCTGGTGCTCCAGTTCCCGCAGGGCATCAGCGTCGCCACGAACTCCCGCATCGCTGTCCGCTACCTCGGGCTGCAACGCGCCGGGCAGAAGCTGGCCCGGGTGGACTACACCTGGCGGGCCGGACGGACGGACGCCGTGTTCCAGGTGCAGGCGGTGGCCCGTACTGACGGTTCGCTGGCCAGCGGTGACAACGCCCGCAGCGACAACTGGAACACCGCTGGTGGCGGGTCCTCGCCGAGGGTCATCGTCACGAACTGGGCATCGGGGCGGACCACGGTCGACTTCCGGGTCATCTACTCGGGGGCTGGCGGCACCATCAGCAACGACCTGCACTGGGCCAGCTTCTCCAACCCGGTCGTCATGGCCACCCGCTACACAGCAGCCGGAGCGGAGCAGCTTACCGCCGCCTCGTACCCGAACAACTACGTGCTGGCGTCCGAGGTGGTGGCGGACTTGCTGGGCCGGTTGCTGCCGCGCTTCGACGGGGCGACGGCCACGATCGCCGCCACGTCGCACCAGATCGACCAGATGGCGTACCCGGACGGGGTGCAGCCGGCGCGGGTGCTGGAGGATCTGCTGGCCCTGGAGTCGGGGTTCACCTGGCGGGCGTGGGAGCGAGGCGCGAACGGCCTGTACCGCTTCGAGTTCGTCCCGGTCCCGGCCACGGTCAGGTACGAGGCGGACGCGGTCGACGGGTACGACAGCCAGGGCTCCGCCGACGGCCTGTACAACGCGGTGTCGGTGCGGTGGCGCGACAGCAAGGGCGTTCCGCAGATCACCGTCCGCACCTCGACGGTGCCGGCCCTGACCGACGCCGGACTCACCCGGCAGGGCTCCATCGACCTCGGGTCCGACGTCGGCTCCCTCGCGGCGGCGCAGCGGGCCGGTGACCAGTGGCTGGCCGATCGTCGGTACGCGCCGAACGCGGGTCGGCTCCGCATCGCCCGGCCGATCCTGGATCTCCAGACCGGGCGGATGGTGATGCCGTGGGAGATCCGCCCCGGGCTGATCCGGGTGCGCGGCATCCTGCCCCGCCCCGACGCGCTCAACGCCACGAGCCGGGACGGGGTGACCGTGTTCCGGATCGTCGGCGGCGAGTTCCGGGCGTCCGACGCCGCAGTGACGTTGGACCTGGATTCGTACGCCCCGTCGACCGTCCAGCAGCTTGCCGACACCCGGCAGGCCGTGGCCCGTATCCGCAGGTGAGGAGGGCGCATGTCTGACGATCCGCAGCCGCTGTACACCCTGGAGCAGGCGCAGCAGATCCTGAAGCGCCGCCAGTGCGAGGCCACGCAGCACCTGCTGGTGCCGGTGGACGGGTCGGCGTGCGTCCTGCGCTGCGGGGCCTGCGAGAACACCTTCGACCTGGTCCTGAGGGAGGCATCGTGACCCGAGCCCAGTACGAGGCATGGCAGCGCGACGGTGAGCCGTTCCGGCTGATGACCCCAGCCGATGACCTGCTCGACCAGCTGCGGGCCCACGGCTACACGGTCTACGCGATCGGCAACGAGTCGCACATGCTGGCCAGCCCGGCGGAGGACCACACCCCCTTCAGCCAAACAGGGTGGCCGGGCACCGCCAAGTACGGCGTCGGGTACGCCATCGACATCATGCCGCCCAAGGCGGGTCAGAAGTCGAAGCTCGACGGGAAGCCGCTGCCCAGCCTCCAGCAGCTCGGCGCGCAGCTGGTCGCCGACCGCAAGGCGGGCGTGCCCGGGATCTCCTGGTTGAAGTACATCAACTGGGAGCCGGAGCGGAACAACGGCGGGCCCTGCTACCAGGACTCGTGGAAGCCGAACTACGCCCGGCGGTCGAGCACCGACCGGGGTCACATCCATGCGTCTGGGCGGACCGGCATGGAGTCCAGCACCGTGGCCCGGGGCTATGACCCGGTGGCCCGAATCCGAGGGGAAGACGACATGGACAGCGCCCAGGATGCACGGTTGAAGCGGGTCGAGACGGACCTCGCCTGGCTGCGCGACTTCGCGAACCGCGCCCTCAACGGGCAGACCCAGACGGCCGACGGGAAGAACATCGAGCTGGGGAAGTGGATCGCCGAGGGGCAGCGCGACCGCAAGGCCATCCTCGCCGCGCTGGCCCAGCTCGCCGGCCGGGACTTCACCGACGAGCCGGCAATCATCCAGGGCGTACTGGCCGGACTGACCCCGGAGGCCATCGCTGCGGCGATCCCGGCCGCGCTCACCAAGCAGGTGGCCGAGGAGCTGGCCCGCCGCCTGGTCGCCTGATGCGCAGGCGGGCCGCGCAGCTACGCCACCGCGTCGGCCGCCGCGGCGCCGCCCTGCTGATCTTTGCTGCCCTGGACACCGGCTACGCGCTACGCCTGGCCACCGCCCGCCCGGTCGAACAGACCATCTACGGCTGGCTCGACGGGCCACTGCCCCTGTGGACGTGGGGACTGGCGTGGCTGGCCATCGCCGCGGTCTGCACGGCCGGCGCATGGCGTGGCCGCGACAGGGTCGCGTTCACGGCGGCGATCAGCGTCAAGGTGCTCTGGTGCTCCCTGTACCTGTCGGGCTGGCTACTCGGTGAGGTCGCAGACGGCTGGATGTCGGTCTTGTTCTGGGGGGCGTTCGCGGTCGTCGTGTGGCTGATCGCGGGGTGGCCGGAGCCCGTCAACGGAGAGGGGCGGCCCGCGTGGACCCCACCCTTGCAGTGATCGTCCTCGCGGCGGCGTCCGGCGGCATCGATCTGACGAACGTGCTGGTCGGATTACTGTCCGGCCTCGCGGTGGTGGCAGCCAGCTACATCACCAACCGGGTCGCTGGGCGGGCGCAGCGCGACTCGGCGATGCTGGAGTGGGCGAAGCAGTTGCAGGCCAGCGAGCAGGCGGCCCGCAAGGAAGCCCGCGAGTCCGACGACCGGGCGGAACGTATCAAGGACGAGGCCGACGCGGATGTGCAGCGGCTACGTAGCCAGCTCGACGAACTGCACATCCAGTTGCAGATGGCCACCGCGGCGACCGCGAAGCTCACCGACACGCTGATCTCGGTGGCGTCGGAGGTGTGGCGTCCGGAGCCGGACATTCCGGCGTTGCGCCGGCTGGTGGGTCGCCCATCGGCGCCGGGCATCAACGGGCGGGCGGGGTAGTCACAGCGCCCCCGGTTGGCGTATCCGCCAGCGGCCGTGCTTCTCACCATCCGCGTACACCCGGGCCACCTCGGCCCGGGCCTGGGCCTCGTCAGGCCACACCACGACCTGCGTCTCCGCCTCGGCGGGCGCGTTCAGTCGCACTTCCCAGCCCGTGCCGTCCATCCGCAAGCCTGACCAGGGCGAGCGGCAGGTGCGGGTCGTCGCCGTACAACCAGCCCGCCTCGCGGAGCTGCGGAAACCCAGCCATGACCACACCCTAGGAGACCCAGTGAAGCTGTTCGGCCGCGAGCCTGCCCTGATCATCGGCGCCGTCGGCGCCGCGCTCACCGTGCTCGCCTCCCTCAGCGTCCCCGGCATCGACGCCGGAGCCGCCGCCGCGATCACCGCGTTCGTCGCGGCGGGCATCATCGCGCTCACCACCCGACCGTGGGCTCCGGCCCTGTTCACCGGTGTCGTCGCCGCCGGGTCGGCGCTGGTCGCCGAGTACGGCATGAACGTCCCGGACGGTGTGACCGGTGCGCTGTCGGCGGCGGTGCTGGCCGGGTTCGCCCTGTTCGGCATCCGCCCTCAGGTGGAGCCCAAGGCGTAGCTCCACCCTCCCCGCATCGCACAGCGCCCCCTGCTCGGCCTCACGGCTGGGCAGGGGGCGCTGCTTGCTGTCTGGGGTCAGCGCTGATCGAACGACGACTCCGTAACCAGCCAGCTGCCGTCCTTCTCCAAGTTCACCTTGCACCGGTAGTCGCCTCGAACGAGCGCCCCGAACCCGTTCTCCGCGTCCACCTCGCCGGTCACCTCGTAGTAGCTACCGAAGTTCCCGTCTTCGCTGGCCACCGTGACATCGTCGGCGTACTTCGCTGTTGCAGGCGACTTCAGCTTCGCGGAGACCGCTGTCTGGCACTGCTCGACGGCGTTGTCCTCGTCGCTGGGCATCAACGCGTACGCGGTCCCGCCGGCGATGGCGAGGACGACGAGCACCGCAGCGGCGATCCACAGCCACCTGCGGGCCGTCGGCCGTGACGGTGCGGGGGCGGGTTCGTCGGTGCGCTGCGCGGGCGTGGCCTGCTGAGGGATGTGCGCCTGGTCGTCGCGCGGATCGAGGGGGAGGGTCATGCCGGGCACCGTATCGACCAGCGGCAACGAGACAAGGCGATCGTCGGGTAGGTGACGGCGGATCTGACCAAGAAGCGCGCCCTCCTGGCCGTGTGGCCGGGCAGCAGGGCTGACTCATCGGCGGGCATGTGCGACAGTGGATGCGTGATGACCCTGACGACTCCGCCCGCCAAGCAGCGCGATGTCGACGCGGCGCTCGCCGACCCGGCCCGCGTCGAGCGGTCCAGGGCCGACCACACCGAGGGCCTGCGCAAGCTGGCCACCGCCGTCGAGGTCGCCATCGGCCGCGGCGCCACCCGTGAGGAAATCCTCGCCGTAGTGACCCGAGCCGCCGACGAGCTGGCCCAGTCCTCGACGCTCGCGGCGACCGCCCGCGCCCGCGTGCACGACGGCATCGACACCTACTGACGCAGATACGCCGCGGCCCCCACCAGCACGGTGGGGGCCGCTCTGCTGTTTCAGGCGGTGTACTTGCCGCCGTCGAGCTTGCGGAGCCGGCCGTCGTCGTCAGCGGCGTACTTCGCCACCCACTTGTTGACCGTCTTCATGGACACCGTGACGCCACGCTCGGCCAGCTTGCGCTGCATCTCCGTCGGGCCGATGCCCTCCGGCCCGGCCTCCCGCGCCACCTCGATCAGCAGCTCCGGCCGCCACCCCTCCCCGTCCTGCTCGGCCGGACGGAGGTCGGCGACCAGCGACCCGAACACGTCGTCGAGCTGGTCCTTCGGCATCTGCGACACCTCCGACCGGGCAGCCATCCGCCGCAGCCCTTCCCGGGCCTTGGCCCGCTGGGCATCCCGGTCGGCAGGCGTGGTCGGCGCCTCCACCTCCACCGCGACGGGCGAGGACGCAACAGTGCGGGTGGGACCACTGGGCTGGGTCGGTGCGGTGACCGGCGGCGGCTGCTCCGCCAAGG
>NZ_JAEVHL010000122.1 GCF_016803395.1 Micromonospora tarensis | reverse complement strand
GGCCCGCAGCGCGGCCTGCAACGCGGCCGGGTCGGGCAGTGGGTGCCGCCCGGCCGCACCCGGCGCCCCGCAGAGCGCGGTGTCCAGGTCGACGAAGACCGCCCCGGGCAGGTGGCCGGCGAGGTAGTCGGCCTGTCCGGGCGGGCCGACGAGCCGCCAGCGGACGTCGAGCAGGGTGGGCGGATCGGCGTCGTCGAGCTCGGCGACCAGCCGGTCGACCTCGACCAGCAGCTCCTGGGTTCCGGACATGGCGACCATCCAACACCATCCCAGCAGACGGCACGCGGTTCGGCGGCGGCCGTTCGACCAACACCCGAGGTAGCATCGTGCACCGGAGGGCCGCTGAATTTATGAAGTCTCACGACCTGGTCGACACGACCGAAATGTATCTGCGCACCATCCTCGAGTTGGAAGAGGAGGGGGTGCCGCCGCTGCGTGCCCGCATCGCCGAGCGGCTACGCCAGAGCGGCCCCACCGTGAGCCAGACCGTCGCCCGGATGGAGCGCGACGGCCTGCTCACCGTCGAGGGTGACCGGCACCTCACCCTCACCGCGCTGGGTCGCGGCACAGCGGTGTCCGTGATGCGCAAGCACCGCCTCGCCGAGCTGCTGCTGGTGAACGTCATCGGGATGCCCTACGAGGAGGCCCACGACGAGGCCTGCCGCTGGGAGCACGTGATGAGCGACGCCGTGGAGAAGCGGGTCTACGACCTGCTCAACCGGCCGACCCGCTCCCCGTACGGCAACCCGATCCCCGGCCTGGAGGGGTTGGGCTCACCGGAGGCGGAAGCCACCGAGGCCGGCGAGGGTGAGCGCAACCTGGCCTTCCCCGGCCTCTCCGGGCCGGTCGTCGTCCGGCGGATCTGCGAGAGTGTGCAGACCGACGGTGACGTGTTGCGCCAGCTGCACGCCGCGGGGGTCGACCCGGGCGCCACGGTGACCGTGGCGCAGGAGCGCGACGGGGTGTCGATCGACCGCTCTGGCGACCGGGTGCGGCTGCCCCGCGAGGTCGCCTCCCGGGTCTTCGTCGCCGCGAACTGAACCATCGGCGCCCGGGCGTCACAGCGCCCGGGTGTCCACCCTCTTGGCCAGTGCGGTCAGACCGCCGGTCAGCTTCTCCACCGCGGTGCGCTCGCTGTCACGCGCGGCGGTCCAGCCCAACGTGGCCAGCCGTCCGTCGGTGGCCAGCCAGCCCACCTCGGCGACCGGCCCGCGGCCGCTCGCCCCTGCCGTCGTCCGCTTGTACGCCTGCTGGCCCAGTCCGGTGACCTTCGCCGCCTTGTCGGGCACCACGTCCGCGGCGAAGGCGGACTTGTCGATCGTGGTCTCGGACACACTCAGCGTCAGCTCCGGCAGCGTCGCGCCCGTGGCCCGGACCACACAGGTGTGCGTGTCGCCCTGTTCACTGGCTGCCGCCACGTCGAAGCGCATTTTGACCAGCTCCTCGATCACCGTGAAGTCCAGGAGCCGGCAGGCGCCGCCCGAGGAGGCTGCCACCACCTGCACCGCCGTTGGCGCCGGTGGCGGCTCCGCCACCGGCTCGGCCTCGGCGGCGCACCCGCTCACCAGCACCCCCGCCAGCCCGGCGACCATGATCCGCCCGCGCACGTTCCACCCTCTCGCCGACCGACGACGGAAAGCGCCCGCCGGATGTCCGTCGGAAACCGTACGGGGTGTCCGGGTCGGGCGGAAGTCCCTCGTTCCCGCCTATCCCGTCGGTGGATCGTCCACGTACGGGCAGTGCCGGCAGCCCCGCCCGCAGCACGTGCCGCGACGAGCCAGGAAGCCGGCGCTGAGCACGGACAACCCGCTCGCCGGATCGAGGTAACCGGCCTCGTCCGCAGCGAGCGCCGCGTCGTGCGCGGCGAGGATCCGGGCCCGGTCGGGGTGCTCGGGCGACAGGCGGGCCGGGTGCGGCTCGGTGAGCGGCCGGCCGGCCAGGGGTTTCCGCTCTCCGGTCACCCGGGCAGTCTAGGGACGGGCCCTCATCCGTGACGGGCTGGCCAGAGCAGGGCGGTCGGGATCGATCCACGCCGAACTGGTCGTGCAGCCGGGCGCGGGGCACTACCCGTGGCTGGACGACGCCGAGGCGTTCACCGCGTCGCTCGCGGCGTTCTTCACCGACTCGGCCGTCGCTTGAGTCTCCGGCGGGGGGAGACGCGAAGGTGGAGCCATGAGTGCGGAGACGCGGCACACGATCGGCGACCTGGCCCGGCGGACCGGCCTGAGCGTCAAGACCATCAGGTACTACGCCGACCAGGGCATCGTGCCGCCGACCGACCGGAGCCCGGCCGGTTACCGCCTGTTCGACGCCGAAGCGGTGGCCCGGCTGGAGCTGGTACGGACGCTGCGCGACCTCGGCGTGGACCTCGCCGCGATCCGGCGGGTGGTCGACCGCGAGGTGCCGTTGACAGCGGTGGTCGCCGCGCACGCCGAGGCGGTGGCGGTGCGGATTCGCGTGCTGCGTTGCGCCAGGCGGTGCTCACCGTGGCGGCGAGGCGCCGGTCGCGCCCGGCGGAGATGGACGATCTGCACCGGTTGGCGCAGCTCACCTCACACGAGCGGAAACAGCTGGTCGGTGACTTCCTGAACGTCGTTTTCGTCGACCCGAGCGATCAACCCACGTACCCCGGGGTCATCGTCTCGATGACCCCGGAGCTGCCCGACGAGCCCACCATCGAGCAGGTCGAGGCGTGGTTGGAGCTGGCCGAGCTGTGTCGGGACCCTACCTTTCGGGCGAGCATGCGGCAGTTGGCACGGCAGCACGCCGCCGACCACGACGTTCCGGCATTGCCCCGCCCGGACGCGGTCGCGGTGGTGCGGGACGCGGTGGCCCCCGCTCTCGCGACCCGTCTCGATCCGACCGGGCCCGAAGCCGATCCGGTGGTCGCGGCGGTCATCAACCGGTACGCGAGCCTGTGCGACCGTCCCGACGACACCGCCCTGCGCCAGCGGCTGCTCGAACGGCTGACCCTGGCGAACGATCCCCGCCGCGACCGGTACCTCGACCTGCTCTCGGTGATCAACGGCTGGTCGAGCGGAGTTCCGGTCACACCGGCCGTGCGCTGGTTCCTCCAGGCCCTACGCGCCGGGATGCCCGAATCGGCCCGCTGAGCCAACTCGCGGCGTCACCCGAACCAGGTCATCGCCTGGCCGTGGCCCCGGGCCCAGGCCAACGGCCGGCCGTCCAGAGCGAGGACGTTGTGCAGCGCGTCGGTCGGCGGGTCGGGCAACCCGTCGTACCCCAGCACCTCCGGCGCCTCGTTCGCGACCCAGTGGCCGGGCAGCTCACCGACCAGCCGGACGAACGCCTCCCGCCGCGGCGGCGGCACCTGGTACAGCACTGACGTGTGGAAGACCACAAGCGTCGCGTCGGCCGGCGCCCGGGCCGCCAGCGCCGGCAAGTCGTCCACCAGATCACCGCGGACCAGCAGCGGCGGATCGGCTGCGGCGACCGCCGCCGCAGCGCGCAGCCGAGACCGCCGGTGCGCGTGCTCCGGCCAGATCAGCGCATCCAGCCAGGACACGTCGTCGGGGTCGGTCACGTCGAGCGGGTTCAGGTCGAGGCCGGCCCGCCACACCACCCGGGGTACGCGTGCCGGCGGCACCAACCCGGCGGCCGCGCACTCCAGGACCGGCTCACCGGCGCCGACCTGGTGCTTGCCGTAGCGGTACGCGTACCGGTCGGGGTAGAGGCAGAGCCCGGCGGACGCGCCGACCTCCAGCAGGGCGAGGGGCTGCGGCAGCGCGGCGAGCACCGGCAGCAGCACCGCGCACCGGCCGGCCTCGTTCGTCTGGGTCGCCCGGGTGAGCAGCTCCGCCTTGACGGCCGGCCAGTGCGTCATCGTGAAGTCGTGAAAGGCGGCCGGGTCGTCGACCGGGCCGCCGAGCCAACGGACGACGCTGAACAACAGGTTCGGCTGCCGCTTGGCCGGCGGAAGCCCGTCCAGCAGGGTGAGCAGGGACTCGTCGTGGGCAACGGCGGCCGACAGACGCTCGTAGCTGGGTGACACCCCGCGCGCCTCACGCCTGCCGAACTCGACGTACGCCTCGGCGGTCGTCATGCCCTCATCGTCGCAGCCCATTCCTCGGTAATTCAGCCCCCGTACCCGTGTGCTGACTCACCCGCCTTCTAGAGTGCTGCGGCGGCCGAACCGTTGAGCAGCAGCTCAGCTGGCCTGGCAACGGGGAGGAACCTGTCGTGCGGGGTAACGATGTCCGGGTACTGATCGTCGGCGGTGGCGTCGCCGGGCTGGCGACGGTGGCCGCGTTGCGGGACTGGGGCGCGACGGTCGACGTGGTCGAACGGGCACCCGGGCCGACCGCCTCGGGCACCGGCATCTACCTCACCGGCAACGCGACCCGCATGCTCGACGTCCTCGGCCTGCGGGAACCGGTCGCCGACGTGGCCGTGGAGATCAGGCGTCAGCGCAGCGCCAACCAGCGTGGGCGTCGGCTCTTCGACATCGACGTGGCCGCGCTCTGGCAGGGCGTCGGGCCGTGCGTGTCACTGCCCCGGGCGCAGCTGCACCGGGTGCTGCTCGCCGGCGTCGGCGACGCCCCGATCCGCTGGGGCCGCCAGCCGGTCGTGCTCACCCAGGAGGGCGACCGGGCCGTCGTCGGGTTCGACGACGGCAGCACCGAACGGTACGACCTGGTGATCGGCGCGGACGGGGTGAACTCGTCGGTCCGCCGGCTCGCCTTCGACGGTCACCCGGCCCGCGACCTCGGCCAGTACGCGTACCGCTGGGTGGCTCCCCGGATCGACGACGAGCCGTTCTGGTCGGTGCAGTTGGGGCGCGGCAGGCAGTTCCTGACGATCCCGATCAGCGCGGAGCAGACGTACTGCTACTACAACGACGGCCCGGTGGTCGACCGGCCGGGCTGGCGCGACGAGGTGGCCGAGTCGTTCACCGAGCCGGCCGCCATCATGCTCAAGGCCCTCGACCACGACGACAGCACCCTGCACGCCGGCCCGA
The DNA here is from genome assembly GCF_016803395.1 of Micromonospora tarensis. Taxonomy (GTDB): domain Bacteria; phylum Actinomycetota; class Actinomycetes; order Mycobacteriales; family Micromonosporaceae; genus Micromonospora; species Micromonospora tarensis. The sequence continues at coordinate 13,638 of NZ_JAEVHL010000122.1, read as the reverse complement.
ACCAGGAGGTCGTGCTCGACTCCTGGTCCCGGGGGCCGGTGCTGCTGATCGGCGACGCCGCCCACGCCACCTCGCCGAACATGGCCCAGGGGGCGGCGATGGCCCTGGAGGACGCGGTCGTGCTCGCGTCGTCGTTGGCCGCCGCCGACTCCGTCGCTGAGGCGTTGCGTGGCTACGAGGCGCGGCGTCGTCCGCGTACCGACTGGGTGCTCAGCCAGACCCACCGGCGGGACAGGGCCACCGGACTCCCGCCCGCGCTCCGCGACCTGGTGATGCGCCGACTCGGCGAGCAGATGTTCCGGTCGAACTACGGGCCGCTGTTCGCCCAGCCCTGACCGGTTCGGCGCGGAAAGAGCCGAGCACCGCTCACGGCAGCTGGCCCGGCCGGTCGACGATGGCGATCCGCAGGAGCGCGCTGGCCGACTCCAGTGACTCCTTGCCGTTGCGCACCACCGAGTTGCGGGTGCCGAGGTAGACGTGGGACTCCCGATCAAAGATGAGGTCCAGGTTTCCACCGATCACCCCGGGCATCCGAATCGCCACCCCGTGGCGGCCGGCGGTGTCCACCACGTCACCCGAGATGACGACCGCCCCGGGCTCCCGTGCCAGCACTTCGAAGAGCGCCGCCAGCGCTCGGGGTGGCACGTACCCGTCGAGCATCGACCACGCGGTGGTGTACGCCATGCTCTCGCCCCCGTAGACGGCCTCCTCATCGGCTCCTTCGGGTAGATGCAGGTCGACCGGGTGTTCCCGTAGGTAGCGAAGCAGCTCGTCCGGATCGGTGGGCAGGTCGCCGTGGTACGCGGGCGGCTGGAACGCGTCGAGCTCCTTATCGGGATCGACGGGGTCATCGATGCGGAGCACCCTCAGTTGGCTCCACCCGTTCGGATCGGTCTCCGGTCGATAGCGTGCCTGCGTGTAGGCGACGCCACCGGCCGACTGCCACAGTTGGTTTCGTATCGTCCGGTACGGACCGCGGTCCGGCAGTTCCCGTATCGTCGCCAGGGACTCCGTGAAGACGTACTGGTCGGGGCGGGCGGTGAGCTCCGGCTGCTGCCGCGCGGCGTCGGCCGCCAGGTGGAAGACCTCCGACGCGCTGGCCGTGGGCGGCGACTGATCGCCCAGCCGCATGGTCTGGACCGCCAGCGCACCGGCGGTCAGCGTCACCGCCATTCCGACCGCTCCGGCGAGACGCCAACCGCGCAGGAACCGGGTACGGCGTCCAGCCGGACGGCCCGCCGACGCCAGCTCGGCCCGTTGGGCGACGTGTGCGCTCAGGTCCCGGAGAAGCTGCTCCTCGAAACCCTGCGGCGACCGTTCAGTCGTGTTCATCGTCAGCTCCATCTCATCTCAGGCGAGGGTGGTGACCGGGCGGGCGAGCACGGCGCGGACGAGGCGGCGGGCACGGTGCAGGCGGACCCGGGCAGCGACCGGTGACATCCCGAGGGCGTTCGCCGCCTCCGCGACGGTGAGGCCGTCCACGGCGACGAGCTCGACAAGCGTCCGGGTGCCCTCGGGCAGCTCGCTCAGCGCCCGATAGGTGCGACGGGCCGCCGCCTCGGCGTCGATTCGCTCCTCGATCCGGGCGATGTCATCGGGGCCCAGATCCCGTCGTCCGGCCAGGCGGCCGCTCACCCGCAGCCGCTGCGCCGCCCGACGCCGTTCGTCGCCGATGACGTTGCGGGCCACCCCGTACAGCCAGCCGATCTGGCTACCCCGGTCCGGCTGGTAGCCGGCCGCCGATTCGATCACCGCCAGGAACACGTCGGCGGTCAGGTCGGCGGCGAGGTGTGGATCGTCGACCCGCCGCGCCACGAACCGGCCCACCGCCTCCAGGTGCCGCCGGTAGAAGACCTCGAAAGCCACCGGATCGGCCCCGATGCCGGAGATGTCGTCGTCGGCCTCGCTCGGTCCACTCACAGGCCGTCCTCCCTCGTAGCGGTCACACCCCTTCTTCGTACGGCCGAGCGCGGGTGTTACCGAACCCTCCGTGCAGCTGATGGCCAGACATGGCGCTGTGCGTCGACGGCATGCACCCGCTCAACATGGGCCGTCTCGCCGTCGGCCTCCCCGGCCCGCTGACGTGCACCCCCGCCGGCATCGAAGTCCTCCTGGCGTACAACGAGATCCCCGTCGCCGGCCGAGAGGTCGTCGTCCCGGCCGCGGTGCCACCCTCGGCCGCCCCTGGCGATGCTCCTCGCCCAGAAGCGCCCGACCGTCAACGCCGCCGTCACCGTCGTCCACACGGGCGTGCCCGACTGGGCCCGCTACACCCGCCGCTCCGACATCCTTGTCGCCGCCGCCGGCGTACCCGGGATCGTGCAGCCCGAGCACGTCAAACCTGGCGCCGTCGTCATCGACGCCGGCGTCCGCTACGACGGGCGGCGCCTCCTGCCGGACGTGGACGAGACGTGCGTCGAGGTCGCCGGCGCCATCACGCCCAGGGTCGGCGGGGTCGGTCGGACCACCGTCGCGATGCTGTTCCGGAACGCCGTACGCGCCGCCGAACGGACGAGTCAGTAACCCGAGGTTCATCGGACCCAGCCCAGGAAGCGCCGGTGCAGCAGCCCGGCGGGAACCCAGGTCAGATCCTCGGCCGCCCAGACCAGGTAGGACCCCATGTAGAGGGCCGACGTCACAGGTGCGCCGTGGAACTCGGCGCGCAGTTCGATGCGCCGGGTTCGGCAGGGCCAGGGCGCGTCGCAGCCACCGCAGGTCCACCCCGGCAGGACCGGGCCGTGCCTGGTCACTCCTGCTCCTCCCCTGGCCAGAAGCCCCGGCGGATGGGGATGCGGTGCCAAGCGCGACACGGTAAATCCGCCCCGCAGCGACAGATCCGCCGCCACCGCTGCCATGACCAGACCGGCCGGTGCCGCCGCGCAAGAGTCAGCGCCACCGCCAGCAGGTAGTCGTCGTACGGCACGTGCTTTGGCACCCGACCTCCACGCGAGTCACCCCGCCGTCGCCTGGCGTAACCACTCCACCACACACCACCCAGCCATGTCTTGTCAATCTGCAAGTGACGATAGTCAAGTATAAGTCGCGCTTACTTTCAGGCCGTGAAGCGACCGCGCTTGTACGGGCCTGGCGAGTTAGCCGCCCTGTTCAACGTGTCGCGGCAGCGGGTCCTCCAGATCACCCGCCGACCGGGCTTCCCCGAGCCGATTGCCCGGCTGATCGGGACGACCATCTGGGACGCGGACGAGGTCGACGAGTGGGCCAAACACAACCGCCCGCCACGCCCGACCGAAGGCGACGAAGACCGCTGATCCGGTAGCTCGCGATGCCACGACGAACCCCTCGGTCCGCACCTGAACCGCCGCGGCCAGGGCGGGCACTCCCGGGGCGCATGGCACGGCGGTGAAGCAGCAGGCTTGTCAGACGATCAGCCCGGCAGGGAATTTTCCAGGTCGCGACGGGTGAGGGCGGCGTGCAAACGCAGCCCTTCGGCCGCCAGACTCTCGCGCCCGCCCTGCTCGCGGTCGATAGCGCAGACCACCGTGTCGACCATCGCGCCGCCGGCCCGCAATTGGCGGCACGACGCCAGCAACGCGCCACCGGTGGTGACCACGTCCTCGATCACCACAACCCGCCGGCCGACCACGGGGGTGCCCTCGGCGGCCTTGGCGGTGCCGTACTCCTTCGCCTGCTTCCGGACGAACGCGGTCGGCAGCCCGGTCAGCTGCGACATCACGGTGGCGATCGGGATGCCGCCCATCTCCATCCCCGCCAGCACGTCACACTCGGGCAGCAGGGTGACCATCACCTCGGCCACCGCACACAACAGGCCAGGTTGCGCCTCGAACAGGTACTTGTCGAAGTACTCATCGCTTGTCTGACCTGAGCGCAGGCGGAACGACCCGGTCAGGTGGCACGTTTCGTAGACGCGACGCGCGAGGGGAGAAGTCACGCAGCGAGCCTCGCATCTCCCCGGCCGGCAACCAACCTCTGTATCGAGGGCCACAAGAGCGCTGCCCCGACCTCCACGAGGGAGGCCGGGGCAGCGCTGGGGCGTACGTCAGCTGCAGCCGCTGGTGGAGCCGCAGCCCTCGCAGACATAGCAGCTACCGGCCGGGCGCATCTTCGTACCGCAGGTGAAGCAGAGCGGCGCGTCGGCGGCCTTGCCGATCACGGCCTCCAGCAGCTCGGTGCTGGAACCCACGCTCGGTGCCGGCTTGGCGGCGGCCACGTCGGCCATCTCCTGGGCCGGCTGAGCGACGGCCTCGGGCTTGGCCGGGGTCTCCACCGGCGCGGAGGACGCCATCGCGGTGAGGTCCGCACCGGTGACGGCGGCGGCTTCCGCGTCGGCCTCGGCCCGCAGCTGGGCGGCCCGCTCGCCGGCGGTGAAGATGCCCAGCTCGGCGCGGCGCTCGTAGGGCAGGAAGTCCAGCGCCAGGCGACGGAAGATGTAGTCCATCACCGAGGCCGCCATCCGCACGTCCGGGTCGTCGGTCATGCCGGCCGGCTCGAAGCGCATGTTGGTGAACTTGCTGACGAACGTCTCCAGCGGCACGCCGTACTGCAGGCCGATGCTGATGGCCACCGAGAAGGCGTCCATCACCCCGGCCAGGGTCGAGCCCTGCTTGGACATCTTGAGGAAGACCTCACCGAGGCCGTCGTCAGGGTAGGACGACGCGGTCAGGTAGCCCTCGGCACCGCCGACGGAGAAGCTGACCGTCTCGGACGGGCGCTTCTTCGGCAGGCGCTTACGCACCGGCCGGTACTCGATGACCTTCTCCACCGCTGCCGGCGCGGCCTCGACGGCGGCCGGCTCGGTGGCCTTGTTGGACTTCGCCACCGAGAGCGGCTGGCCGACCTTGCAGTTGTCCCGGTAGATCGCCAGCGCCTTGAGGCCGAGCTTCCAGCCCTCGAAGTAGATCTTCTCGACGTCCTCGACGGTGGCCGCCTCCGGCATGTTGACCGTCTTGGAGATGGCGCCGGAGACGAACGGCTGGATGGCCGCCATCATCCGCACGTGACCCATCGGGGCGATCGTCCGCTCCCCCATCGCGCAGTCGAAGACCGGGTAGTGCTCCGGCTTGAGGCCGGGGGCGTCCACCACGTGGCCGTGGTCGGCGATGTGCTCGACGATCGCCTCGACCTGCTCCTCGGGGTAGCCGAGGCTGCGCAGGGCGCGCGGCACCGTCTGGTTGACGATCTGCATCGAGCCGCCGCCGACCAGCTTCTTGAACTTGACCAGCGCCAGGTCCGGCTCCACACCGGTGGTGTCGCAGTCCATCATGAAGCCGATGGTGCCGGTCGGGGCGAGGACGCTGGCCTGCGCGTTGCGCCAACCGAACTTGTCACCGATCTTGTTGCCCTGGGTCCACTGCTTGGTCGCCTCACGGACGATCGCGGTGGCCACCGGGCTGGTCGGCTTGATCTCGTCGTTGGCGGCGGCGTGCTTGCGCATGACCCGCTTGTGCGGCTCGGCGTTGCGGGCGTAGCCGTCGTAAGGGCCGACGACGCCGGCCAGTTCGGCCGAACGGCGGTAGGCGGTGCCGGTCATCAGGGACGTGATCGAGGCGGCGACCGAGCGGCCCTGCTCCGAGTCGTAGGGCAGGCCGGAGGCCATCAGCAGGGCACCCAGGTTGGCGTAGCCGATGCCCAGCTGACGATAGGCGCGGGAGGTCTCGCCGATCTTCTCGGTCGGGAAGTCCGCGAAGCAGATCGAGATGTCCATCGCGGTGATGACGAACTCGACGGACTTGACGAACTTCTCCACCTCGAAGCCACCGTCGGCGCGGAGGAACTTCATCAGGTTGAGCGAGGCCAGGTTGCACGAGGAGTTGTCCAGGTGCAGGTACTCCGAGCACGGGTTCGACGCGGTGATCCGCCCGGTCTCCGGGCAGGTGTGCCAGTCGTTGATCGTGTCGTCGTACTGCAGGCCCGGGTCGGCGCACTCCCAGGCGGCCTGGGAGATCGTCCGGAACAGCTTCTTGGCGTCGACGGTGTCGATCACCGAGCCGTCCAGCCGGCCGCGCAGGTCGAAGCCCTTGCCGTTCTCCACCGCCGACATGAACTCGTCGGAGACCCGGACCGAGTTGTTGGCGTTCTGGTACTGCACGCTGACGATGTCGGAGCCACCGAGGTCCATGTCGAACCCGGCGTCGCGCAGCGCGCGGATCTTGTCCTCCTCGCGCGCCTTGGTGACCACGAACTCCTCGATGTCCGGGTGGTCCACGTCGAGGATGACCATCTTGGCCGCCCGACGGGTCGCGCCGCCGGACTTGATGGTGCCGGCCGAGGCGTCCGCGCCGCGCATGAAGCTGACCGGGCCGGAGGCGGTGCCACCGGAGGAGAGCAGCTCCCGCGACGAGCGGATCCGCGACAGGTTGACCCCGGAGCCGGAGCCGCCCTTGAAGATCAGCCCCTCCTCCTTGTACCAGTCGAGGATCGAGTCCATCGAGTCGTCGACGGCCAGGATGAAGCAGGCGCTGACCTGCTGCGGCGACGGCGTGCCGACGTTGAACCAGACCGGCGAGTTGAAGCTGAACACCTGGTTCAACAGCATCCAGGTCAGCTCGTGCGCGAAGACCTCGGCGTCGGCCGGGCTGGCGAAATAGCCGTACTCCTCACCTGCGGTGCGGTAGGTGCTGACCACCCGGTCGATGAGCTGCTTGAGCGACCACTCCCGCTCCGGGGTCCCCACCGCGCCCCGGAAGTACTTCGTGGTGACGATGTTGGCCGCGTTGACGCTCCACGACTCCGGGAACTCGACCCCACGCTGCTCAAAGTTGATCGAGCCATCCCGCCAGTTCGTCATCACGACGTCCCGGCGCTCCCAGCTGACCTCGTCGTACGGGTGGACCCCCTCGGTCGTCCACACCCGCTCGATCTTCAGCCCCACGCCTGCCTTGCCTCGTGAACGGCTCGTTGTCACGCCGTCGCCCCCCTCGTCCGCGCGGTCAGCCACCGCGTCTTGATCTCTCGAAAATCTGTGCAGAATCAGCTGGTGCGGCCGGCGGCGTCAACCGCGTCGGCCCGGTCCTGCTCCCGGGTGCGCGCAGCGGCCCGCAACGTCTCGATCTCGCGCTCGAAGTCGGCAAGCGAGTCGAACGAGCGGTAGACGCTGGCGAACCGCAGGTAGGCGATCTCGTCCAGGTCGCGCAGCGGGCCCAGGATCGCCAGGCCCACCTCATGACTGGGGATCTCGGCGGCCCCCTTGGCCCGGACGGTCTCCTCCACCCGCTGCGCGAGCAGCGCGAGTGAGTCGTCGTCCACCGGCCGGCCCTGGCACGCCTTACGCACCCCGCCGATGATCTTCGTACGACTGAACGGCTCGGTCACCCCGCTGCGCTTGACGACCGCGAGGACCGCCTCCTCGACCGTGGTGAACCGCTTGCCGCACTCCGGGCAGGACCGCCGCCGCCGGATGAGCTGGCCGTCGTCGGCCTCCCGCGAGTCGACCACCCGGGAGTCAGCGTGCCGGCAGTACGGACACCGCATAGCGGACCCCCTAATCATGATCAATCGCGTCGTACCGGACGCACCCGGGCACGGCTCACCGCGACGGTGCCATGCGCTCATGGCGCCCGCCGTGATCAACCTTACGAAAGTGCGGTCGGTAGTCAGACCCAACCTGTAGGCAACTTACGCCCGTGTCACTACTACATCTAGGGGTTGACCGTATGTCGCCGGGCAAGCCGGGTCAAGTTGCCGGCGTGTCCGGCGCGTCACGGGCCATCCCCTCACCCCCCAACCACCAGCGCGCCCGAAGTCCCAACGCCACGCCCCCGCCCGGGTTACCGCCAGCACCGGCGCAGCGGCCCGGAGAACGGCAACAATCGAACACCAGTGCTACCTGACGTACCATTATCAGAACATCCGTACGACCGGAGCGGTTTTTCACCCCGACACGCCGGTGAGAGGTCGTACAGATGTTTGAAAATGACCGATCTCACCTATACGGTCATGAACATCGTGGCACCACCGCACGCACCACGAGCCGACGAGGCACCCAGCGCCGACCAGGGAGGACGGACGTGACCGAGGACCGGGCCAGCCGGCCGAAGAGCCCGCAGCAGATCACCGAGGCGGGCCCGCCGGCCACCCGACGCCGCAGCGCCGCGCGCAGCCGGACGGGGCAGCCCGCCGTGCGTGCCGTCACTCCGGTGGTCAGCGCCTTCCCCGACCCGGCGACGGTCGACCTGACCGCCCGCCAGCGCCGCATCCTGGAGTTCATCCGCACCTGGGTGGAGCGGCACGGCTACCCGCCGAGCGTCCGGGAGATCGGCGAGGCGGTCGGCCTGGTGTCGCCGTCCAGCGTCGCCTACCAGCTCAAGGAGCTGGAGAAGAAGGGCTTCCTGCGCCGCGACCCGAACCGGCCGCGCGCGGTGGACGTCCGCGCCCCCAGCGAGGCCATCGACGACGAACTGTCGAGGGCACAGCGGCCAGCCCCGGCGTACGTGCCGATGCTCGGCCGGATCGCCGCCGGTGGGCCGATCCTCGCCGAGCAGGCCGTGGAGGACATCTTCCCCCTCCCCCGCGAGCTGGTGGGTGAGGGCGAGGTCTTCATGCTCCAGGTCAAGGGCGACTCGATGCTCGACGCGGCCATCTGCGACGGCGACTGGGTGGTCGTCCGGCAGCAGCCGACCGCCGACTCGGGCGAGATCGTGGCCGCCATGCTGGACGGCGAGGCGACCGTGAAGACCTACCGGCGGCGCGACGGGCACGTCTGGCTGATGCCGCAGAATCCGGCCTTCGACCCCATCCCCGGCGATGACGCCACCATCATGGGCCGGGTTGTGGCGGTGCTGCGCCGGATCTGACCGGGCGACGGGTGGGTGCCACCGGCGCGCCCGCCCGCACCGCTGAACCGGGGCGGGCGCGTGTTGGCCCGGCACCGATCACCAGGGGCGCGGACCGGCACCGATCAGTAGCGGTCGCCTCGATGGCCGCGGCCGCCGCCGGGATACTGCCCGTACGGGTCGACAGGTGGGTCTTCGTCACGTCGTCGCCCGGGGCGCTGACCCCGGTAGTCGGGCTCCTGCCCACCACGCCGGGGCGGCTCCGCACGACCGGCACCCGGCTGAGCACCGCCGGCGCCGTACACACCGCCAGCCTGGGGACGACCACCGCCACCCTGCGGACGACCGCCACCCTGCGGACGACCACCGCCACCGCCCTGCGGACGACCACCGCCGTACACGCCACCGCCGTCCGGCCGTGCCGCTGGGTAACCACCGTCGGCCACGGCGGCCGGCCACCGCCGCCGTACACGGCACCACCCGCCGGGGCCGGACCACCGCGACCCGCACCACCGCCGTAGACCCCGCCGCTGGCCGCCGCGCCGCCGCCGTAAACACCACTCCGCCGGTCGTCGCTCGCCGGGGAGCCGTCGACAGCACGGCCGGAGCGGGAGCCGAACGGTTCGTCATCCAGATCCGCCGGATCGGACGCGTCGGCGGCCGGCGACCGGCGACGGGCTCGGACGATGCCGGCGATCCCGGCACCGACCAGCAGCAGCCCGAGCAGCCCGACCGCGCCGACCAGGTAGGTGATGTCGTCGAGGCTCAGCCCGGCGGTCCAGGACTTCGAGGCCGCCGGCTTGGCACCGCCCTCCGGGGCCAGTGGCACCGCGGTCGAGCTGGACGGTGTGTAGCTGAGAATGTCCAGCGCCTCGTCTTCGGCGAACCGGGCCGCGTCGGAGACGGTGAGGAACGACTTTCCGTCCGGGGTGTAGCTGATGGCCTCGCCGAACGGGTCGGTCAGCGGCGTCACTCGCGGCTTGCCGGTGGTGAGCGCGCCGACGATGTCGCCACCGCTGACGTCGAACTCGAAGGCGTCCGCGTAGGTGCGCAGGACGACCCGGGAGCCGTCCGGTGACCGGGCGGCACCCGTGATGGCGATCCGGCCGAACGTGTTGAGCGGGTTTTCCGTCTGCGTCTTGGGCAGCAGGATCTCGCCGGCCTTGCGCATCGGCACCGGTTCGGTGTCGCCGCTCTTCAGCGCCGTCGACGGGGTGTAGATCTCGGCCTTGCCCTTGGTCACCTTGGTGATGATCAGAGGCTTTCCGTCGTCGCCGATGAGCAACGCCTCGGCGTCGTGCGGTTTGGCCTCGGGGTACGACAGCCGGTGCAGGGTCGGCTGTTTGGAGCCGCTGATCGGCATCGACCAGAGGGCGACGCGGGTGCGGCGCTCCTTCGAGTCGGCGTTGTCACCGGTGTCGGCGATCCAGAGGGTGTTGCCGTCCTTGGACAGCGCGAGGTCCTCGGTGTCGAACGGACCCTGCCCCGAGTAGCGGACCGGCTCCTTCGAGATCTTGCACTTGCTGTCGAGGAAGAAGACCCGCTTGCGCGCCACGACCTCGGTGCCGTCGTTGATGACGATGAAGCCGCTCCTGGTCGCGACAGCCCGGACAGCTCCCGCAGGCGCTCGTCGGTGATCGTGCACCGCTTCTGGCCGGGGGTGACGGCGAGCAGCCCGGACGACCCGGCGACGGGAGCCGCTGCGGCGACTCCGGCGAACGCCACGGTTGCCCCAAACAGGCCGAGGGCAACCGTGACCGAGGAAACAACGCGGCGCATTCGGCCAGTGTCGCATGCCGCGCGTTTCCAGTGGATGACGCCGTGACCGCTCAGGACCGGCTGCCGGCCGCCTGCCCCTGCCGCTCCACGTCGAACGGCGCCAGTTCCGCGGCCAACTCCGCACCCACCCGGACATGCAGCCGCGTGCCTTCCGGCAGGTGCGACGTGCTGAGCACCTCGCCCGTGCGGTGCACCCGGGCCACCAGGTCGCCCCGGTCGTACGGCAGCACGGCTCGGACCTCCACGGCGGGGCGCGGCAGCCGCTCCTCGATCGCCGCACGTAGCCCGTCGATGCCCCGCCCGGAGTGCGCGGACACGAAGATCGCGTCCGGCCAGAGCCGCTTGAGTCGCAGCAGCGTGTCCTCGTCGGCCGCGTCGGTCTTGTTGACCACCAGCAGCTCGGGGAGCCGGTCGGCGCTCACCTCGGCGAGTACCGCGTGCACCGCCCGGACCTGCTCCTCCGGATCCGGGTGGGTGCCGTCGACGACGTGCACCACCAGATCCGCCTCGGCGACCTCCTCCAGCGTCGAACGGAACGCCTCGACGATCTGGTGCGGCAGGTGCCGGACGAAGCCGACCGTGTCGGAGAGGGTGTAGAGCCGCCCGTCCGAGGCGGTGGCCTTGCGGGTGGTCGGGTCCAGGGTCGCGAACAGCGCGTTCTCCACCAGCACGCCCGCGCCGGTCAGGCGGTTGAGCAGGCTGGACTTGCCGGCGTTCGTGTAGCCGGCGATGGCGACCGCGGGAACGGCGTTGCGGGAACGGCGGGCGCGCTTGGTCACGCGTACCGTCTTCATGCTCTTGATCTCACGGCGCAGCCGGGAGATGCGGTGGCGGATGCGCCGCCGGTCGGTCTCCAGCTTGGTCTCACCGGGACCACGAACACCCACACCACCGCCGGCGCCGCCGCCCCGGCCGGAACCACCGGTCTGCCGGGAGAGCGTCTCACCCCAACCGCGCAGTCGGGGCAGCAGGTATTCGAGCTGAGCCAGCTCGACCTGCGCCTTACCTTCCTTGCTCTTGGCGTGCTGGGCGAAGATGTCGAGGATCAGCGCCGTCCGGTCGACGACCTTGACCTTGGTGCGCTGCTCCAGGTTGCGCAGCTGCGACGGGGACAGCTCACCGTCACAGATCACCGTGTCGGCGCCGGTGGAGCGCACCACCGCGCCGAGGTCGTCGACCTTGCCGCGACCGATGTAGGTGGCCGGGTCGGGTCGGGTGCGGCGCTGGATGAGCCCTTCGAGCACCTGCGAGCCGGCGGTCTCGGCCAGCGCGGCGAGCTCGGTCAGGGAGTTTTCCGCGTCGGTCACCGTGCCGTCGGTCCAGACGCCCACCAGCACCACCCGCTCCAGCCGCAGCTGGCGGTATTCCACCTCGGTGACGTCGCTGAGCTCGGTAGAGAGGCCTGGGACGCGCCGGAGAGACTGCCGCTCCGACAGGTCCAGCTCGCCGGTGGTGACGTCGTCGAACTCATCCTCAACAGGGACGAAGTTCTCCTGGTCTCGCAAGCGGTTCTCCTGTCCGTTTTGATAAGTAGAACGTAATCCTGACATGTAACAACGCCGAACGCACCTGCTATATGCCCATGGTGAAGGTCGCCAAAAGTGGGGCCGAATGCTGGTCGGCCGCGACAACCCGGTAGAAATGCGGACGGCGGTCGACTGGCCGCACAGCCGTTACGGAGGGATCCCGTGGCCATCACCCGACTGCCGAGCGCCGGATTTTCGATCACGATCCGGATCGCCGTAACCGCGGACGCCTCCTCGATCGGCCGGCTCACCACCTCCGTCGGCGAGGCCGGGGCGATCGTCACGGCGCTGGACGTGGTGGACTCCGACCCGACCAACGTGATCGTCGACCTGACCTGCGACACCGCCGACGCCGGCCACGCCGACCAGGTGGTCGAGGCGTTGACCGCGCTGGACGGCGTGGACGTGCGGAAGGTGTCGGACCGCACGTTCCTGCTGCACCTCGGCGGCAAGATCGAGGTGACCTCGAAGGTCGCGCTGCGCAACCGTGACGAGCTGTCCCGCGCGTACACCCCGGGGGTGGCCCGGGTCTGCATGGCGATCGCCGAGAACCCGGCGGACGCCCGGCGCCTGACCATCAAGCGCAACACCGTCGCGGTGGTCAGCGACGGCTCGGCGGTGCTCGGTTTGGGCAACCTGGGCCCGGCCGCGTCGCTGCCGGTGATGGAGGGCAAGGCGGCGCTGTTCAAGCGTTTCGGCGGGGTGGACGCCTGGCCCGTGGTGCTGGACACCCAGGACACCGACGAGATCGTGCAGATCGTCAAGGCGATCGCACCGGCCTACGGCGGCATCAACCTGGAGGACATCGCCGCGCCGCGCTGCTTCGAGATCGAGGCCCGGCTGCGCGAGGCGCTGGACATTCCGGTCTTCCACGACGACCAGCACGGCACCGCGATCTGCGTGCTGGCCGCGCTGACCAACGCGCTGCGGGTGGTCGGTAAGGAGCTCAAGGACGTCCGGGTGGTCGTCTCCGGTGCCGGCGCGGCCGGTACCGCGATCATGAAGCTGCTGCTGCGGCAGGGCGTCGGCGACATCATCGCGTACGACCGGGAGGGCGCCCTGCACCGCGGGCTGACCGGGCTCAACTCGGCGTGGCAGTGGCTGGCGGAGAACACCAACAGGGAGAACTACTCCGGTGACCTGCCCGGCGCGATCCGGGGCGCCGACGTCTTCATCGGGGTCAGCGCGCCGAACCTGCTCACCGGCGACGACATCGCGCAGATGGCGAAGGACTCGATCGTCTTCGCGCTGGCCAACCCGGACCCGGAGGTCGACCCGCGGGAGGCCCGCAAGCACGCCGCAGTGGTCGCCACCGGCCGCTCGGACCAGCCGAACCAGATCAACAACGTGCTGGCGTTCCCCGGGGTGTTCCGCGGCATGCTGGACGCGCACGCGGAGGAGTTCACCGAGGAGATGGCGATCGCCGCCGCCCGGGCCATCGCGGACGTGGTCGGGGAGGACAAGATCAACCCCACGGTGATCGTGCCGAGCGTCTTCGACTCCCGGGTCGCCCCGGCGGTCGCCGCCGCCGTCCGCGCCGCCGCGCACAACCCCAGCCCGCTGCTGGCCGCCGACCCCGGCCC
>NZ_JAEVHL010000121.1 GCF_016803395.1 Micromonospora tarensis | reverse complement strand
ATTCGACCACCATGACTACGTCGACGGGCTCATCGCGCCAGCGGGTGCGGGACACGATCGTGGACGCCGCCCGCGCACGGACCATCGCCGTCGGCTGGGACGCGGTCCGGATGGGCGGGGTCGCCACCGCGGCGGGAGTGAGCCGGCAGACCGTCTACAACGAGTTCGGCAGCAAGGCGGGGCTGGCCGAGGCGCTCGCCCGCGCCGAGGTGGACCGGTTCGTCGGCGACGTCCGCGGCGCGCTGCTCGCACACGGCTCCGACGTTCGGGCCGGCGCCCACGCGGCCATCGCGCACACCCTCACCACCGCAGCGGAGAACCCTCTGGTCAAGGCGATCCTGAGCAGCGCCCGGGGCGGGTCGGACGAGCTGCTGCCGTACCTCACCACCCGCGCCGAGGTGGTGCTCACCGAGGCGTCCGGCGCGTTGATCGACTGGGCCGATGATCACCTGCCCGGCGCGGACCGGACCGCCCTCGCCTTCGCCGCCGACACCGTCGTCCGCCTGGTGGTCAGCCACATCGTCCTGCCCCGGGAGCCGATCGAACAGACCGCGACGGCCCTGACCGACCTCGCCGTACGCCTCTTCGCGGCCGCCACCCGCGTCCCCCGCTGACCGCGCCTCGCGCCTCGCGCCGGCGCAAGATCGCGCTGGATCCTGGAGGTAGTGGCATCCCCCGATGCCGAAGCCACTACATCCTGCTTCCAGCGCGATCTTGAAGGACAACCGGCGCGGCGCGGCGACTCGGCCCAGCGCGCACGGCCAGCGCCTCCGGCCCGGCGGGTGCGCTCGCGGGGTCAGCGGAGGACTCGGCCGCGCAGGATCGTGCGGGACGGGGCCCGGACGACGCGCAGGTCGACCGGGGGTCCTCGGGATAGACGGTGAGGTCGGCGAGGCCGCCCTCGACCAGGCCGGGGAAGCCGAGCCACTCCCGGGCGCCCCAGGAGGCCGCGGCGAGCACATCGATCGGCGCCATGCCGGCCCGCTCGTGCAGCAGCAGCATCTCCTCGGCGGCCAGCCCGTGGTCGATGCCGCCGCCGGCGTCGGTGCCCACGTAGATCGGCACACCCGCCTGGTGCGCGGCACGCACCACCTCGGGGAAACGGTCGCGCAGCGCCAGCATGTGCTCGGCGTACCCGGGGAACTTGCCCCGCGCCTGCTCGGCGATCCCGCCGAAGGTGGCAATGTTGATCATTGTGGGGATCAGCGCGGTGCCCTGGCGGGCCATCTCGTCGATCAGGTCGAGGCTCAGCCCCGTGCCGTGCTCCACCGAGTCCACTCCGGCGCGGACCATGATCTCGACGGCCGACTCGGAGAAGGTGTGCACCGCGGCGCGTACCCCGGCGTCGTGCGCCGCCCGCACGGCGGCGGTGAGGGTGTCCGCGTCCCAGGCCGGCGCCAGGCCACCCACGCCCCGGTCGATCCAGTCACCGACCAACTTGACCCAGCCGTTGCCGGCCTTCGCCTGGGCGGCCACCGTCGCGGCGACGTCGGTCGCGGCGACCTCCACGCCGATGCCGCGTAGGTAGCGCTTCGGCGGGGCGACGTGCCGGCCGGCGCGGGCCAGTCGCGGCAGGTCCGGCTCGTCGTCGAGTTCGGGGTACGGGTACGGCGAGCCGGCATCGCGGATCGCCAGCACCCCGGCGTCCCGGTCCAGGTGGGCCAGTTCCCGGGCCTGGTTGAGCGAGGTGATCGGCGCGCCGCCACGGGCGATACCGATGTGACAGTGCGCGTCCACCAGCCCGGGCAGCACGAATCCGCCGTCGACGACGGTCTCCGCACCGGGCACCGGGGTGAAGGTCACCCGGTCGCCGACCAGCCAGAGATCGCGGACCTCGTCGTCGGGGAGCAGCACACCGCGCACGTGAAGAGCCATGCGCACAGTCCTACCCGATCACTGCCCCGCGCGGGCGGGCAGGGCGTCAGCGCGGGCCCTTGTCGCCGCCCTTGCCGAGCTTGTTGAAGTCGATCTTCGGGAGCTTGAAGCCGGGCGGGAGGCCCTGGCCACCGGCGAGGTCGTTCGGGTCCATCCCCGGCGGGAGCTGCGGCATGCCACCCGGGAAGCCACCCGCACCGACGCGCGGACCGGCACCACTCTGCCCCGCACCCCGCGAACGCTGCGAGCCCTTCGTGTTTTTTCGCTTGTTCTTGGGGGACTTGGTCGCCTTGCGCCGGCCGCCGCCGGGCAGGCCCATCATGCCGCCCATCTGCTTCATCATCTTCTGCGCGTCGGCGAAGCGGTTGAGCAGCTGGTTGACGTCCATCACGGTGACCCCGGAGCCGTTGGCGATGCGCGCCCGGCGGGAGCCGTTGATGATCTTCGGGTTGGTCCGCTCACCCGGGGTCATCGACCGGATGATCGCGGTGACCCGGTCGAAGTGGCTGTCGTCCAGGTCGGCGAGCTGGTCCTTCATCTGCCCCATGCCGGGCATCATGGCCAGCACGTTGGCGATCGGGCCCATCCGCCGCACCGCGATGAGCTGGTCGAGGAAGTCGTCCAGGGTGAACTGCTCGCCGCCCATCAGCTTGGCGGTCATCTTCTCCTTCTGATCGGAGTCGAAGGCCTGTTCGGCCTGCTCGATCAGAGTGAGGACGTCGCCCATGCCGAGGATCCGGCTGGCCATCCGGTCGGGGTGGAAGACGTCGAAGTCCTCCAACTTCTCACCGGTGGAGGCGAACAGGATCGGCTGCCCGGTGACCTCGCGGACCGACAGCGCGGCACCACCACGGGCGTCGCCGTCGAGCTTGGAGAGCACCACGCCGGTGATGCCCACGCCGTCGCGGAACGCCTCGGCGGTGCGGACGGCGTCCTGACCGACCATCGCGTCGATGACGAAGATGACCTCGTCCGGCTGGACCGCGTCGCGGATGTCGGCGGCCTGCTGCATCATCTCGGCGTCGATACCGAGTCGGCCGGCGGTGTCGACGATGACGATGTCGTGGGCCGCCCGCTTCGCGTGCTCGATCGACGCGCGGGCGACCTGGACCGGGTCACCGGTGCCGTTGCCGGGCTCCGGGGCGTACACCTCGACGCCGGCCCGGCCACCGAGCACCTGGAGCTGCCCGACGGCGTTGGGGCGCTGGAGGTCGGCGGCGACCAGCAGCGGCTGGTGCCCCTGGCCCTTGAGCCAGCGGGCCAGCTTGCCGGCCAGGGTCGTCTTACCGGAACCCTGGAGGCCGGCCAGCATGATCACGGTCGGCGGCTGCTTGGCGAACTGGAGCCGCCGCCCCTCGCCGCCGAGCACGTTGATCAGCTCTTCGTTGACGATCTTGATGATCTGCTGGGCCGGGTTCAGCGCCTGGGAGACCTCGGAGCTGCGGGCCCGCTCCTTGACGGCCGCGATGAAGCCCTTGACCACCGGCAGCGCGACGTCCGCCTCCAGCAGCGCGAGGCGGATCTCGCGCGCGGTGGCGTCGATGTCGGCGTCGGTGAGCCGCCCCTTGCCGCGGAGCTTGGTGAAGATCCCGGACAGGCGGTCACTCAAGGTGTCAAACACGCGAACATCCCGTTTGTCAGTGTTCCGGCGGGCACAACGCGGCCGGCACTGCGGAGTCCGGCCACCGCTAGGGTAGCCGCCCCCGCGAGGGCCCGCTGTCGCCCGGCCCGGCCCTCACCCCGACACCAACCCCGATTGGTACGCGAAGACGACGAGTTGGGCCCGGTCCCGGGCACCCAGCTTCCCCATCGCCCGGCTGACGTGGGTTCGCGCGGTTGCCGGGCTGACCACCAGCCGTGCCGCGATCTCCTCGTTGTTCAGGCCCGCACCGACCAGTCCGACGACCTGACGCTCCCGGTCGGTCAGCGTGTCCAACCGTGGGTGCGGACGGAGCACCCGGGACGGGCGGGTGGCGAACTCCCGCACCACCCGACGGGTCACCGACGGCGACAGCAGCGCCTCCCCCTCGGCGACCAGCCGGATCGCCCGCAGCAGCTCCGCCGGCCTGGTGTCCTTGGTGAGGAACCCGCTCGCGCCGTGCCGCAGCGCCTCGAAGACGTACTCGTCCAGCTCGAAGGTGGTGAGCACCACCACCCGGGTACCGGTCAGGTCGGGGTCGGCGACGATCCGGCGGGTCGCCTCGATGCCGTCGATGCCGGGCATCCGGATGTCCATCAGCACCACGTCCGGCCGTTCCTGACGGGCCAGCTCGACCGCCCGCAGCCCGTCGGCCGCCTCGCCGGCCAGCGCCAGGTCGTCCTCGCTCTCCACCAGCGCGCGCAGCCCGAGCCGGACCAGATCCTGGTCGTCGGCGATCAGCACCCGGATCACGTGGCCGGCCCCACCGGGAGCGTGGCGTACACCCGGAACCCGCCGCCGGCGCGCGGCCCGGTCGCCAACCGGCCGCCCAGCGCCGCGACCCGCTCCCGCATGCCGGCCAGGCCATGCCCGCTCTCGTCGTCGGCCGGTTCGGTCCCGGTGCCGCGGTCGCCCACACCCCGGTCGGTGACCTCGACGGTCACCTCGTCGGCGCGGTAGTCCACTGTCACCTCGGCGCTCGCCACCCCCGCGTGCCGCAGCACGTTCGTCAACGCCTCCTGCGCCACCCGGTACGCGGCCAGATCCACCGGGGCCGGCAGCTCCCGGGGGTCACCGGTCACGCGCAGCTCGACGACCAGCCCCGCTCCGGCGAGCCGGTCGCGCAGCCCCGGAAGCCGGGCCAGGCCGGGTACCGGTGTGCGCTCCGCACCCCGCCGCACCGCGCCCAGGGTGACCCGCAGCTCGTCGAGCGCCTCGCGGCTGGTCCGGCTGATCGCGGTGAGCGCCACCTCCGCCTGTTCCGGCCGCTTCGGCAGCAGGTGCAGGGCGATGTCCGCCTGCATGCTGATCGCGGCCAACCCGTGCCCCACCACGTCGTGCACCTCCTGCGCGATGCGCAGCCGCTCCTCGTCGGCCTGCCGCCGAGCCTGCTCGGCACGGTCGCGGGCCTCCTCGACCCGGGTACGGGCAGCGGCCTCACGACTGACCCGCACTACCACACCCACCGCGAACGGTACGACCACCCAGGCCGACGCGGGCAGCACTCCGACCCAGCCCGGCGCCGGCCCCCGACCGACGAAGACGTGCGCCACCAGCAGGACGAACGCCCCGCCCGCGGCGAGCGCCGCCGGACGCACCGGCAGTCGCACCGCCACCGTGTAGACCGCGAGCAGGAAGCTGAGCAGGATCGGCCCGTACGGATAGCCGATCAGCAGGTACGTCGAGGTGGCCACGGTGACCACGGCGAGGGTGACCAGCGGAGCCCGCCGCCGCAACGCCAGGACGAGCGCGGCGACCGCGATCAACGCCCGACAGGCGGCATCGACCGGTCGGGACCCCGGCTGGTTGTCCCCGGCCAGGCGGGTGGCGAGCAACCCGAACCCGAGCAGCAGCACCGCGGGCGCGACGTCCGCCGCCACCGCCGGCCATCCCCACCGCCCACCTCGTCGCATGGCGTCATTCTGCCCGCGCCATCGGGCCACGGCGTGCGTCGACAAGCGGCACCGCGGCTACGTCCCCGGGCGTAGCGAGCCGCACCGGGCCACCCGCCCTCCGTCGCCTCGGGGAGGGCTCCGGGGGGCGGACACCTCCGTAAGCGGTATACCTGTGAGGAATATTTATACCTGTGAGTCATACCGCTCAATAGACAGGCCGCCGCCCGCGGGGCGGCGGTCAGCACTGACGGGGCCACACCATGTCCCGCCCGGCGGCGAGACGCCGGGCCAGGTCAGACTGGCGGGACAGGCCAGCCGCGGCCCAGGTCGGACGGGCGGCACGGGTCAGACGCCGGCCCGGGGTCAGACGGCGGCCAGGACGGCGGCCTCCAGGCGGGCCCGGGTGGCGTCGTCCGGCCAGCCGCCCACCAGGTAGAAGGCGTCCACCACGTCGGCGCCGAGGGTGGAGATCCGGGCCGCGCGGACCAGGGCGCCGGCCTCGTCGAGCGCGCAGGCGACCCGGTAGAGCAGCCCGGCGGCGTCGGCGGCCCGCAGTTCCAGGAGTACCGCGTCGGTGGCCGCCTCACGGTGCCAGACGACCCGGGGCGCGGCACCGGCGCCGCGGGCGGCGAGCGCACGGCCACGTAGCCGCTGGGTGACCGACACGTCGCCGCCGACCGCCGACGCAGGTCGGCGCGGAGCGGGACCGGATCCGGCGGGAGACCGTAGCGGGGCTGCACCCGGCACTCGACCAGGGCCCGGCCATCGACCACCGAGGCATCCGCGGAGATCACCTCCAGCCGGTGCAGGGCCAGGCAACCGGCCACCGTGGCGAGCAGGCCGCGCCGGTCGGCCGCGGCGACCGACACCCGGTCCCCGGTCAGGTGGACGACCGGCAGGGGGCCGGCCAGCAGCGCCGGATCCGGCGCCGGCGGTTCGGGCAGCACGCCGGTGTCCAGCGCGGTACGGACCCGGCCTACCAGCTCGGCGACGAGCCGGCCCTTCCAGTCCGACCAGGCCGCCGGCCCGGTCGCCGCCGCGTCGGCCCGGACCAGCGCGTGCAGCAGGTCGAGGGTGCCGGTGTCCCCGACCGCCGCCGCCACCGAGGAGATGGTGACCGGGTCGGTCAGGTCCCGGCGGGTGGCCACGTCGGGCAGCAGCAGGTGGAGCCGGACCAGCGTGCCGATCAGCTCGGCCTCGGCGGCGGGCAGGCCGATCCGGGTCGCCACCGCCTCGGCCAGCGGCACACCGACCGTGCTGTGGTCGCCGGGCAGGCCCTTGCCGATGTCGTGCAGCAGGGCGCCGAGCAGCAGCAGGTCCGGGCGCTCCACCTCGCGGGTGTGCTGGCTGGCCTCGTGCGCGGTCTGCACCAGGTGCCGGTCGAGGGTGAAGCGGTGCACCGGGTTGTGCTGGGGCAGGCTGCGCAGCCGGGTCCACTCGGGCAGCCAGTCGTCGATCAGTCCGTACCGATCGCACGTCTCCCAGGCCGGCACCAGGCCGGGACCGGCGCCGAGCAGGGTGGTCAGCGCGGCCCGGGCCTCGGCCGGCCAGGGCGCGGGCAGCGGGGGGCAGTACGCGGCCAGCCACTCGCAGGTGGCCCGGGCGATGGGGAGTCGGGTGGTGGCCGACGCGGCGGCCACCCGCAGCGAGAGGCTCGGATCGGGGCGTGCCCCGATCGCCGTGCGGGCCAGCACGAGTTCGCCGTCGTGCTCGACCACGTCCCGGGCCACCGGGCGGCGCACCGGGCGACCGTTGCCGCCTCGGGACCGACCGGAGCGCAGCCGGTCGGCGGCGCGGAACGCGTCGTCCAGGGCGTGCGAGACGGTGCGGGCGTCACCGGCGACCCGGCGCAGCAGGGCGTCGCCGTCGTCGAGACCGAGCAGTCTGCCCACGCCGTCGCGCTCCTGGGCGACCAACCGGTCGACCCGGCGGCCGACCTGCTGGTGCAGGGCGTCCCGGGTGTCCAGCAGGCGCAGGTGGGCGGCGTACACGGCGGGGCGCAGCGCGTCGGTGATCCCGGCGGTGGCGATCGCCCGCAGCAGCCCCACGTCACGCAGCCCACCGGCGGCCTCCTTGAGGTCACCCTCCAGCAGGAACGCCAGCTCGCCGTGGGCCTCCCAGCGGCGCGCGGTGATCTCCCGCAGCCCGGGCAGGTGCCGTACGGCGGTGCGCCGCCAGTGGTCGGCGGCGGTGCGGATCAGCGCGTCGGCCAGGGCCGCATCGCCCACGACCAGCCGGGCGTCGAGCAGCCCGAGGGCGACCTTGACGTCGTCCTGGGCGACCGAGAGCGCCTCGGCGACGGTGCGTACCGAGTGGTCGAGCCGCAGGCCCGCGTCCCAGATCGGATACCACAGCGACGCGGCCAACTCGTCAGTGCCGGGCACCCCGGCGTGCACCAACACCAGGTCGAGGTCGCTGTACGGGGCGCACTGCCGCCGGCCCAACCCCCCGACCGCCAGCAGTGCCACCCCCTCCCGCGCCGGCGACAACCCGCGCAGAAAGCTGTCGTACGCCCCCGCCCGCCCGAGTCGAGCCGCCTCCCCGATCCCCCCGGGCACGCCGGCGACCTCGTTGATCAAGAGGTTCGCGCCGCCGTCATCGGCGTGCCCTGACGCGTTCTTCTTGATCAACGAGGTCATGTCGGTAGTGGCCCGGGTCAGAGTGCGTCGAGGCCGCGTTCGCCGGTACGCACCCGGACGACCTCTTCGACACCGGTGACCCAGACCTTGCCGTCCCCGATCTTGCCCGTGCGGGCCGCCCCGACGATGGCGTCCACCACCTTGTCCACGTCGATCTCGTCGGTGAGCACCTCGACCCGAATCTTGGGCAGGAACTCGACCGTGTACTCGGCACCCCGGTAGACCTCGGTGTGCCCCTTCTGCCGTCCGTACCCCTGCACCTCGCTGACGGTCAACCCGGCCACCCCGAGGGCGTGCAGGGCCTCCTTCACCGCGTCCAGTTGGTATGGCTTGATGACTGCGGTCACCAGCTTCATGTCCAACCCCTCCATTCCAGGAACGTTAACCGGCGACCTTCTCGCTGACCGGCTCGGCGGGCTCCGCCTCCGGCTTGGCACCACCACTCGTCGCGCCGCCACCGGGGGTGCCGATGCCGGCCATCGCGAACGCGCTGCCCGTGCCGCCACCGGCCGGGGACAGGTCGTAGCTGCTCTCGGCGTGCTCGGCGATGTCGATGCCCTCGACCTCCGCCTCACCCCGGACCCGGAAGCCGATCGTCTTCTCGATGCCGAAGGCGAGCACCCAGGCGATGCCGAACGACCAGACGGTGACGATCAGGCCGGCGAGAGCCTGCCGCCCGAGCTGGGTGGCGCCGCCGCCGTAGAAGAGGCCGTCCGAGGCGCCCACCACGTCGGTGATCGCGCCGTTGACCGAGTTGGTGGCGAACAGACCGAGCCAGAGCGAGCCGATCCAGCCACCGACGAAGTGCACGCCGACCACGTCGAGCGAGTCGTCGTAGCCGAGCTTGTACTTGAGGCTCACGGCGAGTGCGCAGACGGCACCGGCGACGACGCCGAGCAGGACGGCCGCCCACGGGGCGATGAAGCCACAGGCGGGCGTGATGGCGACCAGACCGGCGACGGCACCGGACGAGGCGCCGACCATCGTCGGCTTGCGGGTCTTGACCCACTCGACCGCGATCCAGCCGAGCACCGCCGCCGCCGTGGCGAGCTGGGTGTTGATGAAGGCGAGACCGGCGACCGAGTCGACGGTCAGCTCCGAGCCGGCGTTGAACCCGAACCAGCCGAACCACAGCAGGCCCGCGCCGAGCGCCACCAACGGGATGTTGTGCGGCTTCATGCCCTCCCGCGGCCAACCGAGCCGCTTGCCCAGCACCAGAGCCACAGCCAGGGCCGCCGCACCGGCGTTGATGTGCACCGCGGTGCCACCGGCGAAGTCCAGCGCGTGGATGTCGGCGCCGATGATCCCGCCGCCCCACACCCAGTGCGCCACCGGGAAGTACACCAGGGTGGCCCAGCCGAAGGCGAACAGCAGCCAGCCGGCGAACTTGGCCCGGTCGGCGATCGCACCGCTGATCAGCGCGACCGTGATCACCGCGAAGACCATCTGGAAGGCCATGAAGACGTAGAGCGGGACGCCGATGCCGCTGGGGTTCTCCGCCGTGGCGCCCCACAGGTCGGTCTCGGCGAGGAAGGTCTTGGTGCCGAGGTACGCGCCCGGGTCACCCCAGAAGCCGTTCACGTCGGCCCCGAAGGCGACGCTGAAACCGTAGAACCACCACAGCACAGAGATGAGCCCGATGGCGGAGAAGCTCATCATCATCATGTTGAGTACGCCCTTGGCCCGGTTGAGGCCGCCGTAGAACAGCGCCAGTCCGGGGGTCATGAGCAGCACGAGCGCGGTCGAAACCAGCAGCCACGTGGTATTGGCGCCGTCGATCGTCGGTGCTTCAGGCACGCTGGCCTCCTAAAGGGTGAAGTCCTCCTTCGCGGCTTTCCGGGGCAGCGTCGCCCGTAGGCCGGTTGCGCGGAAGCTTCGCGGCCGGCTGTTTCACCAAGGGTCCCGGGCGGGTTTCCGATTCGTGACGGGTTGTTTCGTACGTGTCACGAACTCCGCACACTCAGCGGCATGGACGATGGTGGATCGGTCGGGTGGCGGGCGCCGACGGCCGACCGGTCAGAACCATCGACCGATCCGGGTGGCGGATCGGCCGGACACCGACCGATCCGCGCTCAGCGGAGGGCGTTCTCCAGGGCGTGCCGCTCGTAGTCGAGCAGCCGAAGATCGCGCATCGGTCGGCGCAGGTGGCCCTTGTGCACGATCCGGACGAACGCCGGTTCGCCGGCGGCGGCCATCCGGCGGATCCCCTCGACGTGGTCCACGATCCGTTTGCGGATGGTCCGGATCAGCCGGTGCCGGTCCCGGGGGATCAGCCCGTACGCGTCGGCGAAGAGCCGGAGCCGGCGCGGGCGGTCCGGATGCTTCCAGCCGAGCGTGATCGAGTCCCGGTCCGCGAAGATCGGCACCCAGGTCCAGGCGGCGTACGCCACGTCGTAGATCCGCGCACCGGGCGAGGCGAGGTCGAAGTCGATCAGCCCGAGGGTGCCGTCCGGACGCCAGATCACGTTGTGCGGGGCGGCGTCGTGGTGGCAGATCACCTCGGTGTCCGGTGGTGGCGGCCCGAACGAGCGCCAGACCGCCGCCGCCGGCGGGGTGAAGCCGTACTGCGCGTCGTGGAACATCCGCAGCATGGTGGCGACGGTGACCAGCGCCTCGTCGGTGACCCAGTGCGGGGCGAGCGGATATTCCCCGCACTCCCCCTCCAGGTACGACAGCACCTCGCGGTTGCGCTCGTCCATCCCGAGGGCGCGGGGCGCTCCGGTGAAACCCACGTACTCCAGGTGTCGCAGCAGGGCGTGCACGGACGGGGTCCACGGCCCGGCGTTGCGGCGCACGGTGTCACCCACCCGGACAACGGTGCTCACGTTGCCGCCGTGCAGCGGAATCTCCTGCGAAGTCACGTACGGTCTCCCGAGGCGCTGCGAGGGGTGGCCGGGCTCGCGCCAGCCCGCGTACGCGCGATCGTCAGTGGTCACCCGAGACTACGCGTCCCGTCCGGTGGCCTCGGTCCCCAGCAACGCGTCAACGAACTGCGCCGGGTCGAACGGGGCCAGGTCGTCCTTGCCTTCGCCGAGGCCGACCAGCTTCACGGGGATGCCGAGCTTGCGCTGCACGGCGATCACGATGCCACCCTTGGCGGTGCCGTCGAGCTTGGTCAGCGCCACGCCCGTCACGTTGACCACCTCGGTGAAGACCCGGGCCTGTTCCAGCCCGTTCTGCCCGGTCGTGGCGTCCAGGATGAGCAGCGTTTCGTCGATCGGGCCCTGCTTCTCCACCACCCGCTTGACCTTGCCCAGCTCGTCCATCAGGCCGACCTTGTTCTGCAGTCGACCGGCGGTGTCGATGAGCACGGTGTCCACGCCGGTGTCGATGCCACGCTTCACCGCGTCGAAGGCGACGCTGGCCGGGTCGGCGGCCTCGGGGCCCCGGACGGTCTCCGCGCCGACCCGGGAGCCCCAGGTCTCCAGCTGGTCGGCGGCGGCGGCCCGGAAGGTGTCCGCGGCGCCGAGCAGCACGCTGCGGCCGTCGGCCACCAGCACCCGGGCGATCTTGCCGCAGGTGGTGGTCTTGCCGGCGCCGTTGACCCCGACGACCAGGATCACGGCGGGTACGCCGTCCTTCGGGGCGGTCCGCAACGAGCGGTCCAGGCTCGGGTCGAGCGCGTTGACCAGCTCGGCGGCGAGCAGCGCCCGCAACTCGGCGGCGGAGCGGGTGCCGAGCACCCGGGTGCGCTCGCGGAGCCGGTCGACGATGTCGCGGGTGGCGTCGACGCCGACGTCGGCGGTGATCAGGCTGTCCTCGATCTCCTCCCAGACGTCCTCGTCGAGGTGGTCGCGGGCGAGCAGGCCGAGCAGCCCCTTGCCGAAGACGTTCTGCGAGCGGGACAGCCGCGAACGGAGTCGGACCAGTCGCCCCGCGGTCGGCTCGGGCACCTCCACGGGTGCCTCGATCACCGGCGGCGGCTCGACCAGGACGCCGGTGGACAGATCGGACTCCGGTGCCTCGACCGGCGGGCCGGCGAGATCCTCCTCGGCTCTGGTGTCGACCTCGGTGCGCGGTAGTGGGGGCTCGGGCCGCCGCCGCAGACGCGGAACGACCAGCCCCACTGTGCCGACGATCAGCACACCGAGCAGCACCAGAGCGAGGACGAGATATTCGGCCATGCCGGAATCCTGTCAGATGCGGGCGACGGCGTCCCAGCCACCGCACCCGATGCGGTGCCCGATGCGGTGCTCGGGGTCCCAGCCACCGCGCCCGATGCGGTGCTCGGGGTCCCAGCCACCGCGCCCGATGCGGTGCCCGGGGTCTCAGCCCCGCACCCCGCAGGTGCCCGGAAACCGGCGGTAGGCTCGCGCCATGTCCGCCGCACACCTCCTCATCGGCCCACTCCTGCGGCGAGTCGTGGACACCCGGGCCACCATCTGGGTGGAGACCGCCGCACCCGCCGTGGTCACCGTGCGCACCGCCGGTGGCGCCACCGGCACCGCGCCGACCTTCTCGGCGTACGACCACCACTACGCCCTGGTGGTGGTGGAGGGGCTCAGCCCGGACAGCGAGACCAGCTACGAGGTACTTGTCGACGACGAGCTGGTCTGGCCCGTGCCGAGCAGCGGCTTCCCGCCGAGCGTGATCCGCACCCGGGCGGCCGACGACCGGGACCAGCCGGTGAGTTTGATCTTCGGCTCCTGCCGGGAGACCACCCAGCACGCCACCACCCGCAAGCTCCCGCCGGACGCGCTGGACGCGTACGCCCGGCGGTTGATGGCCGATCCGGAGTCGAACCCGCTGCCGGACCTGCTGGTGCTGCTCGGTGACCAGGTCTACGCCGACGTCACCTCGCCCACCGTGCGTCGGCTGCTGCGGCGACGGCGGCGGCGGCCGAAGGGCGCCCCGGCCGACCAGGTGGTGAGCTTCGACGAGTACACCAAGCTCTACCTGGAGTCCTGGCGTGATCCGGAGATCCGCTGGCTGCTCTCCACCGTGCCGAGCGTGATGATCTTCGACGATCACGAGATCATCGACGACTGGAACACCTCGGCGAAATGGCGCGCCGAGATGCGCGAGCAGCCCTGGTGGCCGGAGCGGATCGGCAGTGGGCTCGCCTCGTACTGGGTCTACCAGCACCTGGGCAACCTCGCCCCGGACGAGATCGCCGCCGACCCGGTCTTCGCGAAGGTCGTCGCCGCCGAGGATGCCACCGGGGTGCTGCGCGAGTTCGGGCACCGGGTCGACCAGGAGTCCGATCTGGCGCACGACACCGAGCGCTGGCGCACTGTGCAGTATCAGTGGAGTTACGCGCTGGACCTGGGCCGGACCCGACTGGTCATGCTGGACAACAGGTGCAGCCGGGTGCTCGAGTCGGGCAACCGGGCGATGCTGCCGCCCGGTGAGTGGTCCTGGTTCCTCGACCAGGCCCACGGGGTCTACGACCACCTGGTGGTGGGGGCCTCGCTGCCCTGGCTGCTGCCGCAGGGCATTCATCACATCGAGGCGTGGAACGAGAAGCTGGCGGACTCCCGCCGGCCGTTTGTGGCGCGCGGGGCGGAGAAGCTGCGCCGCGCCCTGGATCTGGAGCACTGGGCGGCGTTCCGGCGTTCCTTCGAGGCGCTCGCGGAGACGTTCGCCCGGATCGGCACCGGCACCCCCCGGCAGTCCGGCGCACGGGTCGGCGCCGGCCCGGCGTACGCCCCCCCGGCGTCGATCAGCGTGCTCTCCGGGGACGTGCACCACTCGTACGTGGCGCGGGCCCGGTTCGCCGATCGGCGGTGGTCACGCCCGTGCACCAGCTCACCTGCTCACCGATCCACAACCAGGTGCCGGCCGGCATCCGCCCGTTGATGCGGTTGGGCTGGTCGGCGGGTCCGGCCGGGGCCACCCGCGCGCTGGCCCGCTCGGCGGGCGTACGCCGGCCGGGGGTGCGCTGGCGCAAGCTGGCCGGCCCCTACTTCGGCAACGCGGTCGCCACCCTGACCCATCGGGGGCGCGGGGCCGACGTGCTCATCGAGGGCACCACGAAGGACGGGCACCTACGCCCGGTGATGCGACGCCGACTCTCCGCCGGCGGCGGGCCGACCGCGCCGTAGTCTCTACGCCGTGGACGAGCACCTGCCGGAGCCGATCCGGGCGGTCGAGCACGAGTTGACCGCTCTACTGCGTCGTGGCCGGGCGGTTTCCTGGGAGATCGCCCGGGAGGTGCACCCGAACCTCGAGCCGAACACCTACGGGTTGTTGCTCTGGTTACGGCGCAGCGGGTCGATCCGGTTGACCGAGTTGGCGGCGCGGCTCGGCGTGGGCAAGGGGACGCTGAGCCGGCAGATCAACGCGCTGGAGGTCCTCGGCCTGGTCCACCGCGACCCCGACCCGACTGATCGGCGGGCTGCCCAGATCAGCCTGACCGAGGAGGGGCAGCGCCGGTTCGACGTCGCCCGCGCGGCCCGGTTGGGTGAGTTCCTCCGCGCCCTGGACGGCTGGCCGGACCGGGACGTCGAGGAGTTCGCCCGGCTGCTCGGCCGGTTCAACGACTCCTGGATGTGATCGGCCGAGGCGGGGAATACCGCACCCGGTCGACAAGTTGTTGCTTCAGGCAACCAAGGCTTACGGTTGCCTCAGGCAACTCTCAGGCGGCCCGTGCGCGTCAGCCCGCCGCCGTTCCACAGCGACTCCACTCGGAGGCAACACACGATGAGCCAGGCCACAGTGCCCACCCGGGCGGCCGCCGTCGACATGACCCACCGGCAGATTCTGGAAGCGCTCTCCGGCCTGTTGTTGGGCCTGTTCGTCGCGATCCTCTCTTCCACGGTCATCTCGAACGCGCTGCCGCGGATCATCACCGAACTGCACGGCGGCCAGTCCGCGTACACCTGGGTGGTGACCTCGGCCCTGCTCGCGACCACCGCGACCACCCCCATCTGGGGCAAACTTGCCGACCTGACCAGCAAGAAGACACTGGTCCAGCTCGCCCTGGGGATCTACGTGCTGGGCTCCGTGCTGGCCGGCCTCGCCCAGGGCACCGGTGAGCTGATCGCCTGCCGGGTGCTGCAGGGCATCGGCGCCGGCGGCCTCACCGCACTGGCCCAGGTGATCATGGCCACGATGATCACGCCGCGCGAGCGGGGCCGCTACAGCGGCTACCTCGGGGCGGTGATGGCCGTCGGCACCATCGGCGGTCCGCTGATCGGCGGCGTGATCGTGGACACCTCCTGGCTCGGCTGGCGCTGGTGCTTCTACGTCGGCGTGCCGTTCGCCATCATCGCGCTGATCGTGCTGCAGAAGACCCTGCACCTGCCGGTGGTCAAGCGGAAGGCGCAGATCGACTGGTGGGGCGCCACCCTGATCACCGCCGCCGTCTCGGTGCTGCTGATCTGGGTCTCGCTCGCCGGCGACCAGTTCGCCTGGGCCTCCTGGCAGACGGCCGCCATGGTGGTCGGCGCCCTGGTCCTCGGCGCGCTGGCGATCCGGGTGGAGACCCGGGCCGCCGAGCCGATGATCCCGCCACGGCTGTTCCGCAACCGCACCATCACCCTCGCCGTCGTCGCGAGCATCGCTGTCGGTGTGGGCATGTTCGGCGCGTCGATCTTCCTCGGCCAGTACTTCCAGATCAGCCGTGGCCAGAGCCCGACCATGTCCGGTCTGATGACTCTGCCGATGATCCTCGGCCTGCTGGTCGCCTCCACGGTGATCGGGCGGGTCATCACCAAGACCGGCCGCTGGAAGCGGTACCTGGTGATCGGCTCGGCGCTGCTCACCGTCGGCTTCGCCCTGATGGGCACGCTCCGCGCGGACACCAACTTCACACTGCTCAGCGTCTACATGGCGCTGATCGGCGTCGGCCTGGGCATGACCATGCAGAACCTGGTCCTCGCCGTGCAGAACACCGTCGGCCCGCACGAACTCGGCGCGGCCAGCTCGGTGGTGGCGTTCTTCCGCAGCCTCGGCGGCGCGATCGGCGTCTCCGCCCTCGGAGCGGTGCTGGCCCACAAGGTGAAGGACTACACCGCCGACGGGCTGGCCCAGCTCGGCATCCCCGCGTCCAGCTCCGGCAGCGGCGGCACCCTGCCCGACGTGCACACCCTGCCGGGTCCGCTGCGGGCGGTGGTGGAGAGCGCGTACGGCCACGGTGCCGGCGACATCTTCCTGGCCGCCACCCCGTTCGCGCTGATCGCGCTGATCGCGGTGATCTTCATCAAGGAGGTGCCGCTGCGGCAGCACAACAGCGGCCCGGTTTCCGCGCAGGTCGAGCGGGAATCGACAATCGCTGCCGGCGCTGGCGCAGCGGTGCTCCGCACCGGCGAGCAGAGGTGAGGTAGGACCATGGGCGTGGGAGCACCGGACCGCGAGGAGTACGGCCCCCGGACCCGGCCGTTGCCGTTCGAGCGCGGCACTGACGGTCCTCGGGTGATCATGGTCGGCGTCGACGGCACCCGCACCTCCGAGCGGGCCGGCTCCTACGCGGCGGGCCTGGCCCGCCGGCAGGGCGCCGCCCTGGTGGTGGTCTTCGTCAGCTCGGCGAGCGGGCTGACCGCCCTGGTGCCCGGGATGGACGCCGGCGCGGTGCAGCGCACCCACGACGAGTTGGCCGACGAACTGCGCCGGGAGTGCCGACGTGCGGCCGACCAGTGGGGTATGCCGGTCACCCTGCTGGTTCGGCGCGGCGACGCGTACGGCGAGTTGTGCGCGGCGGCCGACGAGTTCCGGGCCGACATGCTCGTGGTGGGCGCCTCCGAGCAGGCCGGCCACCGGCTGGTCGGCTCGGTCGCCACCCGCCTGGTCCGCACCGGCCGCTGGCCCGTCGTCGTGGTGCCCTGATAACCCGTCGCGCCATGTCCGAGGTGCCGGGCAGGATGCGCGGCATGACCTGGATCGCACCGGAGATCGTCCGGACCCCCGAACCGTACGTCGGCGACGAGCGCACGATGCTCGACGGCTGGCTCGACTACCACCGGCAGACCCTGCTGCTCAAGTGCGCCGGGCTGACCGAGGAGCAGTTGCGCACGCCGAGTGTCGAGCCGTCCGGGCTGACCCTGCTCGGCCTGGTACGGCACCTGGCGGAGGTGGAGGCCTGGTGGTTCCGGGAGAACTTCGCCGGCCAGCGGGTCGACTACCCGTACTTCACCCCGGAGACGCCGGACGCCGACCACGACGTCAGCGCCGCCGACGCCGAGGCGGACTTCGCCATCTTCCACCGCGAGGTGCGCTGGCCCGCGAGGCCGCCGCCGGTCACTCGCTCGACGAGACGTTCGTCGAGGTCGGCGCGAAGAAGCGCACCTTCAACCTGCGCTGGGTGTACGTACACATGATCGAGGAGTACGCCCGGCACAACGGCCACGCCGACCTGATCCGGGAACGCATCGACGGCGTCACCGGCGAGTGACCCGCGCTCAGTAGTCCAGGGCCGCCCGCAGGTAGCGCAGGTCGGCGTGGCCGCCCCAGCGGTGTGCCGACAGCCCGGCAGCCCGGGCACCCCGTACGGCCCAGTCCTCGTCGTCGACGAAGAGGACCCGGGCCGGCGGGGTGGCCAGGGCCGCGCAGGCGGCCTGGAAGTATTCCGGCGCGGGCTTGTGCACCCCGAGCGTCGACGAGTTGACCACCACGTCGAACTCCCCGACCAGGCCGAGGGCGGCCAGGTCGGCGTCGAGCAGGTCGGTGGCGTTGGTGCCCAGACCGACAGTGACCCCGCCGGCGCGTACCTCCCGGACGAGGTCGAGCACCTCGTTGTCCACCTCACCCCGGTAGCGCTGCCACTGCTCGACCGCGGCCCGGGCCCGGTCCGGGCCGCCGGCCGGCTCGGCCAGCGCGTCGGCCACGCTGCTCACCCACTCGGCGTGGGTGACCTGGCCGGTGAGCACCGGCCGGAGTCGACCCCACTGCATGGCGATCTCGGTGAGCACCCCCTCGTCGAGGCCGTACTCCCGCTCCACCCCGGCGGCCACCGCCGGGTCGAACCGGCGCACCACGCCGTCCAGATCCAGCAGGAGCGCCGTCGCGCGTTCCCGAGCCACTACCCGTTCTCCTCGCCGCGGCCGTGCCGCTGGTCGTCCTCGTCGGCCCGGTTGAGCCGTTGGCTGATCACCTGGGTGACCCCGCTGCGCATGGTCACGCCGTAGAGCGCGTCGGCGATCTCCATCGTCCGCTTCTGGTGCGTGATGACGATCAGCTGGCTCTTCTCCCGCAACTGTGCCAGCAGCGTGATCAGCCGGCCCAGGTTGACGTCGTCCAGGGCCGCCTCCACCTCGTCCATGATGTAGAACGGGCTGGGTCGGGCGCGGAAGATCGCCACCAGCATGGCCACCGCGGTCAGCGACCGCTCCCCGCCGGAGAGCAGCGACAGCCGCTTGATCTTCTTGCCCGGTGGGCGGGCCTCGACCTCCACGCCGGTGGTGAGCAGGTCTTCCGGTTCGGTCAGGATCAGCCGGCCCTCGCCACCGGGGAAGAGCACTGTGAACACCTGCTCGAACTCCCGCGCGGTGTCCTCGAAGGCGCTGGCGAAGACCTCCAGGATCCGCTCGTCGACGTCCTTGACCACGGTGAGCAGGTCCCGCCGGGTGGCCTTGAGGTCCTCCAACTGCTCGGAGAGGAACTTGTACCGCTCCTCCAGCGCGGCGAACTCCTCCAACGCCAGCGGGTTGACCTTGCCGAGCAGGGCCAGCTCGCGTTCCGCCTTCGCGGCCCGCTTCTCCTGCACCGGCCGTTCGTAGCGCACCGGCTCGGGCACCGGCAGACCGTCGCGTTCGGCCGCCGCGACGTCGACAGGGGTCGGCGGAACGGGCTGTTCGGGGCCGTACTCGGCGACCAGCGCCGCCACGTCCAGGCCGAAGTCCTCGGCGGCCTTGGCCTCCAACTGCTCGATCCGCAGCCGTTGCTCCGCCCGGGCGACCTCGTCGCGGTGCACCTGGCTGGTCAGCCGCTCCAGCTCCGCGCCGAGCCGCTTGGCTGCCCCGCGGACCTCCTGAAGCTCCGCCTCGCGCGCGGCGCGTTCCCGGGCGACCGCGTCGCGGTGCTCCTCGGCCGTCGCGATCGAGGCGGTCAGCCGGGT
>NZ_JAEVHL010000120.1 GCF_016803395.1 Micromonospora tarensis | reverse complement strand
CGCCCGCGCCCGGTCGAGCAACAGCCGCACCGTCTGCGCGGGGTCGGTCCCCGCCGCCAACCCGCGGCGCAGCTCGGCGCGGTCGACGACAGCGGACAACCCGTCGGAGCAGAGCAGGTACCGGTCACCGGGCCGGGCGGTGCGCAGCGCCAGATCCGCCTCCAACCGCGCCCCGGCGCCCAACGCGCGCACCAGCAAAGCCCGCCGCGGATGCGCCGCGGCCTGCGCACGATCCAGCCGGCCCTGATCCACCTGCGTCTGCACCCAGGTGTGATCCTGCGTCAGCAGCGACAACTCACCATCGCGCAGCAGGTAGGCGCGGCTGTCCCCGACATGCACGAAAGCCAGCTCCGAACCGCTGCGCAGCACCGCCGTCAGCGTGCTGCCCGGCTGGTGCTCGTCGGTGCCCAACCCGCGCACCACGCGGTTGGCCTCGGCGACCGCGCCGGCGAGCAGCGTCAGCAGGTCCACCGCCGGGGCGTCGGCGACCTCCAACGGCTTCAGGGCGTCGATGGCGGCCGCGGCGGCGGCAGCACCACCGGGCCCCCGCACCCCGTCAGCGACCGCGAACAACCGCTCACCGGCGTACGCGACGTCCTCGTTGCTGTCCCGCACCAACCCGGGGTCACAACCGGCGGCGCAACGGACGGCAACGTCACCACTCGGATCAGACATGGTGGTACCCCCTTCGGAGAGGTGGTCCACGAGGATGGTGGCGAGCCGACCACGAGCCGCCGTGTCGGCGCTGACCTCCCGCCAGTACGCGGTGACCGCCTCGGCCGCCGCCGCCCGGTCCAGGCCACACACGACGCGGACCGTCGCCAGCGGCATGCCGATCCGACGGAGCTGGGCCACCAGCCGGGCCAACGGCAGCTGCGCCGGGTCGTAGAGCCGGTACCCGGACTCGGCGTCGACAGCGGCCGGCGGCACCAGCCCCACCCGGTCGTACAGCCGCAACGCCTTCGGCGTCAACTCCGCCGCCTGGGCGAACGCCCCGATGGTCAGCAGCCCCACGTCGGCAACCTCCTCGTGCCGGTCACGGCGACCGGCACCACCACGGTGGGGGTTGCCCGTAGGTCAAGGTCAAGCGCCTCGCGTCAGCCGACGCACCGGGGGGTGGGGTGCACCGGCGAACCCACCCGCGCCCTCACCGCTGTTGGTGCCTCGGCAACGCCGACTGGCCCATCGCGCCGCCCGTGAACGGCGCCCCCGGGGTCTCCGCCGCGATCCGATCCATCGTGCGGGCCAGATGCTCACTGCCGTCGTCGAGATGCCGCGCCGCCGCCTGCATGTGCGACACCATCATCTCCCCGAAGATCCGCAACGCCTCCCGGGTCGCGACCGTGTCGTCGAAGCTCGGCCCGGCGGTGCTGCGATACTCCGCCACCGCCCGCTCCGCCTCCTGCTTCGCCTCCGCCTCCGCGGCCTGCAGATAGCTCTCGTACTGCATCCGGGCGTACTCGGCGACCCGCCGCGCGTAGTCGTGCGCCTGCGCGATGATCTGCTCCGCCTCCCGTTGCGCCGCGGACAGCAGATTCACCTCCCGCGCCGCCGGGACCTTCGCCGCCGCCGGAGTGCTCGGAATCACCCCGTGCCGGTGCAACTCCACCCGGTCGTTGAGCCGCTCGTTCTCCGCCCGCAACGTCGCGATCTGCGTCGCCAGCAGATCCAACTCGTCGGCGACCTGCATCCGGAACCGGTCCACGTCGGCGTTGTCATACCCCCGCCGGGTGAACGACGCGGCACCGAACTCCCACCGCCGAACCCGATCGGCGGTCATCCGCACCTGCACCCCGCCGGAGACCTGCACCCCGTCATACCGGCTGATCGGCGTCGCGCTCACCTGTAACCACCTCCCGAAGTGTCACCGGCAGTGGGCTGCTGCACCGCGGTGCGCCACGCCGGCCCGTACCACTGCCCACCCAGGCCCTCGTGGTGCACCTGACCCGCGTGGAAACCCGCCTGCGTCAACGCCCGCACCGAGTGCGACACCATCTCGTCGGAACCACACACGAACACGTGCCGGGAACGCCAGTCACCGTCGGCCAACGCCCGGTCCACCGCGTGCACGAACTCTCCCGGCCGGTTCAGGTCGGGACCCACCACGTAGCTGACCGTCAACCACGGGTACGACGACGCCAACTTGTCGATCGCGTCGCTGTCGTACAGCTCACTGCGCGAACGGGCCCCCACGTACAGGTCCACCCGCCGGCGGGAACCCTCCGCGGCGACCTGCTCCACCAACGCCTTCACCGGCGCCCACCCGGTGCCCGAGACCAGCAGCAACAGGTCACTGGAGCCCGCCGCGCGCAGCACCAGCCGATCCCCCACCGGCGCGGCCAGGTGGACCCGGTCACCCACCGCCGACCCGTACACCAACCGCGACGACACCGCGCCACCCGGCGCGGCCCGCACGTGCAACTCCAACGTGCCGTCCGCGCGCGGCGCGTTCGCCGGCGAGTAGTACCGCCACGACCGCACCGACGGATGCGACACCCCGATCGACTGACCCGCGGTGAACGGCAACAGGTACTGCGGACGCAGCGTCAACACCGCCACGTCGAACGCCCGCCGCTCGTGTGCCACGATCTCCGCCACCCACCAGGGCGGGTTGACCGACTCGGCGGCCTGCGCGGCCTCCGTCATCACCTGCGCGACCAACCCGTACGCGGCCGTCCAGTCCGCCGCCAGCTCGTCGGTCCACTGCTCGGCGAGGAAATGCTGCAACGTCGCCACCAGCGCCTCACCGACCGCCGGGTAGTGCTCCGCGCGCACCGCGAACTTACGGTGATCCGCGCCGAGATCCTGCAGGAACCCCACCAGCCGGTCCACCTGGTCCACGTTGGACACGATGTGACCCAGCGCGGTCACCAGACGATCCCGCTGCCCGGCCATGTTCGTGGGGAACATCTGCCGCGTCTCGGGATGGGCCAGGAACAACGTCGAGTAGAAGTAGAGCGGCACCTGGTCACCGTGCCCGGCGACCACCGCCCAGCTCTGCTTGAGTCGGGCCGCGTCCACGCTCAGGCGCCCGACCCGGCTTCGGCGGACACCACCTGGTCCTGCACCTGCCCCAGCACGGTCTGCACGTCGGCGAGGATGTCCGCCGGAACACCCAGCTCGGTCAGCGTCACCGTCAGGTGCTCGCCCACCTTCGCGTAGTGCGCGACCGGGATGTTCAACGGCTGGTGCGCCTCGGCCAGCCCCCGACCGCTGTACTCGTTCGGCCCACCCAGCACCACCGTCAGCATCAACGCCAGGTGCCGCCGCTGACCCGCCATGTCCACACTGGTGAAGTAACCCGCCAACGCCGGGTCGGCCAGCACCTTGTCGTAGAACAGCTCAACGGCCGCCTTGACCGAACTGGCACCACCAATGCGGTCGTAGTGCGAAGCGGGAGCGGTCTCTTCCGTAACCGTCACGGTTGTTCCTTCCAGGGATGAAGGGTTCAGAACCGTGAGGGACCATAGCGTGTCAACCGGCTGCGCTCAGAGCCCCCATATCGGATTCCCGACAAGACGTCCGAACGCTCCGTCATCACTACCGGCGGGTATTTCCACAATCGGCCACCGCGACGACACCCAGCGTATCCACGATAGACAGCGCGGGCCTACCCACCCATAACACCGTCACCGACCGTCGCGGGAAAACTACCGAAAAAAACCGGCAGACGCGAACGTTCAGCCGGCCCGTCGCCGCGCCCGTCGCGCCGCCAACTCGTCACCCACCGGATCCGATTCCGACCCCACGGCCGGCTCCACCGGACCACTCGCCGCCGGCTCCGCCGGCAGGTGCGACAACGAGCCCTGGATCTCCTTGAAAGCCCCGCCGATGGCGATCCCGAAAACACCCTGGCCACCCTGCAACAGGTCGACCACCTCCTCCGGAGAACGACACTCATACACCGTCGTCCCATCAGAGATCAGCGTGATCCCGGCCAGATCCTCCACACCACGCGACCGCAACGCCTCGATCGCCTTACGGATGTTCTGCAGGGACACCCCCGCGTCCAACAACCGCTTCACGACCTTCAACACCACCAGGTCCCGGAACGAGTACAACCGCTGCGTCCCCGAACCCGAGGCGTCCCGCACGCTCGGCACCACAAGCGTCGTCCGCGCCCAGTAATCCAGCTGCCGGTAGCTGATACCCACCGCGTGGCAGGCCGTCACACCCCGGTAGCCAACCGAACCGTCACCCTCAGCCGCCACCGCTGGCGACGAGGCACCCGGCTCACCCAACTCTGCACCTGGATCGGGATCCCACGGCTCGTGCATCCGGACAACCTCCCCGTCAGTGTGGCGACGCGTCGTTTCCGGGACGCGCACCCCTCGACACGGCAACCCTATAGCCACCCTCAGGGGTTACCACGGAGGAACCGACGCGACACGCCGCGCAGCCACCGAGAAAGATCACCCACCGCCACCACCGGCGGCGAGCCAGCAAAGGCCCACCTCAGCCCGCGAAATCCTCCGGCCGCACCTGCTCCAGGAACTCGCGGAACTTCTCCACCTCGTCCTCCTGCTCATCAGGGATGATGATCCCCGCCTCGCTGAGGACCTGCTCCGCACAACGAATCGGCGCACCAACCCGCAACGCCAACGCGATCGAATCGCTCGGCCGCGCCGACACCCGCACCCCATCACCGATCAACAGATCCGCGTAGAACACGTTCTCCTTGAGCTCGGTGATCTCCACCGCCTGCAACGGCGCCTTCAACGCCGCCAACACGTCCCGCAGAAGATCATGCGTCAACGGCCGGGCCGGCTTGACCCCCTGCTGCTCATAAGCGATAGCCGTCGCCTCGACCGCGCCGATCCAGATCGGCAGATAGCGGTCCCCCTCGACCTCCCTGAGCAGGACGATCGGCTGGTTGCTAGGCAGCTCCACCCGAACTCCGACCACGCTCAGCTCGCGCACCGCCGCCTCCGTGTCGTTGTCACCTACGCCGCACCGCGCCCTTCCCTGCACGGTACACGGACCGAAACACGGCCGTCCCATGCGCTACAGCAGCACGCCCGCGCCGAAAAGGGGTTACCCCGGCAAGCCTACGGCACGCTTCCCGGAAGAGATCTTTCCGCTCAGCCACCACCCACCGGCACCCTCACCGACCCAGCGTCGACCGCAAACCCACCCGCACCAACGCCGCGTGCAACTGCTCCGACAACGCCACCAACTCACGCGCCGTCTCCGCCGCCCGCGCCCGCGCCGCCGGATCACTCTGCCGCGCCAACGGCGCCACCAACTGCGCGAACAAACCAACCTCACGATCCGCCGCCGTCCGATAACCCCGCAGGTGCCGCGGCTCCAACCCGTACGACGCCAACCCCGCCACCGCCGACGCGATGATCAACGCATCGGAGTCATACCAACCCGGCGGATCCGAGACCAACACACCGAGCCGCTCCAACTCCACCAACGTCGACTCGTCGATCCCACTACGCGCCACCAGGTCCGCCCGGCCGAGCCGCACCTGCGACGACTCGGCCGGCTCCGCCACCTCACGACCCGGCACCGCACCATCAGGACCCACCGCCACCAACGCCGGCCGCGACCGACCCGGCTGCTCACCGGACGAATCCCACTCGGCCAACTGCTCACGGATCACCCGCAACGGCAGGTACTTGTCCCGCTGGGCGGTCAACACGAACCGCAACCGCGCCACATCGTCCCAGCTGTACTTCCGGTAACCCGCAGCAGTCCGCTGCGGCTCAACCAGACCCTCAGCCTCAAGGAACCGAAGCTTCGAAATCGTGGTGTCCGGGAAATCCACCCGCAACTGCCCAAGCACCTCACCGATGCTCATCAGCGGCGCAGACCGGGCCGCCCCGGGTGACGTGGAGGCCGCAGGCTCGTTCACCCCCGGCCGGCCTCCTCCTCCGGGCGCGGACCGGCGATGAACACCACCCGGAACTTACCGATCTGGACCTCGTCACCATTGCTCAACGTGGCCGCCTCGACCCGCTCACGATTCACGTAGGTGCCATTCAGGCTGCCCACGTCCCGCACCGTGAACGTGCCACCATCACGGTGGAACTCCGCGTGCCGACGCGACACCGTCACGTCATCAAGGAAGATGTCACTGTCCGGGTGCCGGCCACTGGTCGTCACATCGTGGTCCAACAAGAACCGGGCACCCGCATTCGGACCTCGACGAACCACCAGCAGCGCCATACCCGGCGGCAACGAACCGGACATCCGGCTCGGCACCACATCGGTATCCGGCCCCTCCAGCACTTCGTCGAGCGAACCGAGATTGAGCGTCGAAGTGACGTCGAGCGGGGGGAACTCGTCGTCTGGCCGCGTCATGGGACCACCTCACGGATCTGTTCGGTCGGCGTCGGGTAATGGCGGGTCTGGCCGCCGGGCACTTGAACACCCGGCGGCTGGCTCCCCGTGCCCGGGAAGGCAATTCCGCAACGCTCAACTATTGGGTTCTCGGTCGACTGGGCGAGCCTAGCCAGCGCCGAAATGCAGGGCAACCGGACGCGCGCAGACAACCACACGCCGGATCAAGCACACTCAGCCTTCGGTGATCTTCTGATACGCGGCCGCCGTGAGCAACCCATCAGTCGCCGTCGGATCATTCGGCGTGATCTCCACCAACCAACCCGCACCGTACGGATCAGTGTTGATCAGCTCAGGCGTGTCACCCAACGCCTCGTTCCGCGCCGCGACCGTACCGGCCACCGGCGCGTAAAGCTCCGACACACTCTTGGTCGACTCGATCTCACCCAACGAGTCACCCGCCGCGACCACCGCACCCACCTCGGGCAACTGCACGTACACGATGTCACCCAACGCGTCCTGCGCGAAGTGCGTGATGCCGACCCGGACCGAAGCCGTGCCGTCACCCGCCACCCACTCATGCTCGGCGGTGTATCGCAGATCCTCGGGAATCACCAGACGCGTCCTTCACCCATCGTGCCCCGGACCACCCGGGTCCGGCGCGGCCGCGCCGGTCAGGAGACCGGACGGGCGTGTTCCAACTTGATCGGCACGTGCAGCGCCGAAACCTCGGCAACCTCACGCTCCCCAAACGTCACGTTACCGCCGACACCCCGAACCGCCGTCACCACCCCACCAGGAATGTTCAACGCCGTACGCATCGTCGCCGGATCACCGATCACCGTGATCGTGTACGGCCCCGTCAACCGGCGACCCTCCACCAGCAACGACCCGTTGTCACCATCGAGGAAGTACGTCGACGCGATGATCCGCACCGTCGCCCGATCACCACCGGAGATCTGCATCGCCTCCGCGCCGGCACCCCGCAACTCCTGCACCGCGTCCAACACCCGGTTCGCCGAGATCGGCTTCGCACCCGAGTCGAACTGCACCGTCAACCCCGGGCCCACCGCCGGCAACGTACCCGCCAGGATGCCCAACTCGTCCGCCCGCCGCGTCGCCTCGTCCAACGCCGCCTGACGACCCTGCTCACCCGACTGCAACTGCCGCTGGCTGTCCTCCAGAGCACGGATGTCCTGCTGAAGACGGCTCTCCCGCGCGTCCAGGTCCGACAGGATCCGGACCAGGTCCTCCTGCCGCGTCGCCCCCAACGTCGGGTCCGTCGAGGTCGTCTTCAACTGCACGACCAACGTGAAACCCAGCAACACCAGCAACACCACGATCATGACGCCCGCCGTACTGAACCGCGACCGGGCAGACGCCACCGGCGCCGCCGACTCGCCCGCCGGCTCCGCCGACCCCCGCGGGCTCGACTCCCCCGCCGGCGGCACCGCCCGCAGATCCACCGTCGCACCGTCGTCGACCGGCTCCACACCCGGCTCCACCACGGGCACGTCGTCCGACCGGTCGTCCTCCGCCGGCTGCTGCGGCGCCAACGGGCTCAACTCGTCCGGATCCGGCGCATCAGGGCGCGGATCCGGCTCACCCGCCGGCCCACCCGGCCGCGCCGGACCCGCCGGCTGCGGCCACCCGGTCCCCGTGTCGGTCTGCTCGTCACTCATCGCCAACCAACCTACGCCCGGAACAGGTGCCGACGGATCGCCGCCACATTGCCGAAGATGCGCACACCCAACACAACGACCACACCGGTGGACAACTGCCCGCCCACCCCCAACTGGTCGCCCAGATAGACGATCAGACCAGCGACCAGCACGTTGGAGATGAACGACACCACGAACTGCTTGTCGTCGAAGATGCGGTCCAACCGCGCCCGCACCCCACCGAACACCGCATCCAACGCGGCCACCACCGCGATCGGCAGGTACGGCTGCAACGCCGCTGGCACCGTGGGATCAAGCCACACCCCCAGCACCACACCGGCGAGCAACGCCAGAACCGCGATCATCGGCCACCTCCGGAGGGGCTAACTGTCGTCGCCGGACCGGACGACCCGGGACTGCCGGACCGGACACCCGACGCGGAAGGGCTCGGACTGACCGACGGCTTGGCGTAGCGTAGCTGCGGCTCCGGCGCCGCCGGCAACGTGAGGTCGTCCGACTCCCGCACCCCGAACGACAACCCGGTCTTCTGCGCAACCTCCCGCATCAGCGCCGCGTTCCGACTGTCCTCGAACTTGCGCCGCATCGAACCCGGACCGATCGCCGACACCTCGTACGGCCCCGTCACCGGCCGAAAATCCACCAATATCGCCTTACCGGCCGAACGGATCGTCGACGTCGACGTCAACCGCTGCCCGTTGATGGCTATCGCCTCCGCCCCAGCACTCCACAACCCGTTCGCCACCCCCTGCAGGTCGCTGTAGAGCACCTGCGACGGCCCGGCGCCGGCACCCGTCACCGCGTCCGCCTGGTCCGGCGCGTCCGCCAACCGCACCACCACACCGTCGCCGCGCACCCGACCCAACCCGGTGCTCGCCTCCAGGTTGCGCAGCCGGGCGGCAGCCGACCCGCTCAACGCGGCGTCACGCTGCCGACTGACCTCCTCACGCAACTGGTCGGCCCGCGTGGACAACCGGTCGGTCTGGCCCTCCCGCTCCTTGATCTGCGTCACCAGACCGGACCGCGCCTGGCTCCGCCCCGGCTCGTCCGCCATCGTCTGCCGGTACGCCACCGCGAACAGGAAACCCAGCAGCACCACCACGACCACGCTGACCGACCGCCCCGGCCAGCCCCGCGCCGGCCCGGACGCCTCCGCCCGTCGACGGGCGGCAGCCGCGTCCGCGTACCCCGGGTCCAGTGGGTTACGGAACAACTCGGTGAGGAAATCCGGCGCGTACACCCGGTCCTGGCCGGGTTTGCCGAGCCGCGGCGCGTTCACGCCGTCGCCTTCGGGGCACGGGCCGCGCGCACCAGCCGGGCCGCCTGGACGACGTACATCCCGCCGGCCACCCAGTAGAGCACCAACCCCCACCAGGCCAACGCCCAGCCGATGGCGCTCGCCGCCGTCGCCACGTCGGTCGCCGCGCTGGCCAGCAGCAGCACCGGGAACGCCGCGAGCAGCAGGAACGTGGCGGTCTTGCCCACGTAGTGCACCGGCGGCGGACCGTACCCGTGCCGACGCAGCACCGCCAGCGAGCCGAGCAGGAGCAGCTCCCGGGCCAGCAGCGCCGCGGTGAACTGCCAGGGCACCACCTCCCGCGCGGTGAACGCGACAAGGGTGGCGAGGATGTAGAGCCGATCGGCGAGCGGGTCGAGCAACTCGCCGAGCCGGCTCACCTGACGCAGCCGGCGGGCGATCCACCCGTCGACCCAGTCGGTGGTGCCGCCGATGGCCAGCACGACGACCGCCGCCACATCGGCCCGTGCGACCAGGAACAGGTAGAGGAAGAGCGGCACACCCAGCAGCCGACCGAAGCTGATCAGGTTGGGCAGGGTGAGCACCTGGTTGCCGGGAGTCTGGTCACCGGTGTCCGGCGGTTGCTCTGCCCGAGCCGGCCGACGCGACACCGATCCTCCTCCACGGCACGCGGGCCCCCGGCCGACGTCGGGCGCGGCTGAGGGTCGTACGCGCTGTCGGGCCGGCCACCGCCGGCTCTCTCCCCTGCGGCCCCGGGCGGGGCCCCTTCCCCTGATGCGGCCCGCGATCTCGATGATCGCGGGCGGGTGGGTGCGCTGCCACTATATCGGGCTTCCTCTCGCTGGCCGGGCCCTGGCAGCTGGCCGTCGGTGCGGCTGTGCCGCGCTGTGGTGGCATCACCACTCGTAAGACATCCTAGGATACTAGTGGACGACCCTCAGGCGGTCTGCACCGCGGAGTCGGTCTGCTGCTCGGGCACCGACGTCGCCGCCCGGGCGAACGCGGCCAA
Source organism: Micromonospora tarensis (assembly GCF_016803395.1). Classification (GTDB taxonomy): domain Bacteria; phylum Actinomycetota; class Actinomycetes; order Mycobacteriales; family Micromonosporaceae; genus Micromonospora; species Micromonospora tarensis. The sequence continues at coordinate 9,162 of NZ_JAEVHL010000120.1, read as the reverse complement.
CGCCAGCAACAGGTCGTGCTGCGTCCGCGCCGGCATCCGGTCGAGCACCGCCCGCACCGCACGTTGCCGCCGCTCGGCCAACTCCCCCAGCAGGGCCAGCGCGGCGGCGGTCGGCACCAACCGCACCTCACGCCGGTCGCGGGGATCGGCCATCCGACGCAACAGCCCGGTCGCCTCCAACCGGTCGCACAGCCGACTGGCCGACGAGGGCACCACGTCCAGCAGCTCCGCCAGGCCGTTGACGTTGGTCTCCGGGCGCTCGCTGATCAGCGTCAACACCCGCAACTGGGTGGGCGGCACCTGGTGCCGCGACGCGGCCGAGTCGAGCACGGCGATCAACGTCTGGGCAGCCGCGTCGATCGCCGCGGCGAGATCCGCAGGTCGCTCCACCTGATGTCCCCTGCCGTCGTCGCACTGCTGCCCGCCCGGCACGGCGGCGAGCCTCACCCTCTGCCCCGCTCCCGCGGACCGTGCCAGTCCAGACAGACCACGACGGCGTCGTCGCGCAGATCGGAATCCGCGTGGTAAGCGTGCAGTTCGCGCATTACCGTACCAACCGCCTCGGCCGGCGGCTGCAGCCGCGTGGCGCGTAGCGAACGCGCCATCATCTGCTGCCCGTACGGCTCCTGGCCCGGTGGCTCGGCGGCCCACACCCCGTCGCTGACCACGAAGAGCCGGTCCCCCGGCTCAAGGTGCAGATCCTGCAGCTCGTAACGGGTCTCGGCGAACATGCCCAGCGGCAGCTGCTGGTCGAGCTTGATCGGCTCGACCGAGGACCCGCGCATCCGCAGCAGGTGCGGGGAACCCGCGTCGACCGCCCGCACCCGACCGGTGCGGGTGTCCACCTCGAGCAGCAGGGTGGCCACGTACCGGGCGCCCCGGTGTTGGTAGAAGACCGTGTCCGAGGCCAGCTCGGCCTGCTCCACCAGGCCGCCGCCGGAGCGACGCGCGTTGCGCATCGCGTTGACAGTGACGGCTGTCAACAGGGACGCCGCCAGACCACTGCCCTCGCCGTTGAGCACCGTCACGGTGAGCCGGTCGCCGTCCAACGACCAGTCGAAGTGGTCTCCACCCACGGTGTACGCCGGTTCGAGCTGACCCGCCAGATCGAACGCGTGGTGCGCCACACCGCGACCGGGCAGCAGGTCCCACTGCATCTCGGCGGCCATCGTCAGCCGCTCACGACGGCGGGCCCGCCGGTACCGGTCGGTCTCCCGGTCGGCCGCGCGCATCGCCACCGCCAGGGCGTCGGCGATGTCCGTCGCCCAACCGGTGACCGCCGGATTCGGTACGGTGGGAAGCTCGATCAGCAGCACGCCCAGCCGCTCCCCCCACACCGTCAACGGCAGGTAGAGCCGGCAGGGGCCGTCACCGGCGGCATCACGCACCGGCTGCTGACTGCTGAAGCAGCGCTGGGCCACGGTGTGGCAGGCCAGGAACCCGGCCGCCGGCAGGTCCGGATCCAGCACCGGCCAGAGCCCGCTGATCCGGTAGTCGGCGACGAAGACGTCGGTGCGCAGCGCGCCCATCGTCGACCGGATCGCCCGGTCCGCCGCCTCCGCCAACTGGTCGGGTGGGGCCTCGCGCAACGCGCGCGACACCACGTCCGGCGCGTCTACCATCGTCACCCTCCCCAGAAACTTGCTATACGGCAAGCATCATACGGGGCCGCCGGGACGAGCCGATCCGCGCGGTCAGTCGCCGCCGCGGGTCGCGAGCACACCGTGGAACGCGTCGGGCACCCGCGCCGGCGCACCCTCCGGCCGCCACTCGGCGACCGGGACGATCCCGTCCGCGGTCGGCACCCACCGACCGAGCAGCGGCGCGAAGGTCGACGGTGGGCGCATCCGGAACTGCGGCCCCATCATCGCCAGCGCCCGCGGATGGCCCGCCAACTCCTCGGTGTCGAAGTCCACCGCGAGCAGGCTGCCCGGCGCCGCCGCAGCGTACAGCTCGTCGAGGGTGCGGGTCAGCGTGGCGTCGTCCAGGAACGCGGCGAGGCCGAGGAAGACCACCCCGACCGGCCGTCGACCCCAGCCCGGCACGAAGCGGTGCAGCTGCGCCGGGTCGACAGTGCCGACGTCGGTCGCGTCGCCGAAGCCGTAGCCGGCCCGGTCGCTGCCGGCGAGGATGCTCTGCCCCAGCCGGATGGTGACCGGGTCGACGTCGGTGTAGAGCACCGTCGCGTCCGTGGCGACCTCGTGCACGTTGCCCATTGTGGGCACTCCCGCACCAAAGACCAGGAAACCGTCCACGCCCTGCCCGGCCATCGCCCGCACCGCCCGGCCCAGGAACGCCCGCAGCTCCCTGAACACCGGCGCGCACGGCCCGTACGCCTGCTCGAAGGCGGTCGCGGCGGCCACGTCCACCGGGAAGTGATGCCGGCCGCCGAGCCAGAAGTCGATCATGCGAGCGGTACTCGGCTGGTCTGGTTCACCCATCGGCGACGCTCCCTCTCCGGCCGGTCGTGGCCAGCGTACCGACCTCGACGTGCTCAGCGGTATCGCGGCGCGGAGGCGTCCGGGCCCGCGATACTGGCCGCGAGCGGAGGTGGGCGGTGAACTCGGCGAACAACGCGGCGGTGGTGGTCGGCGTGGACGGCTCGGAGCCGGCGCTGCGCGCCGTCCGCCTCGCCGCCACCGAGGCGGCCCGCCGGCACCGGCCGCTGCGGCTCGTGCACGGTTTCATCTGGCCGTTGCTGCACGTGCCGGTCTCCCCCGCCCCGGACGCGCCGCCCGGCGGTGGGCTGCGCCGGCGGGCCGAGGAGCTGGTCGAGGCCGCGGTGGCCGAGGCCGAGGCCACCGCACCGGGGTTGTCGATCTCCGGCGAGATCATCGACGGTGAGGCCGCCGCGGTCCTGGTCGGCGAGTCCCCCACCGCCGCGCTCATCGTGCTCGGCGACCGTGGGCTGGGTGGTTTCTCCGCGCTGCTGGTCGGCTCGGTCGCGGTGCAGGTCGCCGCGTACGCCGACTGCCCGGTGCTGGTGGCGCGCGGCGCGCCCCGACCCGACAGCCGGTGCTGGTCGCGGTGGACGGTTCGCCGGCGTCCCGGCTGGCCGCCGACGTCGCCGCCGAGGCCGCCGTGTCGCGGGGCGTGCCGCTGGTGGCGGTGCACGCCTACCGGCACCCGGGCAGCAGCGGCCCCGGCGACATGCAACCCCTGGTGTACGACGAGGCGACGTTGCACAACGAACAGCAGCGGATGCTCGCCGAGTGGCTGAGCGGGCTCACCGAGCACCACCCCGGGCTGCGGTTGACCTGCCGGGCGGTGCACGGCCGAGCCGGCAGCGTGCTCGCCGAGGAGTCCCGCACCGCCCAGCTGGCGGTGGTGGGTGGGCGGGGGCGCGGCGAGGTGACCGGGTTGCTGCTGGGGTCGGTGAGTCAGTCGTTGCTGCACCACGCGCACTGCCCGGTCGTCGTGGTCCGCGCGCCGCACTGACCGCCCGGGGTTGGTCGGTCACCAGACGGGTAGACGGCCGCGGTAAGCCGACGGCGACGAGGCGTGAGCGGACGCCCAGACCGACGAGGGAGGCAGCCAGTGCCAGGACCACGGCCGGGCAGTAACGCGTACGACAGGCAGCGGGCGCGGTTGCGCAACGCGATCGACGACTCCGGACGCCGGGTACCCGACGGCAAGGCCAACCAGGTCGCCAACCGGATCCTCCAGGAGGATCGCGGCCAACGCGGCGTGGTGCGCGGCGACCGCACGTACGGCCCGAAGAGCGAACGCGAACCGGGCGACCCGAAGTGAGGCGGGCCGACGTGGCCGACGGCGCCATCGCTGGCGCCGTCGGCAGCACCGCGCTGAACGTGGTCAGTTACCTGGACATGGCGCTGCGGGGACGACCGGAGAGCGACGTCCCCCAGGAGACCGTCGACCGGCTGGCCGGGATCGCGCACCTGGACCTGGGCTCCGGGGCGCGCCGGGCCAACCGCCGTTCCGGCCTCGGCCCCCTGATCGGGTACGGGCTGGGCGTCGCCGCGGGCGTCGCGTTCGCGCTCTACGCCGGTGGGCGCCGCCAGCCGCTGCCGATGGCCACCGGCGTGCTCGGCGCCGGCGTGATGACCATGACCGACGGGTCGATCACCGCGCTGGGGATCAGTGACCCGCGCACCTGGCGGCGTTCCGACTGGCTCGCGGACATCGTTCCGCACCTCGCGTACGGACTGGCGGCCGCCGCCACCTGGAACAGGTTGCGGCGCCGCCAGGTCGCGGCCACTAGGCGGCCTTGGTCAGCGGGTGTCGCTGTCGTCCTCGGCCACCGGCTCGCCGGCCGGGCCGTACGGCGACACCTGCCCCTTGGGCACCGGTCGACCCTCGTCGCCCCGTGACGAGCCACGGTTGAGCGGGTGCCCGGTCGGCTTGGGCCCCTTGCTGTCCTGGCTGGTGGCGCCCTTGGCGTTGCGCCGGAACTCTTCCTGCTGCGGGTTGACCACGGGTGTCTCCCTCCGGGTGGGAAGCGGCATCGACCGCCTCCACGGCCGGCATACCCGCCCGCCCCGGCGGCATTCCGGTAGCGGACGCCGGCGCGACGGCTAGCGGGGCACGCAGTGGGTACCCGGTCGGTGTGGGCAATGACCGAACGGTGGCGCGGGTCCTGCTGGACCGGCGTGGCCGCACGTACGCGGAGGAGGCCGGCATCCGGCTCTCCGACCGGCCCGGTCCGCTGTACCAGCTGCTGGTGTTGACCACCCTGCTGAGCACCCGGATCCGGGCCTGCGTGGCGGTGGACGCCGCGCGCGAGCTCTTCGCCGCCGGCTACCGCACGCCGCAGGCGATGGAGGCGGCCAGCTGGCAGGATCGCGTCGACGCGTTGGGCCGGGGCCACTACCGCCGCTACGACGAGCGGACCGCCACCATGCTCGGCACCGGAGCGCGACTGTGCCTGGACCGTTGGCACGGTGACCTGCGACGCCTGCACCGCGAGGCCACTGGCGACCCGGCCGGGCTGCGGCGGCGGCTCACCGAGTTCCCCGGCATCGGCCCCACCGGGGCGGACATCTACCTGCGTGAGGCGCAGGCGGTCTGGTCTGACCTGCGCCCGTACGCCGACCGTCGGGCGCTGGCCGGCGCGAAGCGGCTGGGTCTGCCGGGCTCGCCGGAGCGGCTCGCCGGTCTCGTCGACGAACCGGATTTCGGCCGGTTGGCCTCGGCGCTGGTCCGGGTGGCACTGGGCGAGGAGTCCGCTGGGGAGGTCACCCGGGTGGCCGCCCGCTGAGCCGGCTCACTTCACCGTCTTGTCACCGGGGCGGGTCAGGTGCCACACGAGCAACGCGGCGAGCAACGCCAGGACGATCACCCCGCCGGAGATGCCACGGCCCTCCTCGGGGTCGCGGCCGGCGCTGCCGAAGTAGATCACCGCGAGCCCGGCCAGCACCGTGACGAACGTACGCAACCCTCGGTCCTTCACGTGTCGCACGGTAGGCGGGTCGGCTCCAGGTAGCGGCGATTCAGCCCTTCTGTCGCCCTCAAGGGTGATGCTCAGCGCTCGGTGACGAACCCGCACAGCCGCACCCGGCGCACCGCCCGGTCGGCGACCTCCACCACCTGCAGGGTCAACCCGGGCAGGCGTACCGTCTCGCCCGGGGAGTCCGGTAGGTGCCGCAGCCGGGCCAACACCAGTCCGGCCACCGTGGTGTAGTCCCGGGACAACGGGAAGCTCAGTCGCACCCCCAGGTCGGGCAGGTCGTGCAGCGGGAAGTCGCCGGGCACCAGCAGGGACCCGTCCGGTTCCCGGACCACCCCGTGCACGTCGCGGTCGGTCTCGTCGTACAGCTCGCCGACCACCTCGGCCAACAGGTCCTCCATCGTGATCATGCCGTCGATGCCCCCGTGTTCGTCGACGACCAGGGCGATTTGCTGGTGCTCCTGACGGAGCTTGCGCAACGCGTCGGCGACCGGCAGGGTGACCGGCAGCAGCAGCGGTGCGCGGACCCGCTCGCCCACCGGGGCCGGGCCGGCCCGCACCAGGTCGCGGATGTGCACCACCCCGAGCACCTCGTCCAGGCCGCCAGGACCGGTGACCGGAGCGCGGGACCGGCCGGCGGCGGCGAGCCGGCGTACCCCCTCGTCGGCTCTCAGGCTGGCCGGCAGCGTGGTCACCTCCCGGCGGGCCACCAGGATCTCCCGCAGCGTCCGGCCGGCGATGTCGAAGGCACCGGTGAGGATCTCGCGCTGCTGGGCCGACAGGCCGCGCTGGCTGGCCAGCATCTCCCGCAACTCCTCCTCGGTCATCTCCTCCCGGTTGCCCGAGGATCACCTCCGGCGAGCCGCACGACCGCGTCGGTGGCCCGGCTGAGCAGCCACACCGCCGGCCGGGACACCCGGGCCAACAGGTCCAGTGGGCCGGCGCTCAGCAACGCCCAGCGCTCCGCCCGCTGCATGGCCAGCCGCTTCGGGGCCAACTCCCCGAGCACCAGGGTGACGAACGTCAACAGCACGGTCACCAGCAGCACAGCGGCGGGACGCGCCACCCCGCCGAGGAAGCCCAGCGGCCCGACCAGGGGCCCGGCCAACGACACCGCGGCCGCCGCCGAGGCGAGGAACCCCGCCAGGGTGATGCCGAGCTGGATGGTGGCCAGGTAGCGGTTCGGGTCGCGGGACAGCCGCACCAACCGGTCACCGGCGCGGCTACGCCGGCCCAGCCGCCGCAGCTGCCCCTCACGCAGGGTCACCAGTGCCATCTCACTACCGGAGAGCGCCGCGTTGACCAGCACCAGCACGGCCACCAGCGCCAACTGCCCGAGCTGACCGCCCATCGCGCACCCCCGTCCGCCGCCTGAGGTCACTCAACCGCAGCGCGGCCTGCTCCGGGCCCGGTTTGCGCCCGCCGGACTCAGTCGACCTCCAGGTCGTCCAGCGAGATGGCGTGCGTCATCAACCAGCGGGCCAGCGCCGACATGCCGAACAGCCACAGCGGCACCGACTCGGTGGGGCCGTTGGTGGCGTAGATGGCGAAGCGCAGGTCCGGCGCGCGGTACGCCTCGATCCGCCACCGGTGCTGCCTGTCCCGCCAGACCGCCGAAGGGTCCATGGCGTCACCGTAGGTGACCACCGCCGACCAGGGGGTCGGTTAGCTCGACGGCACCGCTCAGCCCGGCACCGCCCTCGTCCCGAACACGATCCGGGCGACGGACACCAGAAGGCTGATCCCGATGCCGGCGAGCACCAGCCAGCCCACTCCGCGCCACCCCGAGCCACGGTCGCCGACCGCCGTCGACGGTGGCCGCCAGAGTTCCCGGTAAGTCCAGGCCAGCACCCCCACCCCGACCGGCAGCAGACCCACCCAGAACCAGAACCACCGGGTGCCGGCCCGCGGCGGCGCGCCGCCGACCAACCGGCCCAGCCAGAGCACTGTCAGCGCGCCGGAGAGCAGACCCGCGGTGGCCGCGATGCGGTGCGCGGAGTCACCGCCGGACTGCCACGGGCCGGCGACGGCGGCGAGCCGGGCATCCCGCACGGCGTGCGCCGACAGGTCCGGCTCGGCGGGGTACGACTCCGCATCGGGCGGCTCGACGGGGGCGTACCGAATCTGGCCACTGGGCACGGTCCAGACGTGCAGCCAACCCCGCGCGGCGGGCTGCGGATCCGGTCGACTGCCCCAGTACGCGCCGTCGGCCCAGCCGTCCGCCCGTTGGTAGGTCACCACCCGGCCAGCGGCGAGATCCCGGTCCAGCTGGGCCTCGGTCGACTCGCGGGGCTCCACCCACCAGGCCAGCCCAGCCCAGAGCACCCAGAGCAGCGGCAGCCCCCAGCGCAGCCCCACCGCGACGATCGCCCGCCAGCGGACGCCGGAGGGCCGCTCCGGGCGGCGGATCACCTCCACCATCGGTCCAGCGTCGCAGGTGGACGCAACCCCGTCCGCCCCGGGCGGCGACGGCGCTCAGGTGACGACGATCCGGGCGTCGTCGGGCAGGCGTCGGGTCGCGCCCCGACGGTCCAGCAGCTCCAGCAGCGGCACCGCCACCCGCCGGGTGGTGTCCAACGCCTGCCGGGCCGCGGAGAGGGTGAACGGCTGCGGCAGCCCGGCCAACACCCGGACCGCGTCGTCGAGCGCGTCGGGCAGCAGCACCACGTTGTCCGCCAACCGCAGCAGCGCGCCGGCGCGCACCGCCGCGCCGATCTCCCGGGGACCCAGCCCGATCTCCACGAGCCGGTCCGCCTCCGGGGCGCGGAACGGCCGGTCACCGTACTCGTCGCGGACCCGCCGCACGGCCCGCGCCACCGGCTCGGGCAGGACGTCGGCACCGGCCGCGCCGACCCGCCCGGCGTGGATCCGCAGCGGCGGCCGGACCAGCGCCTCGACCAGCACCCGGTCGGGCAGGGCGAGGCGCTGGCGTAGCGCGTCCACCGGCATCCCCGGCTCCAACGGGTGCTCCCGGGCGTACCGGGCGACCTCGTCGGTGACCTGGGCACGCAGCCGCTGCCAGTGCTCCGGGTCGGCCAGCCAGTCACCGGCCACCGGCTCGGCGTGCACCGGCACCCCCATTCGGATCAACGCGCCGGAGCGGATCAGCCGGCGGCGGCGCAACTCCCCGGCCAGGTCCGGTCGACCGTCCAGCTCGGCGAGGACCAGGGCGCGGGCGGCGGCCGCACCCCGGCGGGCCAACGGTGGCGGCGCCACGTCCAGCACCCGCACCCCACCGCTGACGTGGTGCCGCCCGGGTCCCGCAGCAACGCCCGGTCACCCACCAGCAACGGCAGCGGGCGCCAGCCGCAGCCGCACGGTGTCCGGGCCGATCGGTCGGACCCGTGCCGGCACCGCGGCCGACCCGACGTGCAGGGTGAGGGTGGCCGGCAGGTCGGCGGCCGGGTCGCCGACCAGCCGGACGTCGACCAGGTCGGTGTGGTGGAAGCGGCCCGGGGTGAGCAACGCGTCGCCCCGACCGAGCCGCTCGCGGGGCGTACCGCGCAGGTTCACCGCCACCCGGGCCACCGCCGTCGCCTCCGGTCGGGCCTCGCCCAGGGAGTGCAGGCCACGGACCCGGACCGGGTCGGCGGCGCCCGCCAACTCCAGCTCGTCGCCCACCCGGAGGCGACCGGCGCCCAGGGTGCCGGTGACGACGGTGCCGCTGCCCCGGACGGTGAAGCTGCGGTCGACCCAGAGCCGCACCGGCTCGTCGAGTGTGGGCGCGGGCAGCTGCCCGGCGAGCCGGGTCCGAG